>JBKPRQ010000123.1:0-14023 GCA_046734635.1 Verrucomicrobiota bacterium
ACCTAATCGAGTCGGCAAGCCACCGTTCGGCGTTATGAGCCGGAATTAGGATAGATACAAACGGTTCCACGTTAGCCTCTTTCTGTGACCACCAAAGACCGTTAGTTCAGAATGCTGCCTAGCAGGCTTTAAGCACCGCCATGGTCAGGTTCCAAGGCGCGTGCAGGACGTCAAGGCGCCGTCAGGCTCCAACCAACAGGGAGCGTTGGGCCGAGTGCGCCACTGACAAAAACGTTGTTATTCAGATACCAGATTGCCGTTTGACGGCTGTTGGCATTGTAAAGCACGTAGTCCGGTTTGCCGTCGCCGTTAAAGTCGGCTGTCGCTACCAATGTCCAGCCGATGGGGATAATCGGTCCCCAAGCGGCACCGACAAGTGTTAGTCCAGACAGATAACCGATGGCTGTGTAGCCCGAACTTGGATAGTATAAGAGATAATCTGGGTGACCATCGCCATCGAAATCCGCTACGCCGGCCAATGTCCAGCCACCGGGAAGCGTTGGCCCAAAACCGCTGCCTACGCGAACGTTATTATTCAGATACCAGGCTGCTGTTTGATGGGTGCCGGCGTCGTAAAGCACGTAATCGGGTTTGTTATCCCCGTTAAAGTCGCCAGTGCCTACTAATTCCCATCCATTGGGAAGGGGCGGCCCGTAAGCCCCTCCAATAAACGTCGGACCGGACATATACCAAAGTGCTGTTTGATGCGTATTAGGTGCGAGCAGCGCATAATCTGAATGGCTATCAAGATTAAAATCCGCGAGCCCCCTTAGTGCCCAACCAGCCGCAAGAGTCGGACCGTAAGCGCCACTAACATAAGTATTGTTGTTTAAATACCAGATTGCAGTTTGACGCGTGTTGGCATTCTGAAGCACGTAGTCCGGGTGACCGTCACTGTTAAAATCGCGTACTACGGCTTTGCCTGTACCTGTGGCTGCTGCTGCTCCCCTTAGTGGATGTGGATACGTGAACTTCTGGTAACCTGGTTTAGGTCCGGTGATGTAATCGCGCCCAGCCTGTACGTAGGTTTGCACGTGTTGGTTGAGTCCACATTGGTCCTCAGTATCCTCATCCAAACCTACCAAGTTCCCGGCCGTCCCAGTATTATTCCAGATGTAAAGAGGCTCTCGATACGTGTAGTAGCTGTAATTATCTCCGGAATAAGGGCCACACTGTGACGTGTATTGATGAAACACGGCGCCTGGCCCGTAGCCTTGTCCCACCTGATGCGGAGCCGGATATTGAGTCCAGCAACAGTAAGGTCCGCTGCTCCTTCGCGTATTCAGCACGCTTAGACGGATGTTGCCTTTTGTCCCGGTACACGTCGAAGTAATCCTTGGCAGGATGTTATCGGTAATTACGCCAGTACCACCGCGGACCCAAAAGAACCATTGAAGATCGACTTCCGTGTTACAATCACCAAAAGTATCAAATACGAGTTCGTTGTTGTAGAGCTCGAAGTGCCGGACACCGATGGTGCTGGTATCAGCGCCGTGATTGCCCTGCGTGCAGTTATCCAACAAGTTATGTCGAAACACGACGCGACTGTTGTTATCGAAATCGACGGCCGTGAGGTAAGAATGAAAATCGCAATCTTCGACGTAAAGATTGGTAGCCCCGTTCACGTCAGCCGTCCCCATGGTCGAGTTCGTTGACCATGAGGTGTTCCCGATAAAGGCAACCTGAATTGCCTCCGCCTGGCGCGACCATGTATCGTCAAACGAGCAATTCCAGATAAGCACCTGATTCGTGCCTGCAAAAATTGCTCCGGAGGGACTGCCGCCCCCTGTTTCAAACCAGCAATCGTGAATAAGCGTTTTGGGACCCGTCCATCCTCCATCGACACCGGTCGCGGCAGAAACGGATGACGCACCTTGAACAAACCTGATACCGGATAGTTCGGTAGAACCCGCTGCACTCTGCCGAATCTCGACTAACGGCGAAGCTCCGTTATCGCCCGGGTGTCCGTTATTGTATGTGTTGATAATCGTGGTCAGCGGTCGCTCTGCAATCCACCAAAACTGATACGCGCCACTTCCACCAGTGCTGGTGATGTTCATGACCAATGTAGTACCGGAATAGCTTGTCACCGTACCCTGCATCCAGTAACCGCGCGCGTTCGTTGTCGGGTACCCAGGAGAGCTGGGCATCTTGCCGATGAGCAAAACCTGCCCGGGAGAAATTGGAAGACCGGCGCGGGTAGTGACAAACGTTCTGGTGCCCGTGCCAATGGCAACGGACGATTTCGAGTTACCGATAATGCGACCAGACCCCGCGCCCTTCAATTTGATCGCCTTTGAGATGGTCACTGGCGTTGACCATATAAATTGTCCGGATGGCACCATGATAGTGTCGCCAGCCTGCGCCACTGTATTGTGTATGCGCTGTACATCGGCCGGGGTGCCGCTGGAATTGTAAACCGCAGCGTTGCCATGGCGCGGCAGTAAACTGCTCAACGCCACCGTAAAAAGAAGGATCCCTAGTGTTTTCACGGAGGTGGTGTTCGTGAGGTGTATCGCAAATGGGGAGCATGGCAAGCAAATTTCTCTGTTCGAGCCACATATTTCGTGAGCAGGCTTCGATCATCCTGATCGGGGATCTCCGCCATCGGCCACGAATTCCGGGCGCTTGGGGAGGTCGCGCAAAGATTGTTAGCAGGCAGCGAAACATGATCATTTTTCGACAGCCATCGGCGTGGCAACAGGAGCAGACGTCTTTGCTACATCCTCAACTGTGGCAGGCCGCTCTTCGACTGGATCGAGCCAAATTTCGCGCCAGTAGGAGTAGATGCTCCTCGGGCAAAACATGCGACACGCACTGTAACGAGACTGACAGACAACTGAATCGAGAATCATGCAGGGATTTTTAATTTCCTGCATCCTTCCAGTTCTTTCATTGATAATTTTCGTTACGCGCTTCAGGACGCGATACGTGCCGCCACAATAGGGCACCATTTCGGCGTCCCAGCGAAGCCCACGATTGCGGCTCTCTTCGTTGAGCGTGGCGAGGATTTCCTCATGAGATTTCACGCGCACGACCTCACCCGGTTGCAGGTTTCGTGTTCCCGTGGGCGTCGGACGTCCCGCGGGGATTGGACCGGCATGCCTCGGAAAGCGAGTTTTAGTCCACAGCGGGGCAAGCTTATCGTAAAGCCATCGCATCGGCGCCCCGATGCCGATGCCGGCCTCGCTTAAATTGTAGTACACCGAATACACGAAGCCTGCGATGATGCGCCTCAAACCGACATTGCCTGAACGGTAATCTTCGATGTACTGGCGAATGTCCCATGATTTCAGATCGGTGGTGAAGTAAGGCAATTGCGTCGCCTGACAGCTGTACACAGGCGCGCCTGTTTCGGGATCGAGATGTTGTGTAGCCTTGTTGACGCACGACTCTGAACAGCGTGCAGGATTTGCCGGGACGGTTCCGTTTGACGAAACCGAAGCTGTGGCGCGCGCCTTGCCATCAACAGGCCGGAGCCAGGCCTCCTTCCAAAAGATGAGACAACCCGCCTGACAACCGCCGTGCGCGGAACCATCGCATCGGGTATTGAGGTGCACGGCCCGATGGACACGGCGGCCACGAACGGGAAAAACGGTGTCGCACGTTTTGTGGGCGCGTTTGTAAACCTGGAAGCGCTGGCCGCAAAACCGGAACATCTCAGGCATGAAGGGCATCCCTTCGAGCTGTCCTTTTTCATCAAGCGTTGCAAGAATGTCCTCTTTGCTCCGGACTTCGACCCAGTCTCCCGCTTTAGGTTTTCGCCGCCAGCCCTGCGTTTTGCTGCGGGTCCTCATAGTGACAATTCCTCTTTGTGAAGGTGCAGGCCAAGATTGTCATCGCAATGTGGCTGCTTGTCTGGCGGAGTTTTTTGCCGTTTGCGTTTTGCTTTCAATGCCTTTGTTAAAGTCTCGCCGGGACTTAGCGCCGCCTGCGCAACTACCGTGAGCATCCCCACAAGTAATCGAAAAGGACTAAAGCCAACTTCGGAATCAGCGAGTCGCTTCTTGTGGTACGTCCAGAATTTCTTATCCCGGCCTAACAACCAGCTCTTACCCAGGAATCTGTAGTAGTTCGTAACGTGCTCGCGCAAGAGCGTTCCGAACTCGTCAGCGTTTAGAAAACTACGACCATAGGCAGACAACGTTTGTAGCGTTCCCGGCAGATCCGTCTGCAAATCGTTCGACATTTCTCGCAGTGACGCAGGGCGAACTCTCGTGAAGGTCAAAACTTGATGAACAAATCCGAAGTCGCTCGTCCTTAGAAGATCGAAACACACTTCCGTATCGCCATGAATATTGGCCGGGTTGTAAAACGATTTGCGGTCGCGGATCAAGTCTGCGCGATAAAGCACCGTAGTAGCGGAGCCGAATACGTACAATTTTTCGAGAAGGTGCCGGCGACAAATCTCTCGCCCGGACACAAACCGGCTGCCATAGGGCAGCCCGTCCCATGCGACTTCGTTTCCTTTCAGGGCATAAGCGCTAACCAAACCGACAGTTGGATACTCCTCAGCAACCGCAACCATCTTTTCCAGACATTCGGGAAAGAGCCAGTCGTCACCAAAAACTATCTTACAGTATTTGCTTGCTGAAGAAATCTGGCGCAGCGCGTTGTTATGATTTGCAATTGCGGATAAAAACTCGCGGTTCTCGTGAACTCGAATACGCGGATCTTTTGCAGCATAGCGATGCGCGATCTGCGACGTTCCATCGGTGCTGCGATTGTCTACGATGATGTATTCCCAGTTTTGATAGGTTTGGTTCAGCACGCTTTCGACGCATTCGGCAAGGTATTCCGCAGCGTTGTACACAGGAGTAACGATGCTTACCAAAGGTTGAGCCGACTGATTCATCCGCGTTTTGTTTGTGCTGCGTTACCTACGCTGACACCAGGGCTTTTTCTTCCGCGAGAGACCGTTTCCTGAGCCCTTGCAAGACGTTCATGTAGAGATCCCTCTGTCCCACGACGTAGAACAGGATTACGCCATAAACCACAAGAAGTACCAAGCCTGCAATGATAACACGGGGAAGCGGAGACATCAGCGGAATGCAAGCGTGATGGACGCTGAATGCTATTGCAGCTCCCACCAAACCCGAAAGCAGTGGGCGGCCCACTGTAACCAAAATGTCCCGCAGCGAAATGCCGGTGCCGTGCACACACCACGCCGTATGGGGAATAGCCCATAAGATCATCGCCGTAGAGTAGCCAAGGGCTACTCCTTTAGGCCCATAGGGAAGTCCAACCAAATAGCCAAGCATCACGATGGGCGCGAGGACCAGGGCCGTTTTTAAACTCCGTTGTACCAGTCCCAATGCGAACATCACCCACGCCAAAGGATTAATCATGGCGAGGATCAGGATCGTCGGAGCCAGCAAACGGAAAATTGGCGCAGCGGCGCCCCATTGTGGGCCAAGCAATATGCGAATTAGATCATCGGCAAAGAACGCGCACATGATAGTGATGGGAATGGTCATCGCCAACACGAGCGAATAACCTTTTAGGAAATAATTCCTAAAGCGTGGTCGATCGCCTTGGATCCGCGACAGCGCGGAGAAAGCGACCTCGCCGATGGATTGATTGAGGTTATCGGTAGGAATATTGATCAATTGATAGGCGCGGCCATAGAGTCCTATGACCGCCGGTCCCCAAAAGCGGCCTAACAAAACTTTTTCCATGTTGTAAGCCACGTAGGTTACGATGCTGTTTAAAGTGAGCGTGCCACCAAAGCGCATCATGGAGAGAATTTCTTCAGCATGCCGCGGTCTGCCTGGAATCCAGCTTGCGGCGATCCAAACGCCGACCGTCGTGGCCAATGGGAGCGTGAGCGCCATTGCTACCAAAGCCCAGTATGTAAAGCCCAGCTTGGCGACGCTTATGGCGACGAGCGTACTTACGACCAAAGCGGTAATGTTGATGACGGCCAGCGCGGTGAAGCGTAGTTCACGTTGCAGGAGAGCTGAATGTTGCACGCCCAGGGCATTGAACAGAAAACCGAGGGATAGAATCATCGTGATGTGCAGAAGTCGGGGCTCGTGGTAGACCCGGACTACAAACGGCGCGAACACCAAGGTCAATATAGTTAGAACCGCACCTACCAGAACATTAATCCAAAATAACGTCGAACGTTGCTCCTCGGTTACTTTGTCACGTTGAACGGTAGCACTAGAAAGCCCGAAATCTCGGAATAGAAAGAGGATTCCAGTAAAGGCCGTCACCATTCCAACGAGTCCGAAGTCCGTTGGATTCAACATCCGCGACAGCACCATGACCGAACCCATTCGAATGAGGAAATTCGCGCCTTGAGCGCAGACTCTCGCCAGCCCGCCGCGGATTGTCCTTTCCTTGAGATCTTTCACTGTTACAAAACCAACTTGCGGCAGTAAAAGGCCTCTGCATGGCCACTGGGCGCGTTGCATTCCATCCCGCGTAGACGCATCAGTGAGAAAAACATGTCTTCCTGGAACCAGCGCTTGCTGCGCTGCGACTGAAAGGCCTCCATGAGGTAGCTGACCTTCTTTTTGCTCGCCTCCGGGTTCAGAGGCACAAATACGTTCGGCCGCCCCATATCTCCATCGTATTTTGGGATCTCGTATTCGAGTATCAAGTGATCGCGAAAGGTATTCCAGGTCAGCTCGGCAATCTGCCGATGGTCCTGATGAGCGTCCTTTCCATTGTGAGTGAGAATTACATCCGGCGACGTCTTCTTTAGTTCATCCTCAAAAACAGTCTTGATGTTGGTTCCGTCGAAAGGAAAGAAGCCATCGCGGAAATCTTTGATGATTACCTCTTTTTTCTTTGCTCGCTTCAGAAACAACGCCGCGCTGGCTCGAGCCTCCTTCTCACGCTCGCTTCCTCCAGAACTGAAAACCACCCAGACAATTTCGAGGTCTTTATGAGAAGACAGCCATTGCAAGACCGTGCCTCCACAACCGATCTCGATGTCGTCTGAGTGACACCCGAGGCACAGAACTTTAAGAGGGGACGTTGCGTTCTGCAGCAAATCTAGAGTCAACATAGAAGCTGGCTAGGCCTTGCCGTTCTTCCACACTTCCCAAGGGGCGAGTCCGCTGCTAGCCAGGCTTTCAAGGTGTTGGCGGTCCTTGAAGGTATCCATGCTTTCCCAAAAACCGTCGTAAGTATAGCCGATGAGTTGCTTTTCTTTCACCAACCGCTGGAAAGGCTCAATGACCAGTTCCTCTTTCTGGCCTATGTAGTCGAAGATTTGCTTTTTGAAGATGAAGAAGCCGCCATTGATGCGCAGGTCGCCGTTGGTAATGGGATGAATATCGCTGACCAGGCTGCCGTTGTCGCGTGAAACGGATACCGTGTGATAACTGAGATTGGGGCGAACGCACAAAAAGCTGGCAATCTTGTTCTGCTCGTGAAAGTGATCGATCTGTTGGCCAAGTGGAAGATCAGTAAGGCCATCGCTATAGTTGGCCAGGAACTCTTCTTCCCCTTCAAGGTACTTTTGCACGGCTTTCAATCTCATGCCGATATTGGAACTAATTCCGGTATCGGCGAAGGTAATTCGCCAGTCGTGAATGTCGCTGTTGATGAGTTCCAGATTCTTGCCACCTCCCGATAGGACGAAATCGTTTGAAGCGCATTCGTTGTAATTCAGGAAGTAATTTTTGATAGCTTCCGCTTTATAGCCCAGACATAAGACAAAATCCTTATGTCCGTAGTGAGCATAATACTTCATCACGTGCCAGAGGACTGGCCGCTGGCCGATGTGGACCATGGGCTTCGGAATGTCTTCCGAGTCACGGATACGCATTCCCAATCCACCACAAAATAGAACGACTTTCATGTTTTTTCCTTTGTTATCACCGTAAAGAGGTTGTCATTCTCGAGCGGCGTCTCGTAAGGCGCGAGGAAGGTGTGTTACTGGCCGCCAAAGAGAATCTCGTCACGCATGAACGAGTTCTAACTCTTCCAACCAGGTTTCGCCGCGGAACATGCGATATTGTTCGGCGCGAAGCTGATCTGCCAGGCGTCCTGGAGGAAGTGAAATATCATCGTACGTAATAACGGTGTCCTTCGGAATATCGTGTTTCAATACACAACCTTCGACCAAGCCCTCAGGGAGGTACTTCATACGACACATCTCGTCGGCGTTTACCGCTTCGCCATAGGTCATGTACATGCCGTAGTCATCGAGCGTTTCACCCGCCTTCAAATCGCGCTTGGCACAGGCGCATACTTCGACGACCGGGCCACCGAGTGGCTTGGCGAGGTGATCGCGAAATAAAACCACGCGAGCAATCGCGGACGGCACTTCGAAGTGAACCAGGTGATAGGGAGTGAAGAAGGAATACAACGGGCCATCTCCCATCTTGTAGAGATTGAGATAATGCTGTTGTTTCGGATCAGGGTGCTCCGCCAGCACATAGACCTTTGTTAAAGGCGTGCCGACTACATAGTCGATGATGCCCCCAAGCTTGCGCACCTGGTCAATGTCATAAAGCTTGCCGATCTTCATGACGTCGTCCTTGTACTCCATGCCACGAGACATGCCACGGGATCTCACAACGAAACCGGTGGCATTCGCGACGATGGCCTGCTCGAAGCTGATTTTCGAACCATCAGCAAAGCTTGTAACCATTGCGGGATTTTGGCCCCACTTTTCTGCAAAGCCTTTCTGCGTAGTGGGGTTGCGATAGGGATCCTGCAAGCCTTTGATGTTACCGATCACCCTCGGTGTGAGGCCGAGTCCTTTCACCCAGCGGTACAAGTTGATTTGGACGCCCGGCTCATCGCCGTCGCATGCGGATAGAATCACGCCGTGTTTAGCCGCGTAAGTCTGTAGGATTGGCCCAATCGTCGCGTCGATCTCCGCGTTCATCAGCACCACGTCCTTCTTGTGGCGGAACGCTTCCAAAGCCACGCGTGCCCCGAATTCCACCGATCCAGTAACATCTACGAGAACATCAATTTCCGGGGAGCGAGCCAGCAAGAAAGCATCGTCTGTGGCGATGGCTACGCCCTCTTTCATCGCCAGGTCGGCTTCCTTCTGTGTCTTGGGCGAGACTACGTCTTTGACGCCGGCATAATTGAACAAATCGAACGCTCGCTCCGGACGACGGTTGTACACGCCTGCCAACCGCATGCCCGGTGTCGTATTGACAATGTGATTCGCGAGCCCGTGCGACATGAAGCCTGCACCGATTAACGCGACGCGGATGGGGCGGCCCTCTTTTTCACGAGCCTCTAGAGCAGCGTCAACAATGATCATTGGTATTTCTCAAAATCGATTTCGAAAATGACGGAGCCTACTTAATTCCAACTAGATGTTTTGGAGCTGTTATGCGGTCCGTAGTCCATGCTAGCGATGAGCCGGTTCCATCTCCAAACTCATCCTCGCCTTCAACTCGCTCTCTTGTTCGCTCAAAGGCTTCCAGACTTTGTCCTTGTCCGAAATCACGCTTACTGGCAGTGGCCATTCCAACGCCAGGCGAGGGTCATTATACAATAAGCCGCCTTCGGTTCCGGGAGCGTAAAACTCACCGACTGAGTAGCTGGTATCAGTCTTATCCTCGAGAGTCTGGTAACCATGAGCAAACCGCTCCGGCACATAGAGGGCGCGATAGTTATCTTCAGTCAGTTCAACAGCAACGTGGTGGAGGTAAGTTGGGCTTTGCGGACGCAGATCGACAATGATGTCTACGATCCCGCCACGTGTGCAGCGGACCAGCTTTGTCTCCGCCGCCGGCGGGAACTGGAAGTGCATGCCGCGGATCGTGCCCTTCTTGCGGTTATGTGCAATATTGCCTTGAGCAATGACCGGCTTCAGCCCGTGGTCTTCGAACTCGCGCTGACAAAATCCTCGAGCGAAGAAGCCGCGCGAGTCTTCACGGCGCTCGATGTCGATAATAAATGCTCCCTTTAGTTTGGTTTCAGTAAAAATCATAGCTACTGACTCTCCATACCTTCTGCGTCTAGTGCACACTAACCGGCACTTGTTCCGCTGCGCGGACCCAGTGCAAGGAAGCATCCAACTTTCCTCCTTTTAAGAGCCCTTGAATGGTGGCAATCCGCAGATAGCTACCGCGTTCTTGATCGGTAAGTCCGGCTTGGCGATAACTGTCGTACAATTCCTGCGCACCTTTACGCGCTGTCCATTGCGTCTTGAAACCCAGAACGCGCTCGATTTTGTTGCAGGTCACACGATAGCAGCGCTTGTCGGGTCCGCCGTCGGGGGCGTATTCAATTCGGCAACCTGGAACAACTTCCGCTACAATATCGGCTAGCTCGCGAATCCGGTAATTTTCTTCTGTGTTACCGACGTTGAAAACCTGATTGCAAACGATGTCCACAGGTGCATTCAACACCGCCAGGGCAGCACCGATAATGTCGCGGATATGCACAATCGGACGCCATGGTGTGCCGTCGCTTTTGATGTAGATCCGTCCAGTTGTGTGCGCGGCGGCTACAAAGTCGTTGAGGACCAGATCAAGACGCAGCCGGGGCGACGCACCGTAAGCGGTGGCATTTCTAAGATAAGTAGGACAAAAATTCTCGTCGGCCAGCTTCGCGATGTCGCGTTCGGCCAATACCTTCGATTCGCCGTACGGCGTGACGGGGTTCAGCGCAGCTGTCTCGTCCAGGAACTCATCTCCCGCTGCGCCATAAGTACTGCACGAGGACGAAAAGACGAAACGTTTGACCCCGGCCCGCTTTGCCAACTCCGCGAGGTGCACTGAGGCGCGATGATTGATACTGTAGGTTAGATCGGAATCCAGGTTGCCCAGTGGATCGTTCGAGAGCGCCGCAAGATGAAAAACGGCATCGAAACCCTCAAGATCAGCGGTCGTCAGGTTCCGGATGTCTTTGCGAACTTCCGGGATCTTCGGAAAAGGCGCCCCAAAATCGGCCCCTTCATACAAATCTGTGTCGAGCCCGACGACTTCGTGACCGGCGGAACGAAATACCGATCCTGCGACGGCCCCAATATAACCCCTATGCCCTGTAAGAAGTAATCTCATACGGTTTCTGTCCGGGACCTAGCTATTCGAAACTTAGGCTGATAATCCGGCTAAAAAGCAGACAGTTCCACCTCTGGTCGTCTGTTTCTACGGGAATGGGGAAGCGAAGTTCCAGAAAAGCTAAAATCATACGCATTTCCGATGGTGTTTTGTGCCAGAAATGCCCGTCACACCATGATTGCGGTCGCTTTGGCGGACGTCTGGGGAATCTGCGCGACGACAGCTTTGCCAATCTCCAAGGAAGCCGTGGCGGCTGGCGACGGTGCGTTGCAAACATGAAGCGCATTTTGCCCGCGTATTATGAGAAAATCATCCACCAGACCGCCGTCGTTAAGCAATGCTTGCGCTCGCACGCCGGCCTCACACGGAACGAGGTCTGCGGCTTGCACTTCCGGGATGAGTTGCTGAAGACTGCGCACAAAAGCGGCTTTGCTTATGGATCGATAGATCTCCTTCATTCCTTCCCCGAAATTCTTGCGGGCGAGCCTCCAGAAACCGCCATACGACATGGTTTCGCAAAAATCGCGCAGATCGAAATCCGTTTTTTTGTAACCCTCTCGCTTGAAGGCCAGCACGGCGTTCGGGCCGCAATGAACCGAGCCATCGATCATCTTGGTGAAATGCACACCCAGAAACGGAAAGTCGGGATTCGGGACCGGATAAATCAATGTTTTTACGAGATGACGTTGGTTCGGAGCGAGTTCGTAATATTCACCACGGAACGGAACAATCTTCACGCCAGGATCCTGGCCGGCGAGGCGAGTTACACGATCGCTGTAAAGGCCAGCACAATTAATGAGGAACTTCGCCTCGTATTCGCCTTTAGTAGTTTCAATGAAATGGGTTGGGCCGCGGTGTGTAATCTGTCGGACTTCATTCTCGAACATCACCTCGCCGCCTCGTTCCAGAAAAAATTCCAGGTATGTCTGCGATACCTTGCGGTAATTCGTAATGCCAGTCGTTGGCACAAGAATGCCGCCAACACAACGAACGTGTGGTTCGATTTCCTTTAACTCTTCGGGCGAGATTTTTCTAACGGCCAAACCATTTTGCTGGCCGCGTTGGAAGAGCTTGTCCAACCCTTGGAGCTCCTCTTCCCGCGTAGCGACGATCACTTTACCGCAGACCTCATGCGGAATGTCGTGCTCTCGGCAGAAGTCTACCATGGAACTTGATCCAGCCTTTGCGAATCTCGCCTTGTAACTGCCTGGCTTGTAGTAGATACCGGAGTGAATAACACCTGAATTTCTACCTGTTTGATGTTGGGCTGGTGACGCTTCTTTTTCCAGCATCACGATCCGGGCGTGAGGACATTGTTGGGCCAACTGCATCGCAGTAGAAAGGCCTACAATGCCTCCGCCAACTACCGCATAATCGTAAGTCGCCATGTAGAGCTCTAATGAGTCAGCGCGGGTGGGTCATCGCAAGAACTCGCCTATAAACCCCATCCAGAATCTCTCCCACGCGCTCCCACGAGTAGCGTTGATTTGCAAACGCTTGGATTCGTCTGCGGCGCGCCTCCAGGTCTCGATATAAGTCACTGGCGAAATAAGTGGAGATTGTTCTAGCCAGGTCGACGGAGTTCTTTGGTCGACAAAGAAATCCCGTTTCGCCTTCGACAATGTCGTCTCGCAGCGAGCCAACCTCCGTGGCGATTACAGGTAGCCCGAAACTGTAGCTCAAGAATGGGACGCCGCTTTGAAAGATCTCGACGTACGGGATTACCACGACATCGGCTGCCTTGAAGTACCTTTCGACTTCCTTGTCAGGAACGTGTTCGATTCTTGTAAGCACTCGTCTGCCAATTGCGCTTGCCTCAATTGTGCTTTGAATGCCTTTCCAGTAGACCGAGTGGCCCTTCTTGACCTTGCCGGCGATAAGAAGCCGGTAGGCGGGATCTTGTTTAGCGAGCTCGCTAAAAGCAGAGACCAAGTATTCAAGGCCCTTGTAAGGTGCAATCTGACCAAAGAAAAGGAGGACCTTCTCGGTCGGGCCGAGACCAAGACGTTCTCGCGCTTCCTGGCGCCCAAGTGCAGTAGATGGGCAAGTGTTATTTATCCCAAAAGGAATGACGGTAACTCGTTGTGACGGAATCCTGAAATCGCTTATCAGTTCATCTTTCATCGCGGGGGTATGCACCAAAATGTGGTGACAGAGCCGATATTAGATACCTAATGAAAGCCGGTTGACCCAACTGTCGCGTCCATCCCGCTTGCGCGTATTGACGTTGTGCGCCGTGAAGACAATTCGTTTCCCGAAAAGACGGTAATAGAACATCAACAGAGTTCGATCGAAGTGCTCAAATTTGTTATTCCAGAGGATGTGAAAAATCCTCGGCCGCGCTCGTAAGACATATTTTAAGAGCCGAACATAGTAGGTGATGATCCGAACGAATTTGCGACGAAAAGGGGCATCTTCGCTCTGATCGCCACGCAGATTCAGAAACGCTATGCGCGGTGAGCGGTGTAACTCAGGTGCGTCTAGTTTATTGCTGCCGATGAAATCTACGTTAATAGCTCTACTCGCTAGAGTGGAGGCCATACCGAGCGCGTAGGGCCTGTCATCACCACCGGTAAGAAGGCAAACCTCGATTGGATTCGCAGCGCTACGAATGGCCCTCCCTGTCGCATGATCTTCCTCCAAGTGAGATTGGACATGGCAGGCCGTCTTCCAATGCGCACCCACGTCAGATTTACCTTCCACTATCTGCTGTTTCTCGGAGGCTATCATGCTTTCAGCAAAGACGAGAAAATCAGTTGGACGGTTAGAGCCTTGTTGATTTCCTCGAGGTAATTGTGGGTGCCTGCTATGTGACGCTCGACCATTTTTCGTGTGGTCTGATAATCAAAGAATTGCGTGTAACCGGCTTGCGGATCGCACAGCGTTTCTCGGAGAAAAGGCGCAAAGGCTGTCTTGATCCAGATCCGGTAGGCTTCCCATTTCTGTCGGCCACTTAGCAGCCGCTCAAGGTGCCAATGCTCGAACCTTCGATCGAACCAGGTGAGCCAGTGAGGGGTCACGTGAAGGTAGAC
>JBKPRQ010000124.1:0-13259 GCA_046734635.1 Verrucomicrobiota bacterium
CGGTTGGGAAGACTGGGGTGTTCGGCTAAAGTTACCATTCGCTTGGGAGCGAAGCGATGAAGCATCCGGCCATGCTGACATAATTGGTCTCGGCGATGTCGAGGTTGGAACAGGCACTGCTTTTCGTTTAAACAATACCTGGCGCACGGCTGGCGGCATCGAGTTACACACCGATACGGCCTCGGATCCTGCGTTGGCTGAAAAGGTCTGGCGTTTAAAGCCGGGTTGGGGGGTTGCGCATGATTTTACACACTGGCTGACGTTGACCTTCAATGCGGAATATAATTATACCATTGCCGAACAACATAACGTCGCGCCACAACGCTATCTTGAGTTGTCTCTGCCGGGCACGATTATCCTTCCGTACGATTGGTCCGCCTTTGCGAAGTACAAGACGAAAATCGATTTTGAAGCGGGTGACCGATGGATTCACACATTAAGCACAGGCGTCGCCAAACGGCTCTCAAATGTTCCGCTCGTCCTGAGTGCTACGCTGGAAAAGCCGCTCAACGGCGGCGCCAAGAAGTTCGAGATCAACTTCACGATGACCTACTACTTCGCGAGATGACCCACCTCAAGTAACTCTCGCTCCCTCAATTTCGCACGGCGTTTGCAAAGCGCTCGAGGTATATTTGCCGCAGTTCCTGTGCACTAAGTTTCGCAGGTCCAAGGTCGAACTCGACCTTTTCAATCGTTCCTCTGAAATACTTCGGTAGTATCTTGGTGTATTCGAATTTTGGAACGACTGGCAAACCATTATCGGTTCCAATATCCATTCCGGCATACGAGGCGAACCGGAACGGCACGCTATGCTCCATTTTTGCTTCAGCCTGCTGTTTGCCATTGATGAAAAGTCGGCTTGTGCCACCGGTGCCGAACTCGCCGGGCTTATCCGCGACGAACTCGTAACGCACATTCACTTTGCCCTCGGGCAACGCATCGTGTGAAGCGATGGTATCCAGTTTCAGACCGAGCAGGCTATAGGTGTGCTTGAGGTAACCGTTTTCGACATAGAGTGAGAAACCACCAAGAAAGCTGGCTTCCGCGACAATTACACCAGCCAATCCAGGACGAAGTCCAAGGCCCGGTCGGCCGGGATTAACTAAATCTGCGGTGATGGTATAGGAACGATTGTAAATCGGAGGAATCATTCCTGACGAGATGTTTTCTGTTCCGTTGTAATAGGTAAACTTCGTCTGGTCTGGTAAACCTTTTGGAAAGCCCCACACCGTTGCCATCTCTCCAAGTAACGGCAGTACCTGATATTTCTCGGCCTCGGCCCAGAAAAGCGCCGTTAGTTCGCGCACCTTGTCCGGATACTTGTCGGCGACGTCGTCGGCCTGCGAGAAATCCTCGTCCAGATTGTACAACTCACATTTGTCCTGATCGGGGTTCCACTTTCCCGGTGCGAATCGTGAAAGTGTTTCAGGATCAATTTTCCACGGGATTCGATCCAGTCGCCAACAGGCCAGCCAACCGTCCTTGTACATTGCGCGATTTCCCAAAATCTCGAAGTACTGTTGCGTGTGTCGCGAGGGTGCGTTCGCATTATCGAACGTGGAAAGAAAACTTACGCCCTGCATCGGTATCTGGGCTACGCCGTTCACTTCCTTTGGCTCTGGCAGACCGGCGGCTTCGAGAATGGTCGGGGCGATATCGGTACAATGAGTGAACTGACTTCGGAGACCGCCTTTGTCCTTGATGCGTTTTGGCCAGGCAATGACCATTGGGTTACGAATGCCACCAAGATGCGAAGCTACCTGCTTCCCCCACTTGAATGGCGTGTTACCCGCCCACGCCCACGCAGCCGCGTAATGCGGAGCCATATCCGGGCCACCCCATTTGTCCAGACCGCCGTAGGCTTTGATTGCTTTTAGTTGCTGATCGGTCGTAAGGGGTACGCCGTTCAGCGTAGTCATTTCGTTGAATGTCCCGCTTTCCGTTCCTTCCATGCTCGCGCCATTGTCCCCAAAGATGTAAATAATTAGCGTGTTATCAGCGAGGCCCATGTCTTCAATCGCTTGCACGACGCGCCCAACGGCGTGGTCTGCGTTTTCTTGATAACCGGCGTACACTTCCATCTGATGCGCATACAGTTTCTTAACTTCCGGCGGTGTGCTATCCCAGGCCGGAAACGCTGGGTCGCGAGCGGTGAGCTTGGCGTTAGCCGGGATCACACCTAGCTGCTTCTGCCGCGCAAAGGTTTCTTCGCGCAACCTGTCCCAGCCCTGGTCGAACTTGCCCTTATACTTGTCGCTCCATTCTTTTGGGACCTGGTGCGGCGCATGACTCGTCCCGGTTGAGAAGTAGAGGAAGAAAGGTTTGTCCGGCGACTGCGCTTTTTGGTCGCGAATCCAGGTAACGGAGTGTTGGACCATCGCGTCGTTTAGATAGAAGTTCTTCTCCGTTGGCACCCCGATGATGCTGTTATTCTCTGCAAGCACCGGATCGAACTGACCGCTTTCCCCGCCGAGAAAACCGTAGAAATAATCGAAGCCGAGCCCGTTGGGCCAACGATCAAAGGGACCGGCCGGGCCCTGTTGCGAATCGGGGGTAAGATGCCACTTGCCGATGGCGGCAGTGTTATAACCATTGCCTTGAAGAATCTTTGCAATGGAAGCGGCGCTTGTTGGCCAGTTCGTGCTGTAGCCCGGCCAGCCGCCGATCAACTCACAGATCGAGCCGAATCCCACCGCGTGATGATTTCGGCCAGACAACAACGCCGCGCGTGTCGGCGAACAGAGCGCCGTAACGTGGAATCGATTGTAGCGAAGTCCCTCGGCTGCCAGTTTGTCGAACGTAGGTGTCGCAACGGGCCCACCGAACGCGGATGGATTGCCGAACCCTGCGTCATCAATCAAGACAAGCAGGACGTTCGGCGCATTGGGCGGAGCCTTCACTGGCGTGGTAAAGGCCGCTACAGATCCTTCCAGCGTACGCTTGGCTACGCCTTCAAACGGCTGAGGCGGACGCGGCAGCACGGTCCGCTCCCACTCTGTGTCGGCAGCAATCGATCTCGCCGTTTGCAACGCAAGCACAAGTCCGATCGCTATGAAGCATCTTATTGGATTGAGCACGTCGATTCCTCCGAGAAACGCCGCGATCGTACACAAAGCAGTAAGTCGTCACACGCTAAAAACTGAGCAGTTCGGACTACGTTGTTGAACAATTTGAGGCGCTTCGTAGAAATAGAAGATGGCGCTCGAGCTTAAAAGCGTATGTGAAAAATGCGGAGCGACTCTTGCACCGAGCGGAGTCGCTTACATTTGTAGCTACGAATGCACTTTTTGCGCGAGTTGCGCCGAGGAGATGAAGTTGGTTTGCCCTAACTGTGAAGGCGAACTAGTGCCGCGTCCCCGACGCAAAACGCCTATTTCCGGCGCCGTTGCCGATGCTTGAGTCGATAATTCAGAAAGCACTCGTCGCCGACGGTGCGCATATCCTTCAACGAACAATGCACACTGGCAGGCAAGAATTTCGCGCCCAGACCTGTCAGCGTCGGGGCCTTTGCTCCGCCGAACATAAAAGGCGCGATAGTTAGATTGAGCCGATCGACGAGGCCTTGTTCCAATAACGACCGAAAGAGCGTTGGCCCGCCTTCGCATGCGACTGTGCGAACTTTGTATCTCTTGCGCAGTGTTTCCAGCATGCCGGCAAGATCGACATGCTTTGAATTACCAAGGTGCAGGGCCGCGCGTTTCTCCAAAGCCCGCTGATATTTCTGCGGCATCCGTTTGGTAGAAAAAATAATGATCGGCGAGACATTCGACTGAAAGATTTTCAGGCGATGGTCGATCCTGCCTTCATTGGAAATAATCACGCGTAACGGACAGCGGCTTTGACCGCGCTTCACTCTGGTTTCCTGCATATCAGCCGGCAGGCCGAGCCGAACATTGTCACGCGTTAGACTGGTATGGCCTAGTAATACGGCATCGGCCGCAGCGCGCTGCCGAAACAAATGCAACTTGTCTTCACGTGACGTGAAATCGACTGGCGACAAATTCTTGGTGGTAACCTTGCCGTCAACTGTCATGGCGAAAGTGGCAACGACGAGTGGGCGCTTGAGCTTCTGCTTCATCAAAGGATTTTCAACGCCCAACGCTCAACGTCCAACGTACAATGTTCAATTCAGATAGTTGAGCGTTGGGCGTTGGAAGTTGGGCGTTCGACGTTTTCCCATGTTACTCGGCTTCGCCTATCTCATGTTCCAACGCGATGACTTCATGTTCCATCTCGCGCATTTTCACGCGTCCGACTGCGCCGCTCGGCTTGTAAAACAGATAAACGAGCGCGCCCGGGAGGCAGCAGACAAGAATGATGAGAAAGCTAAGCGAACCGATAAGAATGGCCTTTGCCTCCGGTACTCCACAAAGGCCGCTGAGCATGATCTGCAAAACTTTTTCACGAAGACCAATTCCTGCGAAACTGATGGGTAACGCAGAGATCGTTCGTTCCACCGGCATGACGGCAAAGAAGTTGACTACCGGTACTGGTGCGCCCAACGCGTAAGCGGCACAGAGAAAAGTGGCGAAGGTGGCAAGGTGCGCCACGAGAGATGCTCCAAACGCAACCAGCGTCGCGCGCCAATGATGCGCGTAAAGATGGTAGGCTGCGGAAATTTCGATCAGTTTATCGCGGCCAGGGAACTTCTCCGGCAATGAATGGAACAGGTTGAATCCGCTGATTACAAACGTGGCCACCAACGTCAGGACCGATGTGCCGAGAAGAAAGAGCAACAACCACAGCAAATTTCGCGTCTCAGCGGTTTGCGCGAGAAAATCGTACCGCAATCCGATGAGAGTGACTGTAAGGGCAACCAGAGCAACAAGACCAATGAAACGATCAAACACGACGGCGAGCAATGCGCCCGCTTTTTTGTCCGGAGTCTCCTTCAGCAGGTAATAGCTTTTCATGATATCGCCGCCGGTGCCTCCTGGGAGAAACTGATTGTAAAACATCCCGATAAAGAACAAACCCGAGAGGCGAGGGAGACTCAGGTGAATCTTTTGGACCTTTAGCAAAACGTGCCAGCGAAAGGCCGCGGCAACTTCCACGACTACGTATGTCAGAATGCCCAGTGCGACCCAGCGATATTGAGCGTTTCGAATCGCTTCGACCATCTGCGCGCGCTTATTCGGATCGTGATAGACCCAGTAAAGCACCGCAACGGTGACGCTGAGCTGGAAAAGAGTGATCAGGATTTTTTTCATTCGCCGAAGCGTTCCTTCCACATTTGGACTGAGTCGAGAATTGTATCGGCTGTCTTATTCGGGTTCATCTGCCAAACAAATAAGCAGTTCGTGGGAAGGAGCGGAACAAGTTTCTCAAAATCGACGCCTCCGGTAAAGGGTAGTTGGCCCTCTCGCGCGGGCCAGATGCAGTCTTGCACGTGGCAGCCAAACGTGCGCCGTCCGACCGTGCGCAGCCACTCGGCGTGATCGATAAATGCCAGATTCTCTTTGACCTGAGCGTGACCAAAATCATGCCAGTAACCCAGATTCGGGGAATTGATCTCTTCGAGTAGCTCGGATAATTCCCGCTCAGTTGGAATTTGTTCATAATTGCGCTGCGCTTCCACACCAATCCTGATATTTTTCGGAGCGGCATAACCGATGACGCGGAGGAGGCAATTCTTCACGCGCTCCAGGCATTCAGAAGCGTTCTTTTCCCGTTCCTGCACTGCAGTGATTTTCGTCCTCACATATTCGCGCGACAAATATTCGCCGGCTTTTGCCATCGCAATCAAACGATCGGTGATTGGTGGCATGTTCATCTTTCCCAAATGCAATATGACAAACGGCGCGTTTAATTGCGCTGCGAGATCAATCGCCTGAAACGCATGGGTTACGGCGCGTTCGCGTTCCTCGATTGACGCATCGGAAAATTTGTAGCCGTCGGGCAAAGCCGCCAGACTGCTGAAGCGGATTTCTCCGGCATCGAATATTTTTTGGATTCCTGGCCTCAGCCGTCCATGGACACTGTGGTCCAATTCAATGAACTCGAATCCAAGCTTGGTCTTGATTTCACGCAGCATCGCCTCGCCGGTGGTATGGCGTTTGGAGTTCCAACAAGTGGAGAACGAAATCATCGGCCTAACGAAACTGTAGGGCGTGTCGTGACGCCACCTCTATAATTTAGCAGACCGGCTCGATCTCAGGCTCGGGCGCGGGCGAAACGGGACTGTCGCAAACGTGGCGACCGGCAAGACTCAAAACTGAGGCTGCACCGATTCCGTAAATCACCGAGGCGATGCCAAGCGTCGTCCTCATCCCAATCAAATCGGAGAAACCGGGCGCGATCAGCCCGGCAATTGGCATTAAGCCGAAAAAGCTCATACCTACGACTGCCGAGACGCGGCCGCGCAGGTGCGCTGGTGCCTGCTCCTGTACGATGGTGTTGGTCAGACCGAAGTTCATGGATAGCGCGATGGCAATGGCCCCCATCGCACACGCCGTAAGCCAAAAACTTTGTGACCATGACATGAGAAAAACTCCCACAGCAATGGCGATCACGTTTCCGCTCATGAATTTCAGACGGTGTTCGCGCGCCACGCTCAGCAATCCGATCGAGCCAAGGAAAGCGCCGCTACCTGATACCGCCATAAGCCCCCCCATGCTTTGCGCACCCAGATGAAGAATATCGCGCACATAAAGCGGCAACATTACTGAGATAGCTGGAAAAACGAAGATCGTGTTCAAGGCGATTAGCGCGATCAGTGACAGAACAATCCGATTTGAACAGACATATCGAAAACCTTCGCGGAAACCGCTGCGGCGTTGTTCTTCTTCCTCGGGCGTTCCAATTGGGCGCTTCGGAAGAGAGATGAGGGCAATGATGAGCGCCACAAACGAAAACGCGTTTGTGAAAAATGCCGCTGCTGCGCCCCACCATGCGACGAAGAATCCAGCCAGTGATGGACCGATCAGACGCGATCCATGAAACACAGAACGATCAAGGGCCACGGCCGCTGCGATCTCATCACGCTTCACTAGCTCAGGGACAAGCGCAGAGATCGCCGGCATTTCGTAGGAGAACGCAACGCCCAGCAAAAACGCAAAAAAAATAATATGCCAGATCTGAATGTGCCCGCTCATAATCAAAAATCCCAAAGCGACCGCGAAAATGATCTGCACAATCTGCGTTGCGACTAGGATCTTGCGTTTGTCCCATTTATCCGCGAGCGAACCAGCCATTGGCGCCAGCAGCAGCGCGGGCAAACCAGCGGCGAAATTCACCAGGCCGAGCAGGATCGCCTTGTTCGTGAGGCCGCTCAGGACCCAGCTCTGTGCCATCATCTGCATCCACGTGCCGCTGTCGGAAATCACCGAGCCGATGATGTAACGGCGAAACGGCCCCTGCCGCAAAAGCGCGAGCGCTTTGAGTCCAACCCATTTTTCTTTCTCGTCCATCGCAAACACTCATCGTTGTAGAGACGTTTGTGTCAAACGCCGGTGTTCTTACTGATGCTCATGCTTCTACGCATGCTCATGCAGCAGCTTCATTGCCCGCGAGACGCGGATCGCCAGCGGTACCAGAAGATGCGTCAACGGACGCGATAGTTATCGCTGAGACTAGAAATAGGTCACGATGCCGATACGTATTTCGGCAGATTTAACAGATTGTCGCTCTGATCAACGTGCGGTTCGAAAGGCTGCTCATGGTCTCGGTAATACACAGTCACTTTTCCGTCCTTGTGCATCGTGATGATGTCGAGCTTGCCCAGGCCAAGAGTCAGAAATTTGTTTTTCTGCAAGTCGGCAAACTCAAACGGTTCAAGCTCGAATTTCATTCTCTTGTCCAGTTCGATCTTGAGTCTGCTGGGGAAAGCGATGGCAACAGCCTGGTCCAGTTTGAAATTAACACGGGCGGTGATCTCATCCTCGGTGGGAGGTCGGCCCAGTTCTTGTTGCAGTTCGTCTATTGCTTCCTGGCGGAAGACAGCCCCCTTTTGCGTCCGTATCTCGGTTCGAAGCAGTCTTCGCGTGAGTGGCTCAATTTCCGCAATCTCGGTTAACGAAACAGCGAGCATCTTGTGAATCTGATGTTTGATCACGTGCACCTTCTTGGGCACGTATTGAATTTTCTCCAGGTGCTTGTCTTTTGCGCCTTTGTTTTCGCTTGCCAATCGGTCCTTGACTTGGTCGATGGTAAGCGACACGCGGAACGATTCGATGTCGCCCTCGGGATCGAGCCGTTCGACGTAAGGCATTCGATCGACCGCGGGAAAAATGAACTTGAGATCAGTCTCGATAAACGGCTGCAAGTCCTTGGCGCGGTACAAGAGACCATTTACAGCGCCTGCATCGTCCCGGGTTGGGGCGCGGATGACCATGTCATTCAATGGTTCAAATTTTTTGCCAATGAAGAGATCGTTGGCGCTAAAGGCAAAGCCGGAGTTGTTGACCACAAGGTCGTCTACAGCGGCCTCCACACGGTGCGTCGTGAAATACAACGGATCCCAGCGCCTTTTTTCCACGGTCAATTTGTTGGGAAGCGTGTCCAGGAACGATGTCTTATCGAGTTCCGATTGAATCACCCCTGCGGCGGCATCTTCGCCGACTTTCTCGATGATTTTGATGATAAGAATAGTGGCGAACAACAGAGACAATCCGAGTTTCGGCAGTAGGACCGTGATCACGGTTTCCAGAAAAAAGACGACGATTTGACCCAGAGCGCTTAGTTGCAGGTCAAAATCCAGATCGAAATCAAGCAAGCCATTATTTTGAATTGGGACGAGCCTGATCAAGAAATGGAAGTCGGGGTCGAAGAAGTTCTCTATCTCGTACTCTCCGTGTACGTCGATAACCAGGACATTAGTGAAAGTCGGGTTGCCGCCCGGTCCTGGCGGGATTCGAATTTCCGGACGAACACTGATGCCCTTGATCTTTCCCTTCTTTTCTCCGTCCTGGAGCAACGGATATTCAAATTCATCGGTAGATCCTTCCTTTAGGACTGCCATTTTTTGGAACAGATCGTCACCGAGCCGCCGATAAGTTTCGCGCGCGAAACCGAAAGCCATCCGAGAGTCTTTCGGCAAAAAGTTTTGTGCGTCGTCTACATTGCCACGATCGGGCAACAGGTCCGTGCTTTTCGGGCCGTTTTGCAACACCAGGTTGATATAAATCCCGATCGCATTCGGCGTTTCGTCATCGGCGAAAAATTTCTTTAAAGCAATCGCCGCAATTGTTCCGCCTCCGGCAACGGAAAAATCCACGGTCCTGTCCACCTGCTCTTTCATGGAAGCCAATGTGTCGGCCTTTGAAAAAACGGGATTGCCATCGTCGTCTGGCGGAAGACCCTCAGCGGCATCGATCAAAGGACCGTTGATATCCAGCAATTCGATCTTCAGACCGATATTGCTCAGCAGACCATCGGCGCCGGTCGAAGATACGAGCTCAAATTTGAGGTCCAGGTTTACGGACAGGATGTTCGAAAGGATTCTTCTTTGGTCCGGATGATCGAGATTATTGATAATCGTCGGATATAACTTCAGGCTGATATCGGCGCCGACGGGAGAGTCCTGTAACAACGTGACGGTAAATTCGTCGGCATGGGCGGAATATGCCGGGACGCCTTCCGGAAGATCGAGAAACGGATTTTCGTGTCCGAGGAATTCGGGGTGAACGGGATAAAGACGCTTTTCGTTTAACTCCTCAGGCGGATGAGTGGCCGTGGCGTCTGTGCGGACGTGGTTGCCTTGAGCGTCTTTGACCTCGGTCTCCGAAAACCACGGAATGGAGCCGGTTTCCATTGAGCTGAGTAGAAAGTATTTGATGTACTCTTCGCCCATTAGGAACTCGACATCGAATCCGGAGGTGATTTTGTCCTGGTCGATCATGGCAATACGTCGAGCGTATCTTTTGAGATTGGAAGGCGTCAAGACGATTGGCAGCGCTTGACGGCAATGACGACATTTTGACAGACTTCACATCCAGCCGTTAACGACCGGCAAGTCCATGAAACGGGCCGTTGTTTGTATGCAGATTGCCTGTGTGATTGGTGTTACTATGTTGGGCTATGCGCATCGATAAATACACGCAGAAGATGCAGGAAGCGGTGCAGGGAGCGCAGGATTTGGCTTCGCAGGCTAATCATCCGGAAATTACGAACGAGCATTTTCTTTCGGCTCTTCTGGACCAGGGCGAGGGGATCACCAGGCCGCTTCTCGAGAAGATTGGGGCGAACGTCGATCAGTTGCGCGAACGCTTGCGTTCGGAGTTGGAACGCCGTCCAAAGATCCACGGGGCCGTTGCCGATGTGCGTCTTTCAAACGAACTCCGCGGCGTTCTGGATTCAGCGGAGAAGGAAATGTCGAAACTGAAGGACGAGTTCACCAGCGCCGAGCATTACTTGCTGGCGTTGGCTGGGTCGAATGTTCCCGCTGCAAAAATACTCAAGGAAACCGGCGTCACGCGCGACAAAATCATGCAAGGGCTCCAGCAGGTGCGCGGCTCTCAGCGCGTGACCGACCAGAATCCCGAAGGCAAATATCAGACGTTGGAAAAATATGGACGGGACCTGACCGAGCTGGCTCGACGCGGAAAGATCGACCCCGTGATCGGACGCGACAACGAAATCCGGCGAATCATGCAGGTGTTGTCGCGCCGGACAAAGAATAATCCGGTGCTCATCGGCGATCCGGGCGTGGGCAAGACAGCAATCGTGGAAGGCCTGGCGCGGCGAATCATCAGCGGCGATGTGCCGGATTCGTTGAAGAACAAACAAGTCATTGCAATGGACATCGGTGCGATGGTTGCGGGCGCAAAGTTTCGCGGTGAGTTCGAGGATCGCCTGAAAGCGTTCTTGAAAGAGGTAACCGATTCGCAGGGCCAGATCATTTTGTTCATCGACGAGCTGCACACCATCGTTGGCGCAGGCGCAGCGGAAGGTTCGGTCGATGCATCGAACATGCTCAAGCCGATGCTGGCGCGCGGCGAGCTGCGCACCATCGGCGCGACCACGATCGATGAGTACCGCAAATACATCGAGAAGGACGCGGCGTTGGAACGGCGTTTCCAGCCGGTGTTGGTGAATGAGCCGACCGTGGAAGACACGATCGCCATTCTCCGTGGACTAAAGGAGCGCTACGAAGTGCACCATGGCGTGCGCATTACTGACAGCGCGCTCGTGGCTGCGGCAGTGCTGTCGCAGCGTTACATCACCGACCGGTTTCTGCCCGACAAAGCGATCGACCTGGTGGATGAAGCGGCATCGCGTCTAAAGATCGAGCTCGATTCCATGCCGACGGAGATTGATGTGATCGAGCGCGAGGTCATGCAGCATGAAATGGAGCGACAGGCGCTCAAGAAAGAGAAAGACGCCGCGAGCAAGGAGCGTTTGAAGAAGCTCGAGAAGGAACTGGCCGAGTTAAAAGAAAAATCGGGTGCGCTCAAAGCGGAGTGGCAGAAAGAGAAAGCAGTCCTTGAAGAGCAAAGGAAGTGGAAGGAAGAGCTCGATCAACTTCGCACCGAGCTCGAGCGCGCACAGCGTCGCGGGGAACTGGCCAAAGCGAGCGAGATTCAGTACGGACGCATCCCGGAGCTCGAAAAGAAACTGGCCGATGCCACAGCAAAAGCTGCGAAGAGTAAAGCACCTACTTTGCTTCGGGAAGAAGTAACCGAAGAAGACATCGCCGAAGTTGTTTCGAGCTGGACGCACATTCCTGTCTCGCGATTGCAGGAAGGCGAGCGTGAGAAACTGGTCAAACTCGAACAGCATTTGCACCTGCGCGTAGTCGGCCAGGATGAAGCAATCAAGGCCGTCTCTAACGCAGTGCGCCGAGCGCGCGCAGGATTGCAGGACCCAAATCGTCCCCTCGGCTCATTCATTTTTCTCGGGCCAACAGGAGTTGGCAAAACCGAGTTGTCTCGCGCGCTCGCCGAATTTTTGTTCGACGACGAGAACGCCATGGTCCGGATCGACATGAGCGAATACATGGAGAAACACACGGTCGCCCGTTTGATCGGGGCGCCGCCGGGATACGTCGGTTACGAGGAAGGCGGCCAACTTTCCGAAGCCGTCCGGCGCAAACCGTACTCGGTGGTCCTTTTTGACGAGATCGAAAAAGCGCACGCAGATGTGTTCAACGTCTTGCTGCAGGTGCTCGACGACGGACGCATCACGGACGGGCAGGGGAGAACTGTCGATTTCAAGAACACTGTTATCATCATGACCTCGAACATCGGTTCTCAATACATCATTGAGGAAGAATCGAAAGAAGCGCGCCGGCGACTCGTGACGGACGCGCTGAGGGCGCATTTCCGTCCCGAATTTCTCAATCGCGTCGATGAAATCATCATTTTCGACCGACTGAGTGAGGACGAATTGAAAAAGATCGTCGAGATCCAGCTCGGCCGCTTGTCGAAGCGTCTCGAGCAACAAAAGATCACGCTCAAGCTTTCCGATTCAGCCAAGGAACTACTGGCACGCGAAGGCTACGATCCCGTTTACGGCGCGCGTCCACTGCGACGCACCATTCAAAAAGAAATTCTCGACCCGCTCTCGATTGACATTCTCGAAGGCAAAGTCCGCGAAGGTCAGACCGTCCAGGTTGATGCCAAAAACGGCGCGCTCGTATTTCGCGAGAAGTGATTAAGACGCTTGGATTAGATAGGAAAATTCGGTCTACTTCTCGTTAGATCGTGAGTGCCGACCTGACACCGCTTGAATCAGCTGTCTTGGATAAGCTTCTCGACAAACAAGGCGAGCCTTTCACCACATTGCGCGAGCAGCTCGCCCACCTCGAAGTCGCCAGCCGTAAATTTACGGGCGTTGGCTTCTTCACTAACTTCTCCCTTCCAGTTGACGCTCCGGTGCGACGGGACGTACCGAGCACCGAAGTTACGGGGGTGGGCGCCGCGATTCCGCAGTTGGAGCACGGCGCAGGATTCGTTCTATTCGTTCGGCATGGCATTGCATCGGTGCTTGAGGGCTAACACATACGGAGATGCC
Source organism: Verrucomicrobiota bacterium (assembly GCA_046734635.1). Taxonomy (GTDB): domain Bacteria; phylum Verrucomicrobiota; class Verrucomicrobiia; order Chthoniobacterales; family UBA10450; genus Udaeobacter. Next base: position 12,952 of record JBKPRQ010000124.1, read on the forward strand.
GCTTGGCCCGATCCCGTCACTGAGTTCAGTGTCTTTGCCACATGAACGATCTAACCAAGCGCTGCAGCCGACGGCTACCCGTTGTGCGTTCACGTTTTTTATGATTAAGACAGTCCAGGAGATTTTCAGCCTCGCTGCCGGTAGCCGCGGCTGAGCTTGTTCTCGTTAGATGGTGGGGTCTGTGCGCTCGAAGAACAATCCGTGGGAGATTCTCGTCATAGCGGCACTGTTTTTCTTTCCAGGTGTGTTCTTGATCGTACAGCACGGGCGCTCATCGCGATTCAGCAGAGCTTTCATTGGGTGCTGCC
>JBKPRQ010000125.1:0-7677 GCA_046734635.1 Verrucomicrobiota bacterium
ACGCCACCTCCACTGTTGGGTGGGCAGATGTTATTCGCCGGGAACGGGGCCGCGTAGACAATACTTGCGGAATTCGGATCAAGCGCCGTTTCGTGGACCCCGCGCGTCGAGCCAAAACTTGCCTGGATGATTCCAGCGCCATTTGGAAGTGTAGGATTCAAGCAAACGTCTTGGTAATTTAGGAGCGTGAAGTTTGTTCCTCCATCGGTGGACTTCCACAATCCATACGGAGGCAGACCAGGAGCAAGGGTTACGGCACCACCCGTAACCGAGCTTACACCGCGCACTCCGCGCGCGGACGACACATACATGATGTTCGGATTGCTGGGATCGATAACAACAGAGGAAATTGAACGGCCATCGAACGCAGGACCGGTATAAGCAGGAGCTTGCTGAAAGCCGCCGGATCCGATGGCGCAAGTGCAATCAACGCCTGCACCTTGAGGGACAGTTGTGTTTGCCGCAAGATGCGTCCAGGAATTGCCGCCATCAGTTGACTTGTAAACTCCGAAGCCAGCCTCCGAATCACCCGAAGCGTTTGGCTCACCGGTGCCAGCATACAGCGTGTTGTGCGCTGCATCATAAGTAAGAGTTCCAATCGCATTGGTTGCGAAGCTGCCAGAGACAAACGTCCAGCCAACACCACTGTTCGAAAGCGCGTTATCCGTACGCCAGATTCCGCCGCCTGCTGCTGCGGCCCAAACTCGGCATCTCCTATTTGTGCAAGCTGGATCGACTGCCAGCGCGGTGATGCGGCCGGAAGTCGTATAGGCCGCTCCGCTGAAAGTCAGAACGTTAGGAAAATTTGTCGTGCTCGGTCCCACTAGAGTCCAGCTTCCCCCTACAAGAGGCGAATGGCTGGACCTCGCTTTGACATTGCTCCAATCTCTTTGCGCGTTTCGTGTCAATGTAAATGGAACGTATGCGCCGCCGGCCGCGCGAATCGCGTACGCTTGTTCGGCAGCAGCGCTTGGACCGCCCTCTCGTTCAGGGCCAGGCAACGCTAATTTATTTCGAAGGAATTGAGCGCGCGCCTGTTTGAGTTTGTTAATCGCGTTTTTGTTGTTCGTGGAAAACAACAGACCGGACGGTTTCACCGCGACGACGGCCATTGCCGCCGCTGCGGACATTAGTATTACAACACCTGCCATGCGCAGATGCGAGACAAAACGGTTACCCGTGATAAAACGTGGAGTTTTCATGTGTTTTTTTTGATGCTGAAGTTCCGGCAACTCGGAGTGGAGGATCGAGTAACGTCCCGGTGCAAGAAAACTTAGCTTGTCTTAATAGCGAAAAAGGGGTCAAGACTTTTTACATTAAAGTTTTGTAATGTGTCTGACCCGCGGACGGTCGGCATCCCAATTTTTCCTTCCAAATCCCTCCTCCGCTCTTCATCCTTCCGCCCATGAAAATTCTTCTCGCAGCTCTTCTCGGCGCCATCGCCATGTTCATCTGGACAGCAATCGCGCACATGGCCTTGCCTTTGGGCGAAGCCGGCGTCGCCGAAATTCCGAATGAATCAGCTGTCCTCAGTACAATGCAAAGCAATATCGGCGAGCAGACCGGTCTTTACATTTTTCCTGGAATGGGCGTCGGCAAGAACGCAAGCCGACAGGAAAAGAGTGAAGCGATGAAACACATGGACGAAAAGGTCGCGGCGAATCCTTCTGGTATTCTCATGTATCATGCGCCAGGCCGTCCGTTCAAATTTGGCAAAGCGCTTGGAATCGAATTCGTCACCCAATTAGTCGAAGCGATTCTTGTGGTGTTTCTGCTTGCACAGACCGGCATCAGAAGTTTCGCTGGCCGGGTTGGCTTCATTTTAGTAGCCGGGATCCTCGCCGCGATAGCCACCAACGTTTCCTATTGGAACTGGTACGGCTTTCCCACGGTTTATATCGCCAGCTACATGCTTATTCAGATCGTCGGCTTTTTCGTTGTGGGAATCATCGCCGCATTGGTGCTGCGGAAGACCCCGTTGGGAGCGGCGCCCTGAGCGAGTTTAGTCGGCTGCTCAGCAACTTCCTACTGCTACGCCCTCTTGCTGCGAACGAGGACGAAAATACCGCCATTCGTTAGGCCGGCGATAATCTTCCCCAAATAAAAAGCAAAATAATCGCGCCGATGATCGACAGAATGAACCCCGCCGGATGAAACGTGGCGCCGGGTTCCGGCTTGGAAAACAGACGGCCAATCAGTCCGCCGACAATCGAGCCACCGACGCCGAGCAGGGTCGTCATGATCAACCCGAGATGTTGTACGCCCGGCATAACCGCGCGTGCGATTAGCCCGACGATGAAGCCGACAATAATGTACCAAATGATGTGTAACATAGGCTTTTTTGGTTAAGCCCAGAGGCTAACAGCCAGTCCAAGCGATGACGATCTTTTTCGCGCACGCGCCGACGCCCGTCGATCGCTAATCACGAATCACTCACCGCGCTGCAGGTCTTTGCCACGAAGGTCTCGCACTGTCAGTGCCCGATGTCCGCTCGCGATTCCGTACGTCGCCTCGGCTCCGTTGTCGGTTCTTTTGAAGCGTCGTTCTTTCGACGTATTGGCAGGAATCCATGTCCCACCAGCGGCATTTAGTTTCAGAAATTTTGCGATCTCCTTTTCAGACAAATCCTTGCCATTCATACGAGAATAACTTTCGGAAATGCTCCGGCCGTGGGCAAAGGTCACAACGTAAAGGTATCGGTCCTTGTGGTAGAGGACGCTGACAGTTCCGTCATCGCGCAACTGTCGCTGAACCAGATTACCGTATAAACCTTCGATTCGGTCGGAGCCATCGCCCAGGTATCCCCAAGCCGAGGTCAAGCCTGTGACAACCATCAACGCAATAGTAAGAAGGTGCTTCATATATCAGTCAGATGATCCTTTTAATTCCGATCCAGATACTTCATCTGCTTCGTCCCATCTTTGGTACTGTCATCCAATTTTTCTTCAATCAGTTCCTCCGCCAAAACGGTGTGGAACGAAACGACTGTCCAGTCAGCGTCCTTGCCGACTACGGGGCGATGCCAGGCATTCTGCGGAATCGAAATCCAGCGCTGTTCCAGTGCCGCCTCAGGATCGCCGATCAACACATTTGATTTCCACTGCCCTGGCTCCCCGGTTTTCATATCGCCGCTCCCGTCGAAAGTCATCATTCGTTGATGACTGTTCGGATGGCGTTCCGCTCCAGTGTCAACGCCCGCGCGCAAAACAAATACCCAGGCAGATCGAATCTCACCGGGTAACGCGCGACCGAAAACCGCTAAAGGAACAGGTTCCCACGTCATGACCGCCTTGCTGTTCCGGGCCAGCTCCGCGCGGACGCGTTCGATAATTGGGCGAATCTGTTCGCGAACATTCTCGGATTGCAAAATCGCGTCGATCGATTCAAGGCGTATACGTTCTTCCGGTTTCATTATTTTCTCCTTCTCCATTCATTCTTCTCAATTTTTCCTTCCCATCCTTCCAATTCCTAATTCTTAATTCTTACTTCTCACTTCTTACTTGTTTATTAGATGGCAAAGAAACGCAAAACCCGAAAGCGAAACGTACGGATCGCGGTTCGCACCTCCAACGTGCACGGTCGCGGTGTTTACGCCCTGCAGTTAATTCCGAAAAGCACTCGCATTATCGAGTACACTGGGCAACGCGTTTCGTGGGAAGCCGCTCCCAACGACGAGAACGATCCACACACATTCAATTTTGGCCTGGACAACGGAGAAGTGATCAACCCCCAGATTGGTGGAAACAACGCCCGCTGGATCAATCACTCCTGCGATCCCAACTGCGAAGCCGTCGAAGAAGACGACCGCATTTTCATCGATGCGGTTCGCGTCATCGTAGCCGGCGAGGAACTCTTTTACGATTACGCGCTGGAAATCGACGAACCGATCACGGAAGAATCAAAAAAGAAATTTGCCTGCCATTGCCGCAGCTCAAAGTGCCGCGGGACGATGCTCGATATTTCCTAGGTTCCGCCTTCTTAATTCTTAGTTGAAACTCGTTCGCTGCCCGCGCTTTGACTTATGTGCTCCCGCACAGTTTCGACCTCTCGGTTTGCCCATCTACGTCGCAAGCGCCCCGCTGCTCCGTTCTCGCTCCTACCCTCATCGTTTTACCTTCGATGTCGCTCATCCCATTCGCTCCATTCTTACCTCTTAATTCATAAATTCGCGTTCAATAGGCAAAACCTATGGCGACTAGACGCATAAAGTCTTTCAAACGGCGGCCAGGCTGTGGCCAGTTGATTGTGTGAACGGTTCGGGTTTAGGGATGGGAGTCACCAGGGGAAACGACCAGTTCTGGAACATCGTTGGCGGATCCACCCGGCAAGATTCCGGGTCATCTGCAACACGCCGTTAGAACGTTGACGTTCTCAGAAGGGATCCCGACAGCCGTGGGCCTTTCACTTCACTTTTATAAAAAACCAACAACACATAGAGGAGAATAAGACACATGGAAACTAGAATGCCGATTGGACAGCGAATTTCGCGGTTCCTCGAGGAACGATACGTGCACAGGGCGCACCCTCATTACTTGCCCGAGTTTGCCGGCTTTGGACTAATCCTGATTCTTGCCGTCTGGCCGATGCTATCGCTGGTAGTCGCCGCGCTGGAAAAAATGCGATAAGAATTTCACTCCTGCACAGCAGGAGTGACCGACGAATCCTTTGCTGACAAGGCAGCCGCAGCTTCCTCACGGAACGCTGCGGCGGCTTTGCTCTGATACCGGAGCGGATTCGAAAGAAAATTGAGTTCCCGCTCAGGAACCGGCGGAGCGAACGGCACGCTGACGCATCCCGGTGTGGCATGATGCTTCACCATCATTTGAGGCACAATTGAAATGCCGATTGAGGCTGCTACCATGTTTGCAATCGTGCTGAGCTGGCTGCCGGCAAGCGCGATCTCCGGCCGAAGACGACGCGACTCGAGCAGGTGGTTCACCTGTTGCGACAGGCAATGCATCTCGTGAAGAAGTAAAAATCTTTGCGATTTAAGATCGTCGAATTCCACGAAATCCTTCTTTGCCAGCGGATGTTTTTCCGGCACCAGCGTTAGCAACGGTTCGGTGCCGAGAGATTCGCGGCGCAAAGTTGGACTTGGCTGGCAAGTGGACGCGAGCGCAACGTCCAGTTCGCCGATTTCGATTCGTCGAGTAATGCCGTCAGTCACGTCTTCCACGATCTCCAGTGTCACTTCCGGGTAGTGTTCCTGGAACGTCACGACCAATTCCGGCAGCACATAGGGCGCGATGGTGGGAATCGCACCCACCGCAACCTTGCCGGCAATCTCGCCCTTGAGCTCATCCACACAGCGACGAGCATCACCGATCGAGGCCAGGATTTGCCGCGCGTAATCGATCAAACAACGGCCGGCTTCAGTCAGGACGACTGACCGCGGCAAGCGATCGAACAACCGCTGACCCAGCTCCGCTTCCAATTTCCGAATTTGTTGACTGAGCGACGGTTGAGCGACGCGCACCTTGGCGGCCGCGCGCGAAAAGCTTCCTTCATCCGCCACAGCGACGAAGTAACGCAACTGATGCAATTCCATGGGTTCGAAACGTTAGAAGTATGAATTAAGAATCAGGAAGGGAAAACTGACGGGGTTAAAAACTAGTAATGCAGCCCGATACAAACGCGAGCTCGAGGAGACCGCCTATTGGCTCGAACTTCTCGTCGATGGAAAAATTGTCGCGAAGGATAAACTTTCAGGTGTTTGGCAAGAATGCGATGAGCTAATCGCGATTTTTGTTACAATCATAAAACGATCGAAAGAAGACCCTCTTAAGTTTTGACCTTTGCTTCTTCCCTCAGACTTCAATTGACCCTCTTCTTAATTCTTCCTTCTTACTTCTGACTTGTGCGTAGCACAATCTTCCCCACAGCTCCCGGCTCCATAACCGCGCGATGCGCCTCGGCTGCGTCGGCCATCGGAAATTCTTTGCCGATCACTGGGCGCAACGTCCCGTTTTCCAAACCGGCCACGAGCGCGGCGTGAATACTCGCCATTTCTTCTGGTGGCGTGTTCGGTAACACCATTCCGCGTAGATCGACATCGCGCTGCATCGTGTCGCGTGGATCGATCTCCACTCGGCCGCGGCTCCCGATAATCGCGACACGACCGCCCTTTGCGAGAATGGTCAGATCTTTTCCAAGATTTACGTTTGCGAGCAATTCCACAATCACATCAACGCCACGTCCGCCGGTCGCGTTCAGGATCTGCTCGAAATGATCAGGCGCGCGATGATCGAACACTTCGTGCGCGCCCTGTTCGCGCGCGCGCTTGAGTCCCTCAGCACTGCCTGCGGTACCGAACACGCGCAGACCGCGAGCGCGCGCCAGTTGCACCGCTGCCATCCCGACCCCGCCGCTCGCGCCGTGCACCAACACCGTCTCGCCGGGCCTGGCCTCGGCGCGCTGAATCATTCCGCGGTACGCCGTCGCGTACGGCGTGCCCATGGCCGCGCCTTGTGCGAAAGAAATATTTGCCGGCAACGGATGAACTTGCTCGGTTTTGCACAACGCAAACTCGGCATATGTCCCGCTGACTGATCCCCCAGTGTAAACACGATCGCCGGGTTTAAATTCGGTGACGCCAGGACCAACCTGCTCAATCGCGCCCGAGCCATCGTTACCCGGCGTGTAGGGCAACTGCGGCAGTCGCGAATATTTTCCCGCACGAATGTAAGTCTCCACCGGGTTAACTCCGATCGCGTGCATCCGAACAAGCACTTCATTTGAACCCGGCTGCGGCGTCGGCACTTCTTCCAATTGAAGAACTTCCGGACCACCAAATTCTTTAACCCTGATTGCTTTCATCTATTCTTAATTGAAACTGACTCTATGGGCTCCCGCCCATGTGAAACTCGTTCGCTTCCCAGCTCGCTCGCCGCTACCCATCGCGGCTTTACCTTCCATGTCGGTTTGCCCATCTATGTCGCTCGCGTCCCCGCGGCTCCGTTCGCTCGCCTCCCGGCTTACTCGCTCCTACCCTCGTCACTTTACCTTGATCACTCGCACGGCCTTCGTGCTCGCGCCAGCTTCCCTAGCTGCGTTACCGTCTACCCGCGCGATGCCCGATCGCGGCGTGTTCTATGTCGCTGATCCCCTTCAGCTCCATTCTTAATTCTGCCTTTGAAAACCCGCCGCAAACATAGCTTTCTTTACCGCCACTCGCTAAGCTTGGTCGCGGTCGGCCTCCTGATTGTCTGGATATTAGGTTACCGTATGTCCGATCCGAAAACGCATTTGGGCGCATTTTTTGGAAACGCCATCGCCGACTGGAGCGGTTCGGTCGTCATTATTCTAGGTACAAAATTTCTCTACGAAATCGGCTCAGCCGAGAGCCGACCCGTGAAAGGAAAAGAGCGCCCCGCCTGGTTGAATACATTGCACCGGCATTCGCTCCTGATTTTTATCATCGTTACCGGCATCGGCTGGACGATTTTGTTCCTACGAATGAACGTCGACAGCAAATGGGGCCAAGTCGTGGGCAATATCGTTTCCGAATGGGTCCAGATGGCCGGACTCGTCTTCCTCACCAAACGGCTTATAGAGATCGGTTCCAAAGAGAGTAAGTGAATCTCTTTGTAGAATGGAGCGGCCGGGGAGCCGCGACATGTCCGGTCAAGCCGCAAGGGTAGCGGTGGAGCGAGCGGGAGTGAGCGACAGACAAATCGG
>JBKPRQ010000126.1:0-6655 GCA_046734635.1 Verrucomicrobiota bacterium
AATTCTGAATGGCGCGTGATCATTTTGCATTCTTTTCAGCCGTCCGAATGCTGGCTGCAAAGATTTTGATGAGCTCGTCGATTTCACTGAGGCAGACAGGAAGCGCCGCGACGGCTTCCAGCTTTTTCAAGCGACCAGCCAGTCGAAGCCAACGCCTCGTTTCACGCAATTCTTTCAAGCAGATTCGCAACTTATGAATAAAATCTTTTCGTGATTCTGCTGCTTCAACCTCACCATGATTGGAAAGAGGGGACGTTCCGCACCGCAGAAGTTGACCCCCGATGTGATTTCCAGCCCTCGTATTCGGGAAGGAATCGGTCAACTCGACAATGCTAACCGCAAAGTCGAGCAGTCGGTCCTCAAGATCGTAGTGCCGCGGCCGAGGAGTTACGCCATAATTTGCGTTCGGCAGCTCATTAACCCGGACGCCATCTGCAGCCCACTCAATTACCGGCACTTTAACGCGTTTCAATTCGGCGTTGGACGTTGGGCGTTGAGCGTTGGGCGTTTTCTCCTTCATAAGACAACCGGTTTTCCCTCGGTCATCACAAGAACCTTGTCTTCAATACCCTGTTCCTGTGCGGATTTCAGTAAACGTTGAGGCGGCTCGTGCAGCGGTTCAAAGCCGAGGCGAAATGTTCCGTAATGCATCGGAATCAGAGTCCTGGCGCCAAGTTCGAGAAAGGCCTTAACCGCTTCTTCTGGGTTCATGTGAACTTCGCGGCCCGTTGGCGGTTCGTAAGCACCAATGGGAAGCAGAGCAATTTCGATCGGATAGCGGTTACCGATTTCTCTAAAGCCAGGAAAGTAAGCGCTATCGCCACAGTGAAAAATTGTTCGACCGTTCGCCGCGATGACAAATCCGCCAAAGTCGCGATGCAAGTCTGCCAGAAACCGCGCCCCCCAGTGATGACAAGGCGTAAGCGAAATTTTGAGCGGACCCAGCTCCACCGTTTGCCAGTAATCGAGCTCGTGCACGATGCGAAAACCGAGATCGTGCACCAGATTTCCCACGCCCATTGGCACAACGATCGGCTGATCGGACGCCACGCGCCGTAGGGTGCGCCGGTCGAGATGATCGAAATGAGCATGCGTAACCAGTACAAAATCGATCGATGGCAAATGATGAATTTCGAAACCCGGTTGCTTCAGGCGCTTGATTACCTTGAGCCACTTCGACCAATTTGGATCGATCAGAACGATGACTTCGTGGGTCTGAACAAGAAATGACGCGTGGCCGATCCACGTAATACAAATTTCCCCTTCGCGAATTTTTGGGAATTGCGGAGGCCGCGGCGCCTGATCACCCGCTCGTTTAACAAAAAGGGACGGAATCAGGACGCTGGTGAGAAAATTGCGCTTATGCCAGTCGGCTCGTGGACGCAGTCGTACCCGGGTGGAACGCTTGGCAACGGCGCCGTCCTCCGATTGGCGAACAATGTTTCTCCGGCTCTTCTTTGGGAAGCGAATTGGCACAGCTTTAAAGGATATGAGACAGTGAAAAAGTTAAAAGGGTTAAAAAGTTACCAGACAAGGTCAGCCCGGCGATCATGCACCCTTTTAACGTTTTGACTTTGTAAGCTTTTTAACCCTTGTCACTTCATCCGTTTCGGCTTTGATTTGTGCCCCTTATGCGAAGTTGGAAGGTATTGGTTCCCCTGTTTTTGCTTTGTTCAATCGCGTTCGCATCGGAATCGCGCCTGCCGTTTGGAACTGTCTTCAAAGGACAGGACCAGTTTAATCGATTGGTCGCAAAGGCCAAAGCCGGGAACTGGAAGACTCTGTCAATTGGGGAACGGACCGCCGCGGTAGGACAGGCGTTAGTGGGAACGCGATACAAACACTTCACTCTCGAAATCGACAACCGGATTGAGTCGGCGTCAGTAAATTTTCAGGGAATGGATTGCTGGACCTTTTTTGAGATCGCGCTCGGTTTCGCCCGAATGCTGAACGAACCGGAATCGAACTGGACTCCGGAACGGCTGCTGCATTACATCGAGATGGATCGATACCGCGGCGGAGAGTGCACTGGCGATTATCTTTCGCGCCTGCATTACCTGGAAGACTGGTTGTACGATAATAATCGGCGCGGCCTTGTTGAAGATCTGACCCGCGACCTGGGCGGACGCAGCGTGCCACATTCCGCACGGGAGATGAGCACCGGCTGGCGACATTATCGTTATCTGGCCGCGAATCGTTCTTTGCTCGGTCCGCTCGCGCGAATGGAAGCGAATGTTTCGTCGCGGCCGCTCTACGAAATTCCGAAAAGCAAAGTCGCAGGAATTGAATCGAAACTACGCAGCGGCGATATTATCGGCGTGATTTCGCGAGAGAGGAACGGCCTCCATTCGACCGCACATGTGGGACTGGCATTACGCACAAGTGACGGCGTCCTGCACTTCATGCATGCTTCGTCACCCAGCAATTACGGCCGCGTGGTGGTGGACTCACAGCTGTCGAAGTATCTTTATCGCTACGGCTCGGACAGCGGAATTCTCGTGGCGCGGCCTTTGCGCTAGTCTCTTATTCTGGGCGCTAGTCGGTCTCCTTTTCGTGGAATTCTGCGAGTAACTTCTCCAATTCCTCCAGGGCCTGGTCTGCATCAACGCCGTGTGCTTCGATTGTGGCCGTCGCACCGCAATCGAGATTAGCACGTAGAACGTCAATAAGACTTGAGGCGGAATAGCGCTTGCTGTCTTTTACCACCCAGATTTCCGATCGAAAACTTCTCACGCGCTTGACGAATTGTGCAGCCGGACGCGCGTGCAATCCAAGTTTGTTGGTGATGCGCACCTCGCGTTGCGCCGAGATACGCGCTTTTTTATGTCTCATGCCTGGCTCGTCCCCCAGCGCCGATGCAGAAATTTTTCGAACGGTGAAAAGAAAATTTTATCGGCTAGCAAACCGATCACGACGATAATAATCATAATCCCAATGACCTGCTCCATGGCACTCAGCTCGCGACCATAGTGGAGAAGCTGGCCAAGACCAAAACCAGTCAGGATGGTCACGAAAATCTCGGCAGCCATCAGGGAGCGCCAGGCAAAAGCCCATCCTTGCTTCATTCCGCTGACGATGAAGGGAAGCGCCGCAGGCAGGATGACTTTGAACCACATATGCAATCGCTTGGATCCCATGGTTAAAGCCGCGCGCCGATAAATCGGCGGAACGTTACGCACACCCGTTTCGGTTGCGATGATGACGGACCAGAGAGTTCCCATCACCACCACGAAAAGCATCGCCGCTTCTGTCTGACCAAACCACAACAGCGCCAGAGGCACCCAGCAGACACTGGGCAATGTTTGTAAACCCAGAGCAAGAGTTCCGATTGTATCGCCAAACAGTTTCCAACGCGCCGTCAGGAGTCCGAGAGGAAGTCCCAACACCACCCCTATGACGTACCCCATCAGCAGGCGCCGCATTGTAATCACGGTCGCTCTCACGAGCGTTCCGTCGGCTGCAGCGCCTTCCAAGTAACTGACAACTTGCCCGGGAGATGGCAGCAACACAGGCGACCAAATTTTTGCGCGATACGCTGCTTCCCAGAGCAAGACGAGAAGCGCAAAAAATGCAGCAGCGAGAAGAAATCGTTTCATTTGGTAGCAACAGTCTCAGCTTGGCCAACGTTCTTCAGAGCTTTTGTAATTCGCGTGGCATAAGCAGCAAGATCAACGCTGTTGATGTCACGCGGTCGCGGCAGGTCCACGACGAATTCCTCCTGGACCCGACCGGGATGCGGCGAAAAAAGCAGAACGCGGTCACCCAGACATGCCGCTTCACGAACATTGTGCGTGACAAAGACGATGGTCTTACGACGTGCTTTCCAAATCTCCTGAATGTCGCCGTAAAGCTGTTCGCGAGTGAGAGCGTCAAGCGCCGCGAACGGTTCGTCCATAAGCAAGACACGGGGATTCGGCGCGAGCGCGCGAGCCAGCGAGACGCGCTGCTTCATTCCCCCGGAAAGTTCATGAATGTTTGCGTGGTCAAACCGACTCAAACCAACGAGTTCGAGATAATATTTCGCCACATCCCGGCGGTCCTTGTTTGTCAGATTCGGCTTGAGCTTAAGTCCAAAAAGAACGTTTCCAAAAACATCGAGCCACGGGAAAAGCGCGGGTTCCTGAAACATCACAAGCCGTTCACGGCCGGGCCCTGTCACCGGTTTTCCGTCAGCGAGTACGGTTCCGGAATCCGGTTTCTCCAGACCAGCAATGATGTTGAGCAACGTCGTTTTCCCACACCCACTCGCGCCGACAAGACAAACGAATTCGCCTTCCGCGACGTTCAGGCTTACTCGATCCAACGCCAGCACCGGACCGGATGCGCTTTGAAAATTCTTTGACACGTTCTCGATGGCGAGCTTCGAGGGCGCGATGATCTCTAGCTCTTCGGTCGCCGAGGAGCGGTGGCGGCCAGCTCGTTGCATTACGGAGCTTCGATTAGCTTCGACGTGTCTGTCGAGCCTTTTAAGAAACCTGCCTCCTTTCCATCTCGTACCGATTTCGCAATCAAATCGCGGGACACTTCACTGGTGAATTCTATCCGCTTCCACGCTTGCGCCACAGCGTCTGGCGGAAAGTCAGCCCGTGTCTCGGCCTTCAATTCTTCGATTAATAACTTTTGTGCTTCTGCTTCGTTTTGCTGAATCCACTTTGTTAATTCCACGTTTGCCTCCGCAATTTTCTTTGCCAAGTCGCGTCGGTCACGCAGGAACTTCACACTGGAAACAAGCCAGGTCGTGATCGTGTCCTTGTCTTCGAGGAAAACGCGCGCCTTCGCATCACGTTCCAGACGAGTCACCCACGGCTCGACTGTCCAAACAGCATCAACTCCGCCGCGTTGAAAAAGTCCGAGCTGATCCGGATTCGCCGTGGGGATTACCAGGACGTCGCCGCCCGTTAGTGTGATTTTGAAACCGTTCGCTTTCAACCACGCCCGGCAGGAAACGTCCTGCGTGTTGCCGAGTTGTGGCGTAGCAATTTTCTTTCCGCGAAAATCTGCAGGCGCTTTGATGGGCGAATCGGCTTTTACCACAAGGGCTGCGCCGGCATTGGCCGCACCGGAGATTACGCGAATCTCTTCACCGTTCGATTTGAAGTACGCGTTGAGCGCAGGACTCGGACCCACATAGGTAACATCGAGCGATCCAGCAAACATCGCTTCCATCGCCGATGGCCCAGCATTGTAGGTAAACCATTGAATCTCGACATTCGGTCCGAGGCTTTTTTCGAACCAACCTTTGCCTTGCCGCGAGAGCGCGTGTGCGATTACGCCTTGTGCATGAGTGATGTTTGGAAAATGCCCGAATCGAACCGTCGTCTTCTCTTGCGCCGCGACAAGCGACACCCAAAGCAGCAAGATCCCGACAGTTGCTGTTATTTTTATTTTCATAGTTCGTCTCCAAATCGGAATTGAGCGCCGGTTTGGGCTTGCGTGGTCCGGCTTCGATTTTCGACCTACGGTCGGTGTCTTTGGGACTTTTACGCCTTGGGCTTTCTCAGGCGTTGTAGCTAAAGTGAGGATCAAGCTCCATCAATGCATCCCCGGCATATTTCAGGTCCTCGGCCGACAAATACTCCCGGTAACCCCCTACTTTTCCGCGACGCACTTTGAACGACTCCGGGTCGCGTACGTCACCCGGATGCAGGATTTTCGAATCGAAACCCCCGGCTGCTTCTAATTTTTGCATGTTTTCAAAGCGAGAAAACTCAAGCGCCTCCTGAAAAATAGACACGTCCGGCGTCGTTTCGCCGACCACGGCAAGCAGGTCCCGAAAATGTTCCGCTGGAGAGGCGCGCAACGCTTCGTACCGGATAATTATGAAATCCTTTCGCCCTGAGAATTCGTCGAGCCAGTCGTTCATTGCGCAGACGATGCCGCGGATTCCAAATTTCTTATCGCGCAAGAGCTCACTGACCGATTTTTGCTTCAACGCTGCATCCGCGCTGGGATCACGCCGAGTCATCTGTAAATACAAAGAGACGAAACAATCCCGGGGATCCCGCACGAGCAGGACAATCTTAGCTTTTCGAAGTTCTCCTCTAGGAACGAGGTATTTGCCGCGCAAGCGGTCCCAGCGATTGCCTTTCGTTCGATGCTCAAAACGATCGTGGGAGAATATTACCCGGGGAAATCCCGGATGATCGTATCGCCCGGGCTGCAGCGTGAACTCAAGGCCGTGACGCTTGCATAGGTAAGCGCAAAGAAATGTGCGGATCCATGTACGTCCGCTTTTTGGCGCTGACAAAATAACCACCTCACCGCCTGAAAGCAGCTTCGCGCGACTACTGAAGTTCCGCCGCGTCCACCGCAACGAGCGGCGCAGGAATCGCGACAGCGGGACAGACTTCTCCGGCAGGTCGGACAGCTCCCCGGGCCGGACCGCCTCACCGGAAGCCATATCCGCCTGTTGCGTGTCGGCCAAGGATCGAGCTGTTATGTCAATTGCCATTCCCAGAATTTCTCTTTGGAGCCGCACCTCTGCGGGTCTTGCGGAACTGTTGCATAAGACTGCAAAAAGAGGTATTTGTTCAAGCACAAAAAAGGGGGCGTACTGGCTTCGACTCATCGTTGGAAGTGCAGACGGCATGTCGAGGATGGTTCGTTGGCCTCGTTAAAAACCGGACCAAAAAACAAACGCAGACAACGAAGGTCT
>JBKPRQ010000127.1:0-5180 GCA_046734635.1 Verrucomicrobiota bacterium
CGGATTGAGCACATCGTGCTGGAAGAATGGGTGAGCGCCTCGAAAAAGAAGGAGCGAAAATTTCCCCACGAATTTTTCTATACGATCTTGCGGGAATGCCGGCTTAAGAAGTTTTACGAAATCGATCCGGCGGACAGTTGGATGATTGCCGCGGCGCACAAGGATCTCCCGATTTTTGTGCCCGGCTGGGAGGATTCGACGTTGGGAAATATCTATGCCGCGCGCTGCATTACAGGTGCGATTGCCGGTGTGCATACGGTTCGCTCCGGCATCGAATATATGATCGCGCTGGCGGAATGGTATCGCGGAACGTCGCAGGATTCGTCCATCGGGTTTTTCCAGATCGGCGGCGGGATAGCAGGCGATTTCCCCATTTGCGTTGTGCCCATGCTAAATCAGGACGTGGTTTCTACGCCTGTGCCGGAGTGGGGCTATTTCTGTCAGATCAGCGATTCGACAACCAGCTTCGGATCGTACTCCGGCGCCGTGCCCAATGAGAAAATCACCTGGGGCAAGTTGAACATCGATACACCAAAGTTCATCATCGAATCCGACGCCACGATTGTGGCACCGCTCATCTTCGCCAAGGTTCTCGGCTGGTAGTCGCTATTCCACGCAGAAGTACGCGCTACAGCGCCGTCACAGCGCCTAACAAATTGCTGCGTGTTATCTCCGTTGAGGATAAAGCGCGGCGAACGTTTCGAGACTGAGATATGAAACGTAATCGGTATCCAGACAATTCCGAACACGCCCATCGATGCGAATACATTCAATGACGAGAAGGCTGCTATTAAAGGAGGAGTGTGGGCTAGTGCTCCAACGATGTGCCACTTTCTGGTATTCGCGTGAGTGGCCCCCAGAATCAGAAGTACGGCAATAATAGTCATTAGGCGGTACGCTTGGATGAGACCTACCCAGACCATGGGGTTCTCGTGCATAAAGCCGAACGGTCCGGTTCCAATCATCCGGCCAACAGTCGTCGCGACAGCGCTCGCTAGCGCCACGAACGATAAGATTGCACCGTGTATCCGCAGTAGGCGTCGTCGAAATGTGACGATGCCTATCGTAGGTGGCGGCGTCAGATCTGCGTCCTCCGACAAATTCGCCGGTTGTTTTTACTGCCAATGGCCTGCGATCCAAACCCAGCCGCCGGGGCGACGCACCCAGTGACCCGCTACCCAAACCGCAGCTGGCCTTGGACGGACTATCCAACTCCCAGGGACCCAGACGTAGTCGGTTCCGGTCCATCGCCAATAACCGGTGGTCCAAGCATATCCCGGTCCGGGCGCCACCGTCTGAGTTTCAACGCGAACCGCTGGCGGAGGCCTGGTTACGACTACCTCGCGAGCTGGCCCCGTCGTTGTCACTGCCTGCGTAGTCGTTGTTGTCGTCACCGTCGTTGGTTCTTCCGCGCAGCCGACCAGTGCTAACGGCACTAACATCAATAGATAAGAGCTTTTCTTCATCTTGTACCTCCCACTACAGATTCGTTTGGTGCCAAACAGGTGGTTTTTCGAAAATCAAAGCTTCCTGCCTGCGTTCGATAGCGAAAGACCCATTTTGATTCGATGATAGGCGATGCTTTACGTGGTCTCTACACCGATCGGTAATTTGGGCGACATCACATTGCGTGCCCTGGAGATCCTGAAATTCGTCGATCTGGTCGCAGCCGAAGACACACGGCACTCCGGGATCTTGATGAAACATTTCGGAATCAAGAAACCATTCGTCAGTTATCACGAACATAACGAAGCAAAGCGCACGGCTGAACTCGTTGAACGCCTCGCAGCTGGCGAAAACGTCGCGCTGATCACGGACGCCGGAACGCCGGGACTATCGGATCCGGGATTGCGCCTCATCCGTGAGTGCATTCGGCGAGAGCTCTCGTTCACGATCATCCCAGGGTCGTCATCGATCCTGACCGCGCTCGTCGGATCCGGATTTTCGAATGAAAAATTTTGTTTTCGCGGATTTCTTCCAATCAAAAGTGGGCAACGTCAACGCGAGTTGCAAGCTGCCGCTGAATCCGGTGAAACAGTAATCTTTTTCGAGTCGCCTTATCGGTTAACCAAGACACTCGCCGCCTGCATCAATGTGATGCAGGATCGGCAACTTTGCGTCGCGCGAGAGCTAACAAAAAAATTCGAGGAATTCCGGCGCGGCAATGCCGCCGAGCTCCTTGCGCATTACGAAGCTCACCCGCCGAAAGGCGAGATCGTTCTTGTGATTTCGGCGCCGTAATAGTGGCATTGGCTCCTTCGGAATCGAGCAGCGAAAATCGCCTGATCCGGAAAACAGCACGGCAGCGGCAGCGAATAAACGCGGTGGAATTGCCGTCAAACTCCACCATTCAAATCAGCTTACAGATTTTGAAACAATGCGACCCGAAATTTCCTCTTCTAATTCCTTTGTGGTTGCCAGCGAGAGAGCTCTTCCCGCTCCAAAAGCTCGCCCGCCGTACGGCGGGACGAGCCCGTGTCGCCGCGGCAATCGGACTTTCACGAACAAAGGGGCTGCGTGCAGCGATTATGATGTAATGACCCGCTCGCTTTGGTTGCTCAGACCTTTGTTCGCGGGACTCATTATTACGCTGCTGCAACTTGCGATGGCGATGGGTCTGCTTGCGCCGGAAGGCTCCTTTTCGGAGCGCTACGGCACGCTGGTTCAGCACGACAGCTATTGGTTTATGAACATCGTGGATCGCGGATACCAGACCATCGTCCCACCTATCGATCACAAGGTGATGGAAGTATCAAACGTCGCATTTTTTCCCGCTTACCCTGCGATCGCGGCTGCCTTTCGCTACGTACTTAACATAAGCGCAGGTACAGCTCTGTTGATCACCGCCCAGCTCGCTGCCTGGGCCTTCTGGAGTTATTTCTTTCTTTTCTGCAGGCGCTGGAACATTTCGCCTGCACTCCAGGTTTGCGGCGCATTGTTAATCGCTGCCCATCCTGCGTCGTTCTTTCTGATTGCCGCCTATTCGGAATCGCTCTTTTTGATGGCTCTGCTCGGTTTTATTTATTGGAGCACAGCGGAAGGCCGATCTGCGAAATTGCTGGCGGCTGTACACGGCATCGTCATGTCAGCAACGCGGATTGTCGGAGTTGTATGTGCGGCATTTCCCTTGGTACTCGCGTTTTTCCAAACTGGTGGGCGCCGGTTGCTTGGGCCGGGGCCGTGGTTGCGCAAGGAGAAGCCAGCGATGGCCATGACGTTGCTGGCGAGCTTCGGCGCTCTGGGATTCTTCACCTATTCTCAACTTCGCTGGGGCCATTGGGATATTTATATGCTTACGCAGGCAGCCGGCTGGGGAATCGTTCCCGATTATTTGGCGGTGTTTAGGCCCTCTAGTTATCGCTGGTTCGTTCCGGCGCTAAACGATCCGACGGAAGCGAGCCAAATGTCGATGACATTGGGTGCGTTGCTCTTTGTTGGTATCGCCATTTGTGAACTCTCGCTTCGCAAGTGGGCCGGTTTACCGCTTCGCGCCGGCATCTATTTCTGCGCTTTTGTAATCTATTATCTCTCCGTTAGCGGAGTGGCCTGCGTGGATATGGAGAGCATGCTTCGCTACGAATTTTGCGTGCACGCGCTGATCGTGCTGGCGCTCTTGAATTTTTTGAGTCAATTTCGCACGCCGCCGGTGCTCGTTAGGGCATTTGGCACCGCGGCAGTGGCGCTGCTCACCGCCGCTGGGCTTTGCGTACAGGGTTGGTACGTCTGGAATTTCACCCGGGGCAACTGGGTCGCCTAGTGTTGTGTAACAGGAGAAGATGAAAACAAACGTCGTCATTATCGGTGCCGGCCCGGCGGGTTTAACGGCTGGTTATCTTCTGTCGAAAGAGGAAGTCGGTGTCGTTGTCCTGGAAGCGGATCCCGTTTACGTCGGCGGAATCTCCCGGACTGTGACTTACAACGGTTTTCATTTCGATATTGGCGGGCACCGCTTCTTTTCCAAGTCGAAGGCAGTCGAAGATCTGTGGACCGAGATTTTGCCTAACGACATGCTCGTGCGCCCGCGTTCCTCGCGGATTTTTTACGACGGCAAGTTTTTCTCGTACCCGTTGAAACCGTTCGAAGCGTTGCTCAGGCTGGGCATCTTCAGGTCGGCGCTCTGTGTTCTTTCGTGGATGAAAGCGCGCCTTTTTCCGGTGCGAAATCCGCGCAATTTCGAAGAGTGGGTAAGCAATCAGTTCGGCAAACGCCTCTTCAACACGTTCTTCAAGAGTTACACGGAAAAAGTTTGGGGAATGAACTGCAAAGAAATCTCGGCCGACTGGGCGGCGCAGCGGATCAAAGGACTTTCGCTCGGCAGCGCCATCAAGAATGCCCTGATTCCGCAGCGTTATAATGGAGACCGCACAAACGTAATTAAGACACTGATCAATTCGTTTCGCTATCCGCGGAAAGGTCCAGGCATGATGTGGGAGGCCTGCGCCGAAAAGATGAAAGTGCTGGGCGGCAGGCTTGAGATGGGCTGCCGGGTAACTCGCTGTTCTTACAATGAAACCTCTGACAGTTGGACCGTCGCATACAAAGATCGACAAGGTGATCTGCAATCAATTGAAGCCGAACACATCATTTCGTCCGCACCGATGCGAGAACTCGTTTGCGGATTATCGCCGAGTGTGAGCGAGCAAACGAAGCTTGCCGCCACGAGCCTGAAGTATCGCGACTTCCTCACCGTGATGCTGATCTTGAAAGATCGACGCATGTTTGATGACAACTGGATCTACATCCACGATCCGAGTGTCAAAGTTGGTCGAGTCCAAAACTTCCGTTCATGGTCACCGGAGATGGTGCCTGATCCAGATAAGATTTGTTATGGTCTCGAATATTTCTGCTTTGAGCACGACGGCCTCTGGGATTCGAGCAATAGCGATCTGATTGAACTGGCAAAGCGAGAGCTCGTTCAGATCGGACTGGCCAGGGAAGGGGATTTCCTCGATGGCTGCGTCGTCCGCCAGAAGAAAGCGTATCCTGTTTACGACGACGATTACGCACGACACGTTTCTACAATCCGCGAGGAACTGGACAGCCGTTATCCCAACCTCCACCTCGTCGGTCGCAACGGCATGCACAAATACAACAATCAGGACCACGCCATGATGACTGCGATGTTGTGCGTCGAAAATATTTTGGCCGACGCCAGGCTCTACGATCTCTGGCAGGTCAAC
>JBKPRQ010000128.1:0-35057 GCA_046734635.1 Verrucomicrobiota bacterium
TTAATCAGCCTCCATGCCGAAAACCAAAAAGAAAACTTCCAAGCGCAAACCGAATCCCGCCTTCATGAGACCGGTCCAGCCTGACGATAAGCTTGCTGCCATTGTCGGGTCGCAGCCGCTACCACGCTCGGAGCTTACCAAGAAGCTCTGGAACTACATCAAGAAGCACGGTTGCCAGGATAAAAAGAAACGAACCATGATCAACGCCGACGACTCACTCAGGCCGGTATTCAACGGTAAGAGCCAGGTGAGTATGTTCGAGATGACCAAGCTCGTCTCGAAACATCTGCGCTAGATCCCAACCCGTCGATAGCCCGGCGGTCGTTCGCCGGGCTATTTGCGGAGTGAAAAAATAGTTGCTGCGCTGGTTCCGAATGCTTTCGGGGCTCTTGCGCTAGGTAATATTTCCATCGAAGATGGTGACGTGAAAACCTACCGTTTTTTTCTTTTTGCGGTCGTGGCCACTGCTCTTATCTCAGGACCGCTCGCCGGTGCGGAGGAATCTGGCTGGCTAACCGATTACAAGCAGGCGCAGCAACAGGCTAAGGCTAATAACAAAATCCTGCTGCTCGATTTTACCGGCTCAGATTGGTGTGGGTGGTGCAAAAAATTTGACAGGGAGGTCCTGTTAAAGCCGGAGTTCAAGGATTTCGCGCGCGATAATTTGGTTGTTGTAGAACTCGATTTCCCGCGTGGTAAACCGCAGACTCCCGAACTAAGAAAGCAAAACCGCGAACTTGCGCAGCAGTACGAGATTGTGGGGTTTCCCACTATCGTGGTCCTCAGCGCCGACGGACAAAAGCTTTGGCGGTATGACGGTTACTTTCCCGAGGGTCCCGCCGCGTTCATCGCGCAACTGCAGAAATTGCGGAAAGGCTGAATGAGCCTGGCTTTCTGCCGCAAATAAAATCGGCTGCGCATTTGTCACTTTATTACAGCAAGGCAGTCGCCTTGCGTAAACGGCAGCCTCTGCTAGATACGCATTCACTTTTGCCACGTCCCCATTTATGCCCGCCTTTCGTTTGATGTTCTTTTGTTCCGTGTGGTTAAGTTTCACTTTTGAGCTTGGAGCGGAACCCACACCAGCAAAACCCGCATCACCAAAGCCCGCACCAGCAAACGTGTCCCCCGTAGCCGCCAACTCCGCCAAAGCCGCGACGAAGACTGGACCGGCGAAGGCGGAGCGACCCGCAGCGAAAGCGACTCGAGCGGAACCGGAAGAACCGGGCATTACATTCAACTCCGTCCATGTCGATGGACCGTACATCGCGATGACCTTTGACGACGGACCCAGCGCAACGCTGACACCAAAATTACTCGATTTGCTCGCTGCGCACCACATCAAGGCGACCTTCTTCGTGATCGGCGAAAATGTCGCGGAACATCCTGAGATCGTTGCGCGAGCCGCGCGAGAAGGTCACGAAATTGCGAATCATAGTTGGTCGCATCCCAATTTCGGCAAAATGTCCGACGAAAGCGTACGCCGCCAACTTCAGCAGACCGATGATGCGGTTAAGAACGCCACGGGTAAGCGTCCGACGTTGCTGCGCCCGCCTTATGGATCGATCACGACCCGCGAGAAGCGTTGGATTCACGATGAATTTGGTTATGACATTATTCTTTGGGACGTAGATCCGTACGACTGGAAACGGCCCGGCCCGGCTGTGGTCCGAGCTCGTATTCTTAAGGAGACGCGGCCCGGCTCGATCGTGTTATCTCACGACATACACCCGGGAACAATTGAGGCAATGCCTTCCACTTTTGACGAACTCGAGGCAAAAGGGTTCAAATTCGTCACGGTATCGGAATTGATTCGCATGGCGGCGGCTCGACCCTCTCATCCCAGTCCTCAGCCAAGCGAAAACGTTCCGCCGAGCGCCACTACGTCCCCTTCTCCGACTCCCTCTCCAGCCGGCTAGACTGGCGTCTTAGATCTTTACTTCTTAGCAGCGCCCAAGGTGCGGTCCGCCATTCGCTGCTCGTTCTGACGACGTGCGATCACCCAATGGTTATTTTCGCCGTAGCTCCGCCACGGACCTGGTGGCACATCCCGAACTTCGACGAATTGCCAATCGGTTACGTCGGTGGGCGACAGTCCCAAGTAGTCGCGGACGGCTGGTGAAACATCCAAACCAGCGCCGTGATTGAGATTCGGTTTGGGGCGCTCATTTCCAAATACGTACTGAAAATGGTCAGTCCGAAACGGACCGCAGTCTTCCCATTGCGCATAACATGTGCGACTGCCTTTACGAATAGCGATCCAGCGATTCCGGCACACCGATTCTCCCGGTCCCGTGTAGGATTGCTTGAACCAGGGGATCACCAGCGCCGCTTCCGGTTTGAATTGACCGTGCGTCACATCGTTGTATGGCAACGCACAATAGAAAGGATTCAACTTCGGAATAAACGCCACCGGGATGTAATTACGTCGTGCGCTGGCCTCGGGATTATCGTATCCGCCATAGTTCTCCGTCCAATTAAAGTCCCAACAGCTTTTGTAGTTTGGAACCGGGTTGTTGCCTCCTGCTTGTTCCCCAATCCAAAACACCGTGGTCACAATATTGGTCTTCCACGGATAACGCTGCACCGCCGGACGCGAGCTGGTCGGGATAAAGACCTGCGGCTCTACCTTGAGGAGGGCCTGCTCCCGAAGTTTCATTGCATACTTCGCAAAGTCAGCCGCCGTGGCATAAGGGGACGTGGATTGCTCGTCCCCGAATGCTTTCGGGGCGGCAGCAATGCCTAGACTTAAACAAGCCGCAAGAAGTCTCCTCATCTTCAAACGCCGCCACCCTGTACCCGATTCCCCTCTCTTAGGCAAGCCCAATTTCCGGAATCCGATATACGAGGTAGTGCCGAACGACCCGGGACAGCGGCACGCGCAAATTCCGAGAAGCCGGCCTCGCGATGGAGGTACGGCATCAGCCGCGACTCAGGACTGTGTCGCGTTTAAACTGGCGATCGTCTCTTTCTGGATAATCCAGTGTGTAATGGAGGCCGCGGCTTTCTTTGCGGCACAGCGCCGAATCGACGATTAAGGCTGCCACAGCTGCAAGATTACGCAGCTCCAGCAGGTCGACGGATACTTTGAAGTTCCAATAGAACTCGCGAATCTCGCGCAAAAGATTTCGCAGTCGCGCGCTGGCGCGCTGCAACCGCTTGTCGGTGCGCACAATTCCCACGTAATCCCACATCAGCCGTCTGATCTCGTCCCAGTTGTGATAAATCACAACCAGCTCGTCGACGTCCTGCACGTTTCCCGATTTCCATTCGGGCAAGGGTATTTGTTGCGTTCGAGCCGAGCGTGTCTGCGCCGCTGCCGCGACCGCGCGATGCGCAACGACCAAGCCTTCCAAAAGCGAGTTGCTGGCAAGTCGATTCGCCCCGTGCAACCCGGTGCACGCGACCTCCCCGATCGCATGGAGTCCGTGCAAACTGGTCGCGCCACTGATATCGGTCTTGACCCCGCCGCATTGGTAATGGGCAGCCGGTACTACTGGAATCGCCTGCTTCGACATGTCGATGCCGAACCGTAGACATGTTTGATAAATATGCGGGAACCGCTCCTGAATGAATTCCGGCGACTGATGTGTGATATCCAAAAACACACACTTGGCACCTGAGCGTTTGATCTCCGCGTCAATCGCGCGCGCTACGACATCGCGCGGCGCCAGCGAACCGCGTGCGTCGTAGCGCTTCATGAAATCTTCGCCACGATCGTTACGCAAGACACCACCCTCACCGCGCACCGCTTCCGAAATGAGAAATGATTTCGCCTGTGGATGAAAGAGACAGGTAGGATGAAATTGGATGAACTCCATGTTGGTGATCTCCACCCCTGCCCGCCACGCCATCGCCACACCGTCGCCGGTCGCAATGTCCGGATTCGTCGTGTACAAATAGACTTTCCCGCAACCCCCGGTGGCAAGCACGATTCGATCCGATCGAATGGTTTCTACCTCTCCCGTATTTTCGTCCAGAACATAGACACCGAGACAGCGATCTTCTGCCGAAAAGCCGAGCTTGGCTGCCGTGATTAAATCCACGGCCATGTGATTCTCTAATAGCTGCACATGGGATTGCCGAGCCAGCTCCCGCAATAACGTATTTTCGATTTCTTTCCCGGTTACGTCTCGGACGTGCAGAACGCGGCGTTTGGAATGGCCGCCCTCCTTGCCAAGGTCAAGCTCGCGATGTCCCGAAATCTCGCGTTCATCGAACTGCAGACCGAGTTCTACCAGTTCGCGAATCCGCTCCGGGCCTTCGGTCACAATCGTCCGTACGACCGCCTCGTCACATAGCCCGGCACCAGCTTCAAGCGTATCGCGTACGTGCAACTCGAACGAATCTTCATCGCTAGTGACACAAGCGATCCCGCCCTGCGCCCATGCTGTGTTTGTGTCGGAGCTTCTGCGTTTCGTGATAACAGCTACCGATCCGTGCTTTGCCGCTTTCACCGCAAAACTCAGGCCGGCAATGCCGCTCCCGATTACCACAAAATCGTATTCCTTCATCCCAAACGGCAATTGTCAATCAAGCGAGTTTTCCCGAAAAAGACAGCGAGCGCGAGTAATGAATTCGATCGAACGATTTCAACGGGCTGCAGAGTTTCCGCATCGACAGCCTCCACATAATCAATCCTCGCGAGTGGAGCTTCGCCGATCACCTTACGCGCAAGCTCGACAACGTCCCTTGCGGGTTTTTTGCCGACAGTTGCCGCAAGCTTCAAAGCCTTGTGTAAAACGGCGGCCTGCTTCCGCTCTTCAGGATTCAAATACTGATTGCGCGAACTGCATGCCAGGCCGTCTTCTTCGCGCACCGTTGGCACTGGGATAATGTTGGTCTTGAAATTGAGATCGCGCACCATGCGGCGAACAATCGCCAGCTGTTGAAAGTCCTTCTCACCAAACAAAGCGGCGTCCGCTGAAAGAATATTGAATAACTTCGCCACGACCGTGCAAACCCCGCGAAAGTGTCCGGGGCGCGACTTGCCCTCAAGCGTATTTGAAAGAGAGGATTCCTCGACATAAACGGACCGATCATCTGCGTACAACTCCGCAACACTGGGACGGAACAAAAGATCGACTCCGACTTTCCCACAAAATTCCTCATCCGTTTTTTCCGGTCTCGGATAGCGTTCGTAATCGCTTCCGGGTTCAAATTGCAGCGGATTAACGAATATGCTGAGTGCCACCTCGCCATCGTGACCAGCGTGCTTGCGCGCTACCCGGACCATTTCCCCATGCGCCTTGTGCAAAGCGCCCATGGTGGGAACCAACACGCGGCGCTTTGCGTGCGGCTGCGCATGCGCCTCGGCGATCGTAGTGATGATCCGCATATTTGTCATTCCGGGCGGTGGCGCTGAATCTCTGGATTTTTCCTCCCCTTATCAACTCTGACTCGAACCGGCTCGCCCCGCTTCGAGCCAGATCGCCTGTCGCCCGAAGCGGAATTTCTTGTTTCCGAAATTTTTCCATCCAGCACGCACGGCCAGATCACGCATCTCAGAAAAAGAGAAGGCACGAATGACAGAGAGCCGTGCATCGTAGCGCGTCATCGGTTCGCGGAAAATCAGCGCAGTCAAAAGGTAAACGCCTGCGACAAGGGAAAAACTACGTCGCAAGTCCGACACGAGGACAAATTTTCTCGATAACTGGCGACATCTTTGCAGAAGCCGCACCGCATCCTCGTTGCTGAAATGGTGAAGCGCCAGCGTACAAAGTGCGATGTCATACGCTTCGACGGAATTCCACTCCAGAACATTAGCTTCGCGGTAGGAAATCTCCGGATAGTCGGCGCTCAATCTTCTGGCGATTTCCAACGTCGCGGGCTGGCGATCCACCGCATCGATCTCTACCGTGGCGTTAATCTTTCGCGCATAATGCACAATTAATCGCGGAATGTCGCCCGATCCCGTTGCCAGATCGACCACGCGCAATTTGTCAGCCGGCTTGATCCAGTTGCGAATAAAACTCATTACAAGACGATAGCTTCCGAACCAGCGATTCAATTGCCGAATACGTTCCAGATCGCGCTCCAGCTCGGCGGAGACAGGCTGCTCGCGGTCCATCATCTCGAGTACCGCAGGATCGAAATTTCGTTTCATCTACTGCTGTAGCGGCGGTCTATGACCGCCGAAAGCTTGAGCTCATCGAATTACGGCGCTCATAGAGCACCGCTACAAAGATAGAAATTTCTGCCACGATTCTGGGAGCGCTGCGGTTTCCACGTCGCTCGCAATGCGCCCTTCGAATTCCGGACGGAAAACTGTGCTCGTCCCGTACACCATGATCACGTCTTCCGTACCCTCAACGCGAATAGCGTGCGCCACGCCAGGTGGAATTACGACGCCGACGTTGTTATGGCTGCGATGATTATCGCCGTCCACAAAGAAACGCATCACCCGCCGGGGTAATCCTGCGCGAATGTCGAACAGAATGCTCTCGACGCGACCCTGAACAAAAAACATTACGTCCCATTGCTCGTTGTCATAGCTCCGCGCTGAATAATTATCCGGCTGATCGATATACAAGCGACGCAACCAATCCACCGGATCGCTTTTTTCCGGAATGCTGGGTGGATGCACATGAAAGCCCTTGGCAGTTCCCGAAAACATCCGCGCAGCCGACCATTGCCTGGGCCAGAGCCCAATCCGCGCCAAAATGCCTTCATCGCGCCTCACAAATTCGCCAAAAAAACCTCGATGCCGTTGCGGATAGACTGTTCGCGCAAAAATTTCAACGCCGGGGATCCAGGCATCCTTCATCTCGCGCTGACTCCGATCCGCAGCGACAAGTTCACTCGCGTCCAAACCTCGTTCTGCGAGTTCCTGCGCGAAAGAGCCAGCACGGTAGTCCCGGGTATTTAGGCTTCCTCGCGCGCCCTGGTCGATCCCCTCCCAAAGATTTTCGTCGTGCTTGCTCATTTCACTTCAGCCAATGGTTCTATTTGCCTAGCGAGAAATCGGCCCGTTCGCGAGAAAGATTTGGATTGTAATAGGGATCACGCCGTAAAATCTCGGGCCACCGCTGGCGCAGAACCGCTTCACCGTTCATGTCGATCTGTTCGGTTGGCCCGTGATGCAACCAAAGTTTCGCGAACGGGGTATAAACAATCAGGTAACCTGCGCGCTGCATTTTAAGGCAAAGATCGACATCGGCGAAAGCGCCTTCCAGGTTTTCATCAAATCCGCCCACTTGTTGAAAAACTTCGCGCCGCATAAGCATGCACCCGCTAGAAACGGCGCTGCAGTTTCGGGTCACCTGCAATTGGCGATTCGTTCCAGGATGTTCTGCCGGGAATCCGTAAAACGCCGGTTGCGCAGTCTTAGTGACACCCAGAACCAGTCCCGCATGTTCAACAGTTCCATTTGGATTTAGCAACCGCGCGCCCACAGCTCCGACTTCGGGGCGCTGCACATGTTCGGCCATGATGGTCAGCCAGTCCGGGTCGATCGGTTCGATGCTTTCATCCAAAAAAAGAATCCACGGATCGCTTGTTTGCTTTACTGCAAAATCTTTTATTGCCGAGAGATTGGCCTCGCCCGGAAACTGCACGATACAATGTGGAAAATGCGAGGAAAGAGCTGATCCGCCATGGAACTTATCATCGCTAACGATCACTATCTCGTAATTCGGATAAGTTGTTTTGCTCGTCAGGTTTTCGATGCATCGCTCCAGCGACTCCGGGCCATGGTGAGTTGAAAGGATCATCGAAATTTTCTTCGGTTCCTGCAGCCCGCGTCTGACGCAGAAGGCGTGGGTGCGCCAGTCCACAGCGACGTGGGCCGATTCTCCGCAACGCTCGAGGTGATTTTCAATTGCAACCCGCGAGGACTCGAGTTGTTCCGGTTTTTGACGAACGCTGATCGCGCTGGAGCTTTCGGATCGGCGCCAGTGATACAAGACCCTCGGAATATGGTGAATTCGTCTGGTTTCTCCGATCACGCGAAAGAAGAGGTCGTAATCCTGCGCGCTATCGAATTGTGAACGCAAGCCGCCGATCTTTTGCACGATATCGCGCCGCACCGCGGTTAAATGGCCCACGTAATTGTAAGAAAGGAAAAAATCGGGCGACCAATCCGGCTTAAACAGGGGACCCTCGAAGCCGTCTTCGCCAAGCTTGTCTTCATCGGAATAAATCAGGTCGGCATCAGGATGAGTCTGTAAAAGTTTCACAATCTGAAAAAGCGCATCGGGTTCGATGACATCATCATGATCCAGAAAAGTGACCCACTCCCCTCGGGTAAGCGCCAGTCCCTGATTCGACGCTGCCGAGATTCCTTCGTGCTTCCCGAGGCTCTTCAGAATGATACGCCGATCGCGAGCGGCGAGTAGGGGCAGCGCCCGGAGCAGATCGGCATCGCTCGATCCATCGTCGACTAACACGAGCTCCCAGTTTTCGTATGCCTGCGCCAGCACTGATTCAATTGCTTCCTGAAGCCACTGCACAGGCGTGTCGAAGACTGGTGTGATTACGCTAATCAGCGGTTTCGCAGCAAACGCACGTGATTCGTTTCGCATTCGATCAATGTCGCGCGCAGTCGCGCGATGGCGCTCGAACCACTGCTGGTATTCACTTGAAGCGGCAGAACGTCGACGAACCTGCGCCGGTCGACGCAGTTTTTTCCAAACCGCTTTCGCCAGTTTTTCCGGAAGGCGGTATGGCGCCAGTAATATCTGGCCCACGCGGCGCTCCGGCGATTTCCGCAAGTTTTGTCTCTGCTCTTTTAGCAATTTCAATTCGCGCCGGTACTCTTTGAGTTTGAGCAGTCTTGCCTCGAGGGCGGCAATATGACGGTGTGCACCCTCCAGTTCGGAGCCACGGATTTGAAGCGACCGCTTCACGTCGCTCAATGCTCTGTTGAGTCTGGCAAAAGCCGCCTCTGCGGCCGCCGTTAGCGCAACGGCAGCTTCAGCAGGCTGATGTCTAAGGCATACGGCTGCCGAATCCAACCCGATTAGGTCGCATTCGTAGTCAGGATGTAGTCCAAAGCGCGTGAAGTACTGAATGAGTTGCGGCCGACGTCGTGCAGCGTCAGCGCCAGCCGCAGGGGTGAGCACAATATTCGCAGCGCAATACGCCAGGGCTTCCACCACACGGGCGTCATCGTTTTCTCCAGACGGATAAAACCACACTGCAGTTTCAAAATGAGTTGCCGTGTCACCCTGCCGCAATTTCGCCACCAGATCATCAAGAGACCGCACGATGAAAGCTTCTCTTTTCGCCTCAACAAATTGGCGCTCAATTTCCTGAGAGCTCGCGCCGACGATAAGAAATCGGCCGTGCGGGAACTTTCGCGAGATAGCGCGAACGAAATCTGCCTCAGAGATATGGAAAGGAGATGGCGACACCGGCCACATTATATTGGTTGAAGCCAGCCACAGGCAAATCTACCCTGCCGCGCCGTCCTGCGATACCGCTTGTTCTGCAATGCTCGATTTCGTTGTCTATCTTCTCTATCGTGCGGGGTTAGCGATCGCCGCCGTACTGCCATTGCCGCTTTTGTTTGTTGTTGGGGAATTCCTTGGTCTTTGTGCTTGGAGCTTGTCGGGCAAATATCGACGCCTGGCACAACGCAACGTAGCCATTGCGTTTGGCAATGAAAAAACTCCGCGAGAAATGCGTCGACTCGTGCGCCGGCATTTCCAACGACTCGGCGCCAACCTTCTCTGTAGCGTTAAACTCACCTCAATGCCGCCGGAGAAAATCCTGCGACGGGTCGAAGTTGAAAATATCGAGGCGATGGCCAGGGAATTTCGCGCCGGCGTTCCCGTGGTGCTCGTTTTGAGTCACCTCGGAACATGGGAAATGTTCGCGCAATTGATGCCGAAGTTCGTTGGCTTCGTGCGCAACGCGAGCGTCTATCAGAAGCTTGGTAATCGTTTTATTGACGCGCACGTTCGTCGGACACGTGGTCAAACTGGTCTGGAATTGTTCGATCGCCAGCGGGGATTTCAGCCGGTGATTGATCTGCTTCGCTCCGGCGGGGGCGTTGGTGTTTTGTCGGAC
The DNA here is from genome assembly GCA_046734635.1 of Verrucomicrobiota bacterium. Taxonomy (GTDB): domain Bacteria; phylum Verrucomicrobiota; class Verrucomicrobiia; order Chthoniobacterales; family UBA10450; genus Udaeobacter. Next base: position 10,012 of record JBKPRQ010000128.1, read on the forward strand.
CAACATGCTGGCGATCACGGATTGTGGACACCTTTCTTTGGAAAGCTGGCCTCCACTTCACCCCTCCCCGCCTTGCTCGCCAAGAGGACCCGGGCCGCGCTGATCGCCGCGGGCGTTTATACAATCGGTCCGGCACGCTGGCGCATGGTTTTCACCGAGCGCTTTGATCTGCCCAAGGCAGAAGCCTCCATTGCAGCGCTCACCTCAGAAATAAATCAGATCATCGAGCGACAAATTCGCGTCGCGCCGGAAGATTGGTTTTGGGTGCACAATCGTTGGAAAACGCCCCAGCCTGACTTTCTTCTCACTCAGTATAAACGTGGCGTCTATCTGCCACCGGGAGTTTCATCTCAAGATCTAAAGCCGTTTCCAATTCTCATTCGTTCCAGTAACTGGCTGGGGGACGCTGTGATGAGCGTGCCCGCGGTTCGAGCAATAAAGGCGGGCCGCCCCGACGCGCACGTCACGATCGCCGCCCCGGAGAGGGTAGCACCGATGTGGAAGCTGGTTCCTGAAGTGGACTCGATCATTCCTTTGCCGGCGAACCGGCTCCTTTCAGTTGTGCGCTTGCTTCGGCGACAACCGCCTTTCGACGTGGCGATCCTTTTTCCGAATTCGCTACGCGCCGCTTTGGAGACGTGGTTAACCGGAACTCCGCGCAGAGTTGGGTATCGCGGCCATAGGCGGCACTGGCTGATTAATCAAATCGTGCCAGTCCCGCGAAAGCCAGGTCCCCCTGAACATCATTCGCTCCGGTTCCTCCGTATCGCGCGCGAATGCGGCGCACCGACGCTCAACGCCCAACGCCCAAGCAGCTATCAACTATCAACTCTCAACCATCAACCGTTCAGAATCGGTCTTTGTCCGGGGGCAGAATACGGCCCCGCTAAACGCTGGTTACCTGAGCGTTTTGCCGAGTCGGCGAAAAAGATTGCCGCGCAATCATCCGCCCAATGGATTTTGTTTGGAACGACGCGCGACGCCGCTGTCGGTCAGCAGATTGTGGCCGCTCTAGGTGATCGCTGTGTGAATCGGATTGGCCAGACCACACTCGATCAACTAATCGACGGGCTGCGCGAATGCCGTTTGGTGCTCACGAACGATACCGGCACCATGCATCTCGCCGCATTGTTGGGGGTACCGGTCGTCGCCATTTTTGGTTCGACCGAGCCTAGCCTGACGGGCCCGCTTGGCAACGATCACATCGTACTGCGACATCATGTCGAATGCAGCCCCTGCTTCCTCCGCCAATGCCCGATTGATTTTCGTTGTATGAAAGCGGTGACTGTCGACGAGGTTGCTAGTGCGGTGTTGTCGATGCTTCGTGCAAGAAACGAGACAAATTGAAATTTGAAATCTGAAGTCTCAAATCTCAAACTCGCGAGCATGAACCCGCTCCCTGAATTGTCGTCCTGTATGTCACGAAGTAAAACCTCTCGAGCCTGAAGCTTCAGTCTCAAATCCTACGATGGCCGTTCCGCCACGCATTTGTACTCAGGTGCAGGTAATGTTCTTCGACACCGATTGCGGGGGTGTCGTCTCAAACATTGCTTATCTGCGTTTCATCGAGATCGCACGTACGCTTCTTGCCGAGGACCTCGGGCTCGCGCTCACCAAAATGGCCGAAAATCAGACCTACCCGGTGGTCGTGCGAACGGAGATTGATTATCGTCGACCGGCCAAACTCGGAGATCGGCTCGTGATCGAAGGCTGGCTGGACCGGGTGGAGCGCGTGCGGTTCTGGTGCGGATTCCAGATCACGCGCCCAGCAGACGATGTGCTCATCGCTCGGTGCCGGCAGATGCTTGCGCTGATCGAGATGCCAGAGGGAAAACTGCTTCGTTTGCCCGAGCACTGGGAAAAATATCGCAGCGACGACTCCGGGGAGTCTCAGCGTGAACCACCAATTTCTGGCAGGGAACGTATTCAATGACCGCTGGTACCCGCAGCCTAAGCCTGGAAGAAACTCTGCTCGAGCCACCGGCGCTCCCGCCGCCGCCCATGCGCCATGCGTTGTTTGTGATCCTCATCGCGTTGGCTGCGTTGTTGCACATCGCGACAATCGGCTCCGGCGACTTGTACAGCCAGACAGAAGGACAATACGCAGGCGCTGCACGCGAGATGGTAGAGACGCATCATTGGCTTTTGCCCACGAACGATGGCGCGCCGCGCCTGCAAAAACCGCCATTGCTCTACTGGCTGATCATCATTTCGTTTAAGATCTTTGGCATCAATGAAGCGGCTGCCAGACTCCCGGTCGCACTGTCAGTTGTCGCCTCGGCTGCCTTGATCTTTCTAATTGGGGAAAAGCTCTCAGATTACTGGCGCGGGTTCATCGCCGGTCTGATTTATCTGAGTCTCTGCGGCACATTTCTGCTCGCGCGCATCGTCATGCCCGAACCGCTCGTGAGCGCACTCATCGCCGGCGCGATTTTTTGCGCGATCGGAGGGTATCAGCGCCGCCGTAACCGACGCATCTGGTTCGCCGGCCTTTGGATTTGCTCTGCTTTCGCTTGTCTGACCAAAGGTCTGCTCGGCATCGCTTATCCCGCCGCGATTTTTCTTATACTCTCAATCTTTTATCGCGAAGCACGCATACGATTTCGTGGGCTGTTACGATGGGAGTATCTCGCAATTTTTCTTATGATCGTCGCGCCATGGCACCTTTGGGTGCAATGGCATTTCCCGGGGTATTTTCGTTATCAGATCAGCTCCGAATGGCTCGGTCATTTGCGCGGACTCACCGATGAGACGCACGATTTCCTTGGCATGCCCGCCTACCAGTTTGTGGTCCTGCATGTCGCCTGGTGGTTTCCATGGTCGATCGCGCTTTTGCCGGGCATTATTTTTGCCTGGCGCCGTGTGCTTCGGCCGCGCGAAATCAACTTCGCCGATGCACTGCCGCTCTGCTGGATGGGTGTTGTTTTTCTCCCGCTACTGTTTCTGGGGCAACGCCAGGATTACTATTCAATGACCATGTGGGGCGCGTTTGCGCTCTGGGCAACCATCGCGTGGGATCGAATGCCGCAGAAATTACGCGCTGCCGGTGTCATCGGCGTGGGCCTCGTGGGCTTAATAGCTGCGGCCGCGGCATTCTTTCTTGCAGACGCGGCGCATGCCCTCAACGGAAACTGGGGAACGATGGACGCGCGCTGGACGGCTTGGAGAGCGTTACACGTAATGCCTGTGGCAACCTGGCTGTCATATCGTCCTTTGGTTGCCATCTTTGGCATCTCTCTCATCTCTCTATCGCTCGCGGCCCTTTACCTTATTTCCAAGCAACGTGAAAGACTTGCGGCCATTGCCCTCGCCGCCTCAATGGTCCCTGGCGGACTCAGCATGATGGCGGCTGTCGCGCAAATCGCCCCGTATTTTTCACTCGCTGATGTGGCGCGATCCATAAATCCACGACTTGACGGAGGCGGAGACGCGATCTTTGAAGGACCACTCGACGACAGTAGCAGCCTCATCTTCTACCTGAACCGGAAGTTTTTCCTGGTTAATCAGAACCCACAGAAAGAAACCCCGATTGGGAAATCCCCTGTCGACATCTTCTTGAATGAGCGCGCGGTACTGGAAAAATGGGGGCAACCTGATGCGGTTTATCTAATCATCGAGGAAAGCCGGGCCGATTATTGGAAACAAATCTTAACCAGTCACTTTCACATCTACCATCAAATCACGAAGTGCGGGACTTACGTAGTGCTGAGTAATCAATTGTGACCCAAGTATCGACGCCAGGAATTGGCGATCTCCATTTGAAAAATTCGTGTAACAGCTTATTGTGGCCGCTCATTTTCGCGGGGTAACTAATCTATGTCGCAACATCGCAGCCTAAAGGGAGCCAGCACGATCGCCGCCAGACGTAATGTGCTAAAACGCTTCGAACGGGTCGAACTTTTGAAAAAGCGCGGTCAATGGAAGGACGGGCAGAAGGTCATCGGCCTGCCCAAGACCAAGCCGGACGTCTAAGCCGTTGGCTCGTTAGCATCGTCATCCTGAGCCAAGCGCAGCGGAGTCGAAGGGTCCCGTAAAAATATCTTCGGTGCTACAAGGGGATTGCTCCGCAATAGTTTGACGTAGCGAGCGGCTGATTGGCATTAGCCTTTGGCCCTCGACTTCGCTCGGATTGACAGTTGAGTAGCGCTATGCGCCTCAACCGCTTTCTTGCTGCCGCGGGTCTTGGTTCACGCCGGCATTGCGATGAGTTGATCGCGGCGGGCCGCGTCACAATTAACGGCAAAGTTTGCACAAACTTCGGCGCACAACCTGGCGCGCGGGACCATGTGAAAGTTGATGGCAAACTTATTCACGTCGCCCCAGCGCTTACAATCATTTTGAATAAACCTGCTGGATTCGTTTCGACTCGAAAGGATCTCCACGCGCGAGACACCGTCTTTGATCTTCTACCCCAAAAATTTTCTCGACTCTTCAATATCGGACGTTTGGACGCGCAGACTCAAGGCTTACTCCTTTTGACGAACGACGGCGAATTAGCGCAACGCCTCACTCACCCCCGTTTCAAGGTCGACAAGGAATACCAGGTCACGGTCGATCGGCCGTGGGATCCGGCGCTCACGCCAAAGCTGGAGCGCGGAATTCTTCTTGATGGCAAACGCGCGAAAATTGCGCGGCTTCGCTCCCTGTCGCCCACCCGTCTTCGCGTTATCTTGCGACAAGGAATAAATCGTCAGATTCGGCGCATGTTCGAGGCTGTCGGATACCGCGTCAAAGATCTGCTACGCGTTCGAGTCGGAAATCTTCGGCTCGGCGATTTGCCCCTCGGGCATTGGCGAATGTTGACACATCACGAGGTCAAAGATCTGCAGTTGAATAACAGCGCTGTAGCCCCGGGCGCCTTGTTCGCCGTGCCCTCGGCGAAGGCAGATGGCCGCGGCAGGCGGAAAACCGGCCATGTTACCAAACCGAGGTCAACGCGCTCGGCTACAACGTGAAATGAAACTCGACGGTTGTAACGCGCTGATTACGGGAGCGTCCGCTGGGATCGGCCGCGAATTTGCATGCCAACTCGCCCCTCGAGCAAAGTCATTGACCTTAATTGCGCGGCGCCAGCAGAAGTTGAACGAACTACGCGACCAACTGAATCAGCGCTATCCGAATGTCGCGATTTCCGTTCGCAAGAGTGATCTCGCCGATCCTGCGGATCTGAATGAACTGCTGGCATGGCTCGATCGTGAAAGGATTGATGTCGATCTATTGATCAATAATGCCGGACTGGGCGATAGCGGAGACTTCGCGACAAGCGATCCAATTCGCAACGAGCAAATGACCCTTGTGAACATCGTGGCTCTCACGACCGTCACTCGCCATTTGCTTCCGCAAATGATGGCGACACGACATGGCGGAATTTTAAACGTCAGTTCGTCGGCTGGATTTCTTCCGATTCTCAACTTTGCGGTTTACGCCGCGACCAAAGCCTACGTTACAAGTTTCTCCGAAGCGCTTCGGGCCGAACTCAGGGGAACAGGTATAAGCGTCTGCGCTCTTTGTCCCGGGCCTGTGCACACGGAATTTCAGGAAGTCGCCAAACGCCCCGGAGCCGAGCCGGATACCGGCCCGGAGTTCGTTTTCGTTTCCGTAGACAAAGTCGTGCGTGACGCGCTTGCGGCATTGGAGGCAGATCGTCCCCTCGTTATTCCGGGCTTTCCGATGAAACTCGGAATGTTTCTCGTTCGAATAATGCCCATGCCTATCCTGCGCTTGCTGTTGCGGTTCTCACCGAGACGAGGCTGAGCCCACGGGTTCTTTGTTCGAAGACTGGTAACCCCGTCGATAAAACAGAAGCGGCGGTCGCCTGCGACCGCCGCTTCGAAATCTTATAACCGGCGTCGGTGACGCCGATCGGTCGCGATCAGCGACCGCAGCGAAAAACTACGACGATTTGTATTTAACCGAGCAACCGTACGGTTTGGTTTGTGGCGTGGAAATAGATTTGCCTGCCAACGATTGATCCAATGCCGACTTTACATAATTCGTCGAGCTGGGGATGTCTGCGGGATTCGGCGTGGCCTTGCTATCGATCGCTCCTTCGTACGCGATTTTCCCGTCCGGATTGATGATCACCATGTTTGGCGTGTTTTTGGCGCCATAAGCGCGACCTACTTTGCCGTCCGGATCGAGAAGCAGCGCAGTCTGCTGCGTCTTCCAGGAGGTTGCGACCTTCTCGGCCTGTTCCGGCGTTAAATTGCCTTCGGTACCAGGCGCGTTCGAATCGATGGTGAGCCAGACGACGCCCTTATCGGTGTATTCTTTCTGTAATTTTTGCATGTTGTCGGTGCCGTAATGCTTCTTCACAAACGGGCATTCCGGATTAAACCATTCGAGCACGACGTATTTACCCTTGTACTGGGTAAGTGAATGCGTCTGGCCTTTCGCGTCGGGTAGCGAAAACTCCGGCGCAGCGGTGCCCACCGGCGGCGGCTCCAAGGCAAAAATTGCAGTAGCAACTAACGATGTGAGAACGGTCAAGGTTATTTTTTTATTCATAAACGGATTAGAAAACGAATTGTTAACGTAGTTCAATTTTCTTTCAATCAACATATTGGCAAGAACGACGGGAACACAAAGGCAGCTGGTGTCAAAAATCTATTGTGCGGCAACCCTGCGCGTCGCGGTTTGGAGTTTTTCCAGGACCATGCCTTTGGTGAGCACCTCGGGAAACACAATCGGTTCTTCGTTTTTTCCAGGGTAGAGCACGTACAACGGAACGCCGGGGCGACCGAACTTTTGCAATAATTTTGTGATCGCAGGATCCCCGTTGGTCCAGTCAGCCTTCAATTTCACGATCGCGTGACGCTTAAAAGCCTCTCGCACCTCCGCGCTTTCAAGGACATTGGCCTCGTTAAACTTGCACGTAATACACCACGCGGCCGTAAAATCGACGAACACAGAATGGCCCTGGTCCAGCTCTACCTGCAAGCGCTCGGGTGTGAACGCCTGCCAGTCTCCGCGAAGTCTTGAATCGGTTAACGCGACATTGCTGGATCGAAATTTGCCGCCGATGAAATAAATGCCGCTTCCGAGCACGAGCACGAGCATGAGCAGAAGCACGACGCTGCGCTTGAGAACCGATGCGGTTGGTAACACGAACGCCCCTTTCATCCAGCAGGCGACGCTAATCACAAGAAGAAAACAGCTTGCCCAAATCGCTCCTTCCAGGCCGCGTTGAGCACCCAGCACGTAAAGAAGAAACAGCAACGTAGCCAACAGCAGGAAGCCCATGAATTGTTTCACGTGTAACATCCAGGCACCAGGTCGTGGCAGAAATCGCAGCCAGGCCGGTTGAGCGCTTAAAAGCAGGTACGGCGCGCTCATTCCAGCAGCAATCGCAACGAACATCGCCAGGATAACCGCAGCTGATTGCGAAAACGCGAAGCCTAGCGCGGTGCCGAGGAACGGCGCCGTGCACGGCGTTGCCAGAACGGTAGCGAATACGCCTTGGAAAAATGAGCCCAGATCGTCCTTGCGCTCAGTGGTTGAAAGCAGCCCGCGTGTCATGCCTTGCGGCAGCGAAATTTCGAACACGCCAAAAAGGTTCAGCGCGAACACAAGGACAATCGCGCTCAGTGCCAGAACGAAATAGGCGTTCGTGAATTGAAATCCGCCCCACGTCACGTCGCGTCCAGCGCCCTTAAGCGCAATTAGAAGCAGCCCAAGCCCGACGAACCATGCAAAGATTCCAAGCGTAAACGCGATACCGCTCCGCAAAATTTTCCGCCGGCTTTGGCCCGCCTGCTGAATAAATCCAAAAATTTTCAGCGAAATCACCGGCAACACGCACGGCATCAAATTCAAAATGATGCCACCCAGGAAACCGAAGAACAGAAAAGTGAAGATTCCACGGGGAGGCGCTGCCTTAGAAGCCGAAACAGTCGGCGCGGCTGAAATTTGCCACGCTCCGCGGTCCTCTCCATTTGGCTGCTGAGAAAAGACAATCAAGCCTGGCATGGAAGAGAGGTTTTTCTCCGACGAATCAATAGGAACTCGAAAGACAACTTCATTCGTGTTGCGCGATTCGACCGTTGGATGGCCAACGACGACGTCCGGTCCCGGTGGTAATGGGAAAAAATCAAGCGCCGGATATTTGGCTAGCGATTCGCTCGTGATTTTTAGTCGGAGATCGCGTCCAACCTGACTCCAGGTTGTCGATGCCACATTCGATGCCGGCCAGTTTTGTGGCAACAAATGTCGATAGCGCGCGAAGAGCTCTGTGTTTGCCGGTTGACTTGTTGTCGATACGGGCAACTCCAACTGCGGTGTTGCGCTGCCAGGAATGCAGATTTTCTCGCAGACCAGCCAGTTTGCCTCAGCTGAAAGCTTTACCGTTGAGCTGTCGAGCTTCTGCGGCGGTGTGATTTCCTGCATCAGCAGGACTTCATTTTCGTAGCCGTAAGTCTCAATGTCGCCCGGATCGATTGTTTTCAGGGGGATAGGCCATTGAATCTCGCCAACTTTCCAACCAGAGGGCAGTTTCCATTTCAATTCTGTTGGAAGACCGGCGTCGCCAGAGAACGCCCAATAGGTGTGCCAATGCGGAGCCATTCGAAGCAGCAAACCGACGGTGAATGGCTTTCCGGGAACAATGGCGCTCGTATCGGCGAGAAGCTCGGCTTTAACGAGTTCTTTTCCTTGGTAAACCTGCGCCTGACTCTGCGACGCAAAAGCGGGGAGAGACCAAGCGACCAGGCAGATCGCAATTCGCGATACCGGTCTCATGTTACTACCTAACACTCGTGCCGTTCTACCGCAATCCGCGCTGTAGTCGCTTCGCTGTGCGAAGTGCATCTCATTGAATGTGGCGTCACCATGTTTATCCCGTACGCGCCACTTCGCCCACAGGGTGACGGCTACAGGTCCGCCGCAACTTATGGAACAAGAAAGATCTTATCGGTCCAAGGATCTTTCACTTTGGTACCAGAGGCGAAGCCACTTACATCAACGTATCTTCCTTCCTTGTCGAATGGACTGAAGACATATCCAGGTTTGTCTGGAACCGGTTTACCTGTTGGAAAGCTCGCCTGCGAGGAGGAACCGTGCGATGCGCTCGTGCTGGTCGATGATTGCCCGGTAGTGCCCGACGTCCGGCCCTTGCCACGCTGGGCTTCAGCTCGCTGTTGCGGTTGTGGGGCTGACGACACCTCTGGCGAAATTGATTGGCCGGGATTCGCAACATCGGACGAAGTCTCCGTTCCCACCATGGTTGATGACCCATCGCCTCTCTTCCGCGTGGCATAATACACCGGCGCAGTGGCAACACGATACGAACCCACTGCGACGGCCCGAGCGACTTTGTAAGAGCCCACCGCCGCGCCGCGAGTTACGTGGTAGGAACTAGAGGCGACGTCGTGGGTGGCCTTGCATCCGCCAAACAGGATGGGAGCGAGCATCAAAATTCGCACGAACGCATTCATTTTACCTTCACTACAGATGTCACTGATCGCTATTCGTTCAATGATTTAGGTCAATGTCACGAATGAAATCGCTAACATCACTCTCCGTGGTTGCCCAGGAACACATCAACCGGTAAACGTCCGGCTCGATAAATTTGTAGAAACGCCATCCCCGCGCTTGGATGCCGCGCGCGACTTGATCGTCCATCCGCACAAACACCGCATTTGCCTCCACAGGGAATACAACTTCAACATTCGCCCTGCGTTGCATGTTTTGTGCAAGCTGACGTGCCGCCTGATTGGCGTGGCGAGCATTTCGCAGCCATACGTCTCCTGTCAAGAGTCCCAGCCAGGGTGCCGCCAGGAAACGCATCTTGGAGCCGAGCTGTCCGGCTTGTTTCACTCGATAGTCGAACTCGCGCGCCACCTGCTTGTTGAAAAATATGACTAACTCCCCAGCAGCCGTGCCGTTCTTTGTGCCGCCGAAGCAGAGAACATCCACACCAACTTCCCAGGTGATCATTCTTGGTGCGCAGTTGAGCGATGCGACTGCGTTCGCGAAACGCGCACCGTCCATGTGCACAAACAGTCCATTGGAATGAGCCAGTTCGGCGATTGCGGCAATTTCATCACGCGTATAAACCGTTCCGAACTCGGTCGCTTGTGCAATGCTGATCACGCCCGGCTTGTGAGAGTGCAAATCATTCTGACGCACAAGCACCGCTTTGGTCTGGGCAATATCGATCTTCCCATTTCCGCCCCCGACCAGGAGCAGTTTCGATCCGCCGGTGAAAAATTCCGGTGCGCCGCATTCGTCGGTCTGAATATGAGCGTTCTGATGGCAGATAATGCTGTGAAACGACGGACACAGTTGCGCGAGCGCCAGCGCGTTCGCCGCCGTGCCGGTGCAAACAAAATAAACGTCGCAATCGGTCTCGAAAATTTCACGGATCCGGTGGCACACCCGCGCGGTCCAGCGGTCCTCGCCATAGGAGGCGGCGTAGTCCGTATTGGCTTCCTGCAATGCAGCCCATGCTTCCGGGCAAATCGGCGCGGTGTTATCGCTCGCAAATTCGTGGCGCTCCACGGTCATGCCCCTTTGCTACGCGCATTTCTGTGCCCGATCAATCAGTACAAAAGAGATTGCCTGACAGATCCGAGCCCTGGGCCTCCGGAGTCTGCCAGGCAAATCTCCTCCACTTGCTCCTCAAAATTGCTTGAAGCAATTTCATCTTCATTTCGGAAAGCGACCGCAAACTGCGCGTGTCTGAATGAAATTTTTTTTTAGATCCATCAAGATGCCCGGTTCAGCCTTTGCTTAACGCATGGGGGCGAACTAATTTCGGTGGATGAGGTCGCTCCAAAGCGAAATCGAACAGCGTGGGCAAGGCATCTTCGAGCTGGTCGATAAACATCCTGAGTCCGTTTTCAGCAAGGCAGGATTTTATCAGCGACTAATGGCGCTCTCGATGCGCGATGAGCAGCTCAAACTGCAACTGTTCCGTTTTGTCGATGTCCTGCCTTCATTGCGCACCTCAGGCGAAATTGTTGAGCATCTTCAGGAATATTTCGCCGAGGCGCGTGATTCGCGAAAGCTTTCGGAACTTCTGGGGGTCGGCATTCGTCTGGCGCGCGTCGTTCCGCGGATCAGCGGGCCCATCCTGCGCTGGAACGTTTCCGAAATGGCGCGTCAGTTCGTCGCCGGACGAAATCCGGACGATGTCATGAGGACATTGCGGAAGCGCCGGACCGAAAAAATTGGATTTACTGTCGATCTCCTGGGAGAGGCCGTCGTCAGTGAAAAGGAGACGGACGAATATGCGGCGCGTTATCTGGATTTACTTGAAGGTCTCGCGCGTGAAACAAAAAACTGGACCGATCCGCTGGGCAAGAATTCGGAGCTTTTCCCAGTTGTAAATCTTTCCGTCAAAATTTCTGCGCTCTATTCGCAGATAAATCCGGCCGAACCTGCGGACGCGATTGCCCACCTCACGCCCAAGCTACGCCCACTGTTGCGTCGTGCGCGAGAGCTGGGTGCTTTCATCAATTTCGACATGGAAAGCTATGCGCATAAAAATATTACTCTCGAATTGTTCAAAACCGTTTTCACCGAGGAAGAGTTTAAGGACTGGCCGCATACCGGAATTGTCACTCAAGCCTATCTGCGAGATTCCGAAGCCGATTTGCGTGAACTGATTGAGTGGGGTCGCGCGCGCGGAACGCGGTTCGCGGTCCGGCTGGTCAAAGGTGCGTATTGGGATTACGAAACAGCGAAATCGCGCCAAAACGGCTGGGATTGCCCGGTTTATCTTCAGAAACCAGAGAGCGATGCGAATTTCGAAACGCTCACTCGATTGCTACTGGAGAATGAGTCCATAGTTACGTCCGCGTTTGGATCGCACAACGTTCGGAGCATCGCACACGCACAGGCGTTCGCAGAGGAAATCGGGATCGATCGGAGCCGTTTCGAGTTTCAACTGCTCTATGGGATGGCCGGGCCAATCAAGCGCGCTTTAGTGGATATGGGTTATCGCGTCCGCGAATATTGCCCTGTGGGTGAACTTTTACCGGGCATGTCCTACCTGGTGCGACGCCTGCTCGAAAACACCTCAAATGAAGGATTCTTACGCGCAAAATTTTCCGAGAATATCTCTGCGGAAGAATTGCTGCGCGATCCATGCGAAGTTTTGCGCGGGAGCCGAAACGGTGTTCTACCATCAAATCCAACCAAAAATATGACGACAACCAAACCAAACACACAATCGGACGCTCCCTATGAAAATGCGCCCCTAACGAACTTCGCCTTGCCCGAGAACCAGGAAAAAATGCGGGCCGCGCTGCGCGAACAGCGCAAACAATTGGGGCGCAAACTTCCGCTCACAATCAACGGCGAGAAGATTTGGACCGACAAAATGTTTTCCTCGATTAATCCGAGCCAGCCAGACCAAATCGTTGGCCAGGCTGCCGAAGCTGGCATTCCCGAAGCCGAACGCGCCGTCGCCGCAGCGCGCGCGGCGTTCGAGAAATGGCGTCACACGCCGTTTGAAGAGCGCTGTCAATTATTGGAACGCGTCGCCGAGATTCTGGAGCGCCGCCGGTTCGAGCTTTCCGCGCTCGAAGTCTATGAAGTCGGCAAACCATGGAGCCAAGCGGACGGCGACATCGCCGAGGCCATTGATTTTTGCACCTTCTACGCTCGCCAAATGCGCTTGTTAGGCCGACCCCGGCTCACGCAAAACGTGCCCGGCGAAGAAAGCTACGAGCACTACTGGCCGCGCGGCGTCGCCCTGGTCATCGCGCCGTGGAACTTCCCGATGGCAATCTTGTGCGGCATGGTCAGCGCCGCGCTCGTCACCGGCAACACAGTAATCATGAAACCCTCCGAGCAGTCGGTCATCATCGGCGCCATGTTGATGGAGATTTACGAGGAAGCCGGCGTGCCGCCCGGCGTATTAAATTTTCTCAACGGCAAAGGCTCCGTCATCGGCGCGCACATGGTTGATCACAAAGACGTCGATTTGATCGCCTTCACAGGATCGCGCGAGGTGGGGCTGTGGATTTGGGAGACCGCCGGCAAAACGCGCGAAGGTCAGCGCGAGCTTAAGCGCGTCATTTGCGAGATGGGCGGCAAGAACGCAATGATCGTCGATTCCGACGCCGATCTCGATGAAGCGATCGTCGATTCGATTTACTCGGCGTTCGGTTTTCAAGGCCAGAAATGCTCCGCACTCTCGCGACTGATCGTTCTGGAAGAAAACCACGATCGCGTCGTAGAACGTTTGCTTGGAGCGGCCGCCAGCGTGCGTGTCGGCAATCCGGAAGAGCCAGGCGTCGTGGTCGGTCCGGTAATCGATGAGGCTGCTTACCGGCGCATTCTGGAATACATAGAGGTCGGCAAGAGCGAGGCGACACTCGCCTATCAGGCAAAAGAGGTTCCGCCGCACGGTTATTTCATTCCGCCGACAATTTTCACCGGAGTGAAACCAAATATGCGGATAGCGCGCGAAGAGATTTTCGGTCCCGTGTTAAGTGTGATCAAAGTGCGCGACCTCGATGAAGCAATCGAAGTCGCCAACGGCACCGATTACGCGTTGACCGGCGGCTTTTTTTCGCGCAGCCCTGCCAACATCGACCGTGTCAAAGCGCAGTTGGAAGCCGGCAACGTTTACATCAACCGTCCGTGCACCGGCGCGATCGTCGGCCGTCATCCATTTGGCGGATTCAAGATGAGCGGCGGCGGCACCAAAGCCGGCGGGCGAGATTATTTGCTGAACTTCCTCGTCCCGCGTGTCGTGACCGAAAACGTCACGCGCCACGGGCTTGCTCCGGAAAAGACGCCCGAATACCGCGACGAATTTCTCTGGCCGAGGAAACGTTGAACTGCGGAGCGCAGTCTCAAACTCTTCTCGTAATTGAAACGCCTGGAATTTGGCTACTGATCCAGTGGACGGCCCTTGCTCAGGAGTTTCACCACTGTGACCACCATGTACAGCACTGGCCACGCTGACGTCAGAACAATCAATGCAAACACCGCCATTTCCCTGGCACGTTCCCGTGCGGCCTCAATACGGAATTCGCGCGCTAGATTGTAAAAATTCCTGACGCCGTATCTGTCCTCTCCGTCGTAAGGCGAAAAATAGCCGCCGCGCCAATGGCCGAAACCAGAATGAAAAAAATGGTCCGTGTGCGGAAATCGCCCCTTACCCTCCGTGGAAGGACTCCTGGGTTTCATAACCAAAACCTCGTGTCGGAACCGCCAACTATGATACCACGTTCCAAAAAGGAATCAGCCTGAAAAAATAGCCTTTCCCATGGCGGCAAATCAGCGAGACACTCAATCGGTGCAGGACAGAACAATATCTTATCGCGCTGGCAAACTAGTGGTAAGGCTTCTGGGTGGTTGCATTACACAGGTTCACCTGCTTGGGCGCGAAAATGCAAATCGCACGGGCGGATTTTTGCTGATAGCGAATCATATCAGCCATTTCGATCCTTTTTTGATTTCACTGGGCGTACGACGAAAAATCGACTGGATGGCAATGGCAGAATTTTTTCGCGTATCAGTCGTGGGATTTTTTTTGCGTGCAGTCGATGCATTTCCGGCCGAGCGAGATCGTGCGGGCCCAAAAACTATCCGTACGGCCATCGAGCGGCTGAAAAAGGGACGTATCGTAGGTCTCTTTCCCGAGGGCGGAATTCGCGACGGCGCGCGATCGCTGCTCGAAGGCGCCCCGATGCGGCCGGGCGCATCAACACTCGCGCACATCGCCGGTGTGCCGATTTTGCCATGCGTCATTCTCGGTAGTGACCGCCTTTATTCGTCCAAGCGCTGGCTGCCGCCGCGATGCACGCCGATTTGGATCGCGTTTGGGAATCCAATCTCGCACTTCCCAGAGCTCGCAAGATCAGAGGCGCGCGCGCGAATCGAATGCGAATTGGCCTCTTCATTCAAAAATCTATACGCGGAACTTCGCGAAAAATTTCAACTGACTGCCGATGATCTGCCGCATCCGCCGCGAGAAAGAATGGGTAAATCAGCACTTCATTCCGACCAAAGTCGAGAGACCCTGTTGGAAAAACATAGGGAATCGTCGCGGGATTCTTCGACTCCGCTTCGCTCCGCTCAGAATGAGAGGCTCCAGCGTATGACCGCCACAACAGTCGATACGTTTTTATGTGCGTCGATCAACTTTCTTCATAAGCGTCACCGGCTAAATGGGCATAGCCGCGACGACATGGAACGCTACGTAGAAAAATGCGAGCGCCTCAACGCCGAACAGTATTATGCCCCGCCACATGATGAAAATCTTGTTGAAGGAATGAAAAACGGTCACGCGACTGTCGTCTGGCGCAGTCCGATCGAGAGCCGATTCCCAGCGAACAACATTGCGTGCGCGGATTTCTTTCCGACAAAGCACAGGCGAAATGCGCCGACAGTTCTTATCTTGCACGCGCTGATGTCCACGAGCCCTGTTGGTTATCGACGTTGCGCCGAGCACTTCAACGAACTCGGCTGGAACGCATGCTTTATTCATCTACCATACCACTATTCGCGTGTTCCGCATGGCTATTGGAACGGCGAGCTTGCGATCACCTGCGATCTTATTCGCAACGCAGAAGCGTTGCGGCAAAGTGTAACGGAGCTGCGTCAATTGATGAGCGCATTGCGCGAACGCGGCTCCGGTGAGTTCGGCGTGCTCGCCACCAGTTACGGCGGGTGGATCGGTGCATTGCTTGCCATGGTCGAGCGCGACCTGCGTTTCGCCGCCTTGATGGCACCGATCGTAAATATTGAGCACGCAATCTGGAAGAGCCCCGCGGCGCGATCGATCCGTCGCGAATTGCGTGGTGCAAATATCGAGCCGTCTCTCGTCGCCCGGCATTTCCATCTGAGCTCGCCGATCCACAACATGCCGGCATGCGACCCGACGCGGGTATTGTTTGTAGCAGGCGAGTTCGATTCGATCGCGCCGCTCGAACAGCTCGAGGCGATCCAGCAAAAATGGCGAGGCTCGGAATTGCTACGCGTTCGCCAGGGGCACTTTGGTTACCGCATGTTGCGCGATACGATCACTCGATTAAAAAAGCGCGGCGAGTTGCAGCTATAGCTAAACGGTGGATCGGCTTCTCCGAAGATTGTTCCAATAATTCGCCGAAGGCCCAGTTTTGATAATATGTGATGGCCAACGCGTTGAGGACAACGCGTTCCACCTCAGTCCGCCCGGTCATTTAAGTCCGAGGAATTCCAGACTTGATCGCAGATCCCGAAACGCGGCTTCTGCGAGAACATTGTGCCCTTCGACCGAAGCATGCCAGCCATCGATCGGGTGAAGCAGTTCCACACGACTCAGATCGGCTGTCGCCAGAGCATCCGAATATTGCAATAGGATATTTGAGCTGTCAGCAAGTTCACCGTTCAGTTCATCTACGATCGTGCGCAACTCCTCATTTACCATCCCTGCAAGGCGAATCAGATTAGAGCGGTAAGCTGGGCGAAAGGACGTGAGATATTTGTAGGTCGTTTCCAGGTGCGGATAGCGCGATGCGTCCGCTGCCCTCAGGCTCTCTGCGATTTCACGTCCTCGAAAGTATGATTCGAAATTGACGAGACCGTACACAACGATGGCGACAGCGTGAGGCTGCGCCCGGGCGTGATCAATCAACCGGTGTATCTGTCGCGCGAAATTTTCACGGAAACGACGGCTGAGTTGTCGCAAACGGTCTTTCGGCTGCTCAAGCTCTGCAGGAGCGCAATACCATGCCCAATCAACGTTGTTATGCCCGATGGAGATGAGAATTAAGTCGGGAAAACGTTTCATCGCCAGCAGGTGGCCAATTTGTCCGGAGAAATTGCGCGTCCTAAGAATCCTTCGGAAAAAACTCTGGCGTTGACCTTCATGATCGACGAGCGCACCGATGCCTGCGCATTCAATCGCAACAAATGGGGTAACTTCCTCGAGTCTCTTCGAAACGCTGTGAACGCCCGCCGGCGCAGGACTAGTGTCGAGAAACCAGTTATTCCCACTGCAAGTGCGAGCGCGCCAAAACGTGCTCCAGATCGACGAGATATAGACTCCTGTGCAAACACTGTCGCCGATCAAGGCCACAAGCGGCAGCCGCGTAATCAACTCAGACTGCGGAATCTTGCCATCTCGATAGGCGAGGTAGTCGGGATGAAAGCGAGAGGTTGGCTCACTGACGCGGTCCAGAAAATTCGCGCTGACAACCCGAACAGGCTTCCACATGAGCTCTACTAATGGAAACGAAATTCGGCATTGTTTAGGTTTCAATCCAACCAATCCATCTCTCCGAGCAGGCGACGGAACTCCGCATTGTCAGTCGACAACGCAGGCAGCCATTCGCCGATTGGTTCCCGCTTCCACCACGCTTTGTCGCCCAAGGGCGCGAACTGAAAACGATAAAGCCGCGCCCGGATGTAATGAGGTGGCGCGTCTGGAAACGGATTGTTTGCGAGGAGTGACAACGTGTTTTGATCGTTATGCAGAAGTTTCCAAACAAAATGCAGTGTCCACGGGTATTCCTCGGGTGAAGCCATTGCAGCAAACCAGATTTGCCAGTCAATGCGCGGTTGATAGGGCGCAACGAATGGTGGCCGACGATTTGGATCACCCGGCTTGGCTTTGAACTCGTATTCCTTCCATTTCGTGTCACCCGTGATGATCGAATCTTCGGTACCCTCAAAAATGATTTCGTCGCGTTCCCGCCCGACTGTACCAAACGCTCCATACGTGTTTACAAGGTCGAGCGGGTCGTAGGAGTAATTCATCAACTGTCGTCCTGAAACGAGATTCAGCACCGGTGCGGCGCTCAGATAGATAACCACGATCGACAAAGCGATTGCGATTGTGTTGTTGATGCGCGACGGCTCCGATTCCTGTGCGGCGCGCTCGGCGCGCTTCACCACGGCCCGCGGCAGAAAACGGCGCAGGAATGTATCGTCAAAGCAGGCCAGGAACGGAATGATTGTCAGGTAATTGAGGAATGAAAGATTGCCGCTGATGATCAGAAAGATTTGAAACGTGACGAGCAACACGCCTGCAACATGCCGCACGTGTCGCGGACCAAATGAAAACCACGGAACGACGACTTCGACAAAATGGTTCCACGCCGTCCCAAATTTGTGGAACCAGAGCGGCGCAAGGTGCAGATAACGACTGACAGGACTCGGAATCGGCTGCGTCTCGTAGTGATAGTAAAGGCAGGTTAGATCGCGCCAGCATTGATCGCCGCGCAATTTGATCAGGCCCGCGCCAATCATGATGCGAAATCCCAGCCAGCGAAAAAGCCAGATGACTAGAATCGGCGGGCGGCATTTGGGAAACGGCCGTCCATCGAACAAGGGACAAAGAAAAATCGCCAGAAAGCCGGTCTCGAGCAGTTGAATCTCCCAGCCGTAGCCGTACCAGATTTGTCCTACGTGGACGATCGACATGTACATCGCCCAGAGCACCGCCAGCAGGATTGCGTTGGCGTAGCCGCCGAAAACGACCAGCGACAAGCCAAACCCGATCCAGGCGAAAATCGACAATGCATTATCGGAAATTCCAAACCAAAAGCACGTCGGTAGTCGCAGCATTCCCGCGGTGCTCGAGCCGAGCTGGCTTTGAACGTTCTCAAGAAAATGATTACCGGGCGTTAATCCATGCTCGCCAACGAGTGGTATCAATTGTTGCGCCGCCACCAAAAAAGCGACTGCGTAAATAAAACCGAGCAGCCGCAAAATGACGAAGCGCGTGAGCCAATAAGAATTCCCGGCGGCGAAAAGCTTTCGGAGGACGTTTTCACCATTCATTGATCAGTGAGCGGGAAACTGCCAGGGGGGAGATTCGAACTCCCGACCAAGGGCTTATGAGTCCCCTGCTCTACCACTGAGCTACCCTGGCGAATTTGCGGCGACAAAGGTCAATCGCATGACCTGCACTGTCAACGCATGCGCAAATCACTTACCTCATTTCCTATTCTCTCTCTTGCTCATGCTCTTGATCCTTTGACGTTCGAGCCAGAGCACGAGTAGGAAACGAGATTACTGCTTTGGACCAGAAAGATATGGATCCAGATCTTTCTCAGGACCCTTGAGCGCGGCCATGAAACAGACGCCGTTGTGTTCCGTGACTGCGCCCACCCAGCCTTCCTGATGAACATAGCGCCATCCCGGAAACTGCAGGACCGCTCCGGTTTTGCTGTCTCTCTCTGCCGGGAAAAGAAAAAACTGCATCTGTTTCTCGGCGATCCAGATTTGCGCGATGCGCCGTGACTCTTCGTCATCGAAAACACGGCAGCCGATTGTCTGAAAGTCGGCGAATTCATCTGGAACGTCGTAATGTTCGAGACCGTGCTTCATAAAAAACAAATCGCTTAGCGTCCCTGCTTCAGCGCTGACTGGATCGAGCATGACCGATCGAGTCGACCCGGCCACGGTCAACATTTTCCGCGCTGTCGCCGAGCCTGGAAAATCATTTAGCCGACTAAGCACTTGGAACGCGAACACTCCAGCAATCACGAGGAGTGCAATGCTGATCGCCAGGACGGCAGGATTGAGGACGATTCTTCGCCAAGTCCACTTCGGCGCGCGAATCGCTTCCTTGTCCAGAAACCATTCAGCCGACTCAGGTGGTATCGGGACGAGACGAACCAGTTCCGCCACGGCTCGATCAAAGTTCTGTTGGTTTACAAATTCATCGGCCCCGTTCTCACGTGAGACCGCAGCCCGCATGGAACGGTCAGCCAAATGATCTTGGTTAATGGGTGCGCAATTCAAGAGAGCGCGGCGCCGTCGTAAAATCCCCAGCGTCTTCATACCTTCGGTGCTCCGTGGTGCTTCGCGTTCAACCACGCCTGCAATTGTCGCCGCCCCTGCGACAGACATCGCGACAGCGTGCTCAGCTTGAGCTCGGCGATGTCGAGAATCTCGAGGTATTCGAATTCGTCCAGGTAAAAGAGCGCCAGCGCGGTCCGTTGAGGATCAGGGGCGGCGGAGATCCAAATCGCTAGTTGCGCTGGATCAAGCTGCTTGATCTGTGACGCAGCCTGTGGAGCTATGTCGTGCTCCTCGATTTCGAGCGCTTCCGGTTGCAGGTCCGTCTTGCTCGCCTCTAAACAGCGCCAGCGCGCATCGCGAAAAAGCCAAAAGGATTCCTTGGGCAGTTCTCCCTGAGCAGCATGTACAGCCGCTTCGCGCAACGTGGTGTTAAAGACTTCCTGCGCCTTGCGGGCGTCGCCCAGCATCAGGAAACAAAAACGATACAGTTGTGGCAAATTTTGCTTTCGATCCGACACTCTCCAATCCTTCGTCTGTGCAAAATTTCAGCCCACTCTACGCAGCTGCCTATCATCGACAAGGGGTGATTCGCCGATCTTTCATCGAGGGCTGCGCTCGCCTTGAGCGAAAGCGACTACAACTTCTTCAAACGCAGCGCAACTTCCTGCGCGTTCTCCCGCGTGTTGAATGCCGAAATGCGAACATAACCTTCACCTTGTGCGCCAAAACCGGCGCCCGGCGTGATGACCACATTCAACTCCCGCAGCATCCGATCAAACATTTGCCAGCTCGTTAGGCCGTCGGGCGTTTTCACCCAGATGTACGGCGCGTTTAGGCCGCCGAAAACATCAAGACCGGCATTCGTCGCGGCATCCCGAATGATTTTTGCGTTCCCCATGTAATGTTCAATCAGCGCGCGACATTGCTTGCGGCCTTCAGGAGAGTACAGCGCTTCAGCGCCGCGTTGCACCGGATAGCTCACGCTGTTGGATTTGGTGCTCCAACGCCGCTGCCAAAGCGGATGAAGCGGAAGCCGGCGACCGTTCTCCGTACGCGCGAGAACGGATTTCGGCATGACCGTAAACCCGCAGCGCACGCCGGTGAATCCACCGTTCTTGGAAAAACTGCGGAATTCAATCGCGCACTCCCGCGCGCCGGGAATTTCGAAAATCGAATGCGGAACATCCACCTCGGAAATATAAGCTTCATACGCAGCGTCGAAGAGAATCAGCGCTTCGTGTTCGCGCGCGTAATCGACCCACCGCGCGAGCTGTTCATGCGATGCGACGGCCCCCGTTGGATTATTGGGAAAACAAAGATAAACAAGATCGGCATGTTCTGTCGGCGGGTCGGGAACAAATCCGTTTTCCGCCGTGCACGGCAAATAAAGAATTTCCTCGTAGCTACCATCTTTTCTCACCGACCCACTGTGGCCAGCCATCACGTTCGTATCGACATAGACCGGATATACCGGATCGGGAACGGCGACTTTGTTTTGATCCCCGAGAATATCGAGGATGTGACCGCAATCGCATTTTGAGCCGTCGGAGACAAAAATCTCGTCGTCGGCAATATCGATGTTGCGGTCGCGATAATCGTGCCGGGCAATTGCGGATCTTAAAAATTCGTAGCCGTGTTCCGGACCGTAACCGTGAAACGTCTCGCGACTGCCAAGCTCTTCGACGGCTTGCTTCATCGCCTCAATTGCCGCGCGTGGGAGCGGCTCCGTGACGTCCCCAATTCCGCAGCGAATTAGTCGCTTGGTCGCTTCAGGATTGGCTTCGCAAAATTCGCGTACCCGCCTGGCGATCTCTGGGAAGAGATAGCCCGCCTGAAGTTTAAGATAGTTTTCGTTTAGATAAGCCACTTACTGTAGCGGCGGTCTGCGACCGCCGAATGCGTACAAGTTTAGCGGCGGTCATAGACCGCCGCTACAGAAGAACTCGCCGACCGCCGATCAGTAATTCTTCGCCACCGCGTCCCAGTTTACGACGTTCCACCAGGCTTTGATGTAATCGGGCCTCTTGTTTTGATACTTAAGGTAATAGGCGTGCTCCCAAACATCGACGCCGAGGATTGGCGTGTTGCCATCCATTAGAGGGCTGTCCTGGTTTGGAGTTGAAATGATTTCGAGCTTTCCGTTCTTATTCTTGATCAGCCACGCCCAACCGCTGCCAAAACGTCCCGCACCGGCAGCGGCAAATTTCTCTTTGAAATCATCAAAGCTGCCAAAGGTTGATTTGATATCGTCGCCGAGTTTGCCCTTCGGTTCGCCGCCGGCATTCGGGCCCATTATTTTCCAAAAGAAGGAATGATTTGCGTGACCGCCGCCGTTGTTGCGCACCACTGTGCGAATGTCTTCTGGCACCGATTTTAGATCACTGATCAAATCTTCGACCGACTTCTTCTCGAGATCCGCTTTGCCTTTGAGCGCGTTGTTCAGGTTGTTGACGTAAGTCTGGTGATGCTTGGTGTAATGGATCTCCATTGTCTGCGCATCGATATGCGGTTCCAAAGCATCATACGAGTAAGGTAATTTTGGTAATTCGTAAGCCATAATCTTTACAGTTAGATCGAATTACGCCGCGCGACAGGTTTTATTTTTCGCCGAAGAAACAACCGCTTAGCCGCCGACCTGTGGCGGGTTCGCCGCGGAAGTAAACGGGCCGCAGGCCCGTGGCTACAGAATTATTGGCAGCGATAAAAACTCGGACAATGTCCGATGCCGCTGCGGTAATTGACATAGGTCGCGAGTGCGAGCAGCGGGAAGTTTTGTCGGTACATATCGTACTTCAAATAGAACACGCGAGGGAAGCCGGTGCCTGTAATTTGCTCTTCGTCCCATGATCCATCGGGCTTTTGTGAATTCAGCAGGTAACGTAAACCTCGCTGAACACTTGGCCGATCAAGATCGTCGCATGCGCAGATGCCCATGATCGCCCAGGCCGTTTGCGACGCCGTGCTTTCACCGATGCCTTTGGTCGATGGATTTTCGTAGGTCCCACACGTCTCACCCCAACCGCCATCGTTATTTTGACAGCTTTCGAGCCAATCGCGGCCGCGCAATATCCAGTCTTGCGTCATGTCCTGACCAATAGCGCGCAAGCCTCGCAGCACCTGCCAGGTGCCGTAGATGTAATTGACGCCCCACCGTCCATACCACGAACCGTCCTCGTCCTGCGTGTCGATCAAATACTGGATGGCATCGCGAACAGATCGGGTCTTGGGATCGAATCCAATGTAACCAAGCGTCTCAAGGGTGCGCGCGGTAAGGTCACTGCAGGTTGGATCGAGAATCGCGTTGTGATCGGCAAACGGCATGTCTTCCAGCCACGGCGTGGTCACGTTCTTATCAAACGCAGCCCAACCACCATCGCGACATTGGAAACTGAGCTGCCAATCCAGAGCGCGGCGAAAGATCTCGTTGAGCATTTGTGGGTCATTTGGACGGACCAACCGCAGCGCCATCAACACCATCGCGGTATCGTCAGTGTCCGGATAATAAACGTTGTTATATTCGAATGCCCATCCGCTGGCTTGCGAGTATGAGTTGTTTTCTGACCAGTCACCTCGGATGCGCACCTCTTTATTGATGAGCCACTCGGCGGCCTTTTGCAGCGCGGGATGCTCGGAAGGAAGCCCGGATTCCGCCAGCGAAATGATGTTGATTGCAGTGTCCCAGATTGGTGAGAGGCACGGTTGAATACGGAAATCCTCGGTATCGTCTACGAAGAGCCCCGCGAAGTCTTTCTCCGCCTTAGCGTAAATCGGATTTGATTTTGAGTAACCGAGAGCGCGCAATGCGATCAAGCAGTTCAACATCGCCGGAAACACAGCTGCGAGGCCGTCGCTCCCCTCACCGATCCGCTCGAGCATCCACCGCTCTGCTTCCTCAAGCGCGCGCCGGCGCAGCGGACGAAGCCGCAGCGGCGATAGAAATTTAAACGTGTCGTCGAGGCGAAGAAAGAAATTGCGCCAGGTCCAAAACGGCTCGCTACGAGGCAAGCGCAAATCGCTTTGCTCGGTACCAAGGGGATAGAGTTCATGCAATTGCTTTTCGCCGGGCAAAACGCGCGTCGGTTTGAAATGATTAATAATCGCCAGAGGCATGAGCATCGCGCGGCTCCACGACGACATTTTGTAAATATTGAACGGCGCCCAGCGTGGGAGCAGCACCATTTCCACAGGAATCGCTGGCAGATATTTCCAGGGAAACTGGCCGAGCAACGCAAGGTAAAGCTTGCTAAAGGTATTCATCTGCGGAATGCCGCCGAGGCGCATGATGGTCGCGCGCGCCTCGTGCATGAAGGGCGCGTCCACGGAGCAACCGGCGAGTTTCAGCGCAAAATACGCTTTCGCCGACGCATTGATTTCACTAGGACCGCCATGATAAATGTTCCATCCCCCGTCTGGAAGCTGGCGTTTGAGAATGTGACGCATGCAGCGCCGTTGCAATTGCGCGTCCACCTCACCGCACCAATGCATGAACAGGATGTAATCCGAGCAGAGGGTGCTATCGACGATCAGTTCGCCGCACCAATGGCCATCTGGCTTTTGCTGGCGCAACAGATTCTCTTGCGCGCGCGCGACTGCCCGCGCGATCTCTTCATCGTTCGCGGAATAAGATTCCGATTCATCTGGTCGCGCACTAGGCAACGCAATGAGGTTCTTCGACGATTCCAGCATCCAGATCCGATCTTTACGAGGCCTTGGCTGAAACTTCTGCGCGTTTCCCGGTCAGGTGACCGTTGCCGGAGCTCACCCCATTAAAGGCGAGAACTTCGCTGCCACGGCCAGAGGGTTTCGGTCTCGAACCGAAATTGAACTTGATCGTTTTCCACGTGTCACCTCGTCGTGCTTGCAGCCCCAACGTCGCAGTCGGCTCGTAACCGCAATGCACCATGCAATTCTCACAACGGCTATCGCGCGCGACTCCGTCGACGACACCGTAGCGGTCCCATTCGGTTTTCTCCAATAACTCCGCGTAGCTCGCGTAGTGTCCGTCAGTCATCAAATAGCATGGACCTTTCCAGCCGCGGATATTTCGCGTGGGAATCGCCCATGCCGAACAGGTCAGATCCCGTTTCCCGGCAAGAAACTCGAAATAGATCGGCGTCCCCAAAAAGGTATAACGGCTCATCCACTCCTCGACTTTTTGGAACTTCTCGACCGTCATTACGCGGGTAAGAAAAAAGTTTTCCGGGCGCAGGTTGAGCCGTTTGATCATGTCTCTCTTGGCGGCGTCGTAATCGTATCCGGGCGTAATGGTGTGACCATCGACACCAAGATCTGAAAGATAATCGAACATTTGTTCGATCTCCCGCATGTCGGTTTCCTTGTAGATCGTTGCGTTCGTC
>JBKPRQ010000129.1:0-3831 GCA_046734635.1 Verrucomicrobiota bacterium
GACCACCCATCGAATGCCGGCAACCCGAAACAGAGATGGGCAAACCTTTTCGCGACGCCGAATGGACGATCTCCGTAAGTTCGCCCCGACTACGCGGCGTCAGGAGTTCGCGAACATGGGTGCGATTAAACCGTGAATGGACATCATTGACCCAAATCTCGCGTTCGGGTTCCGCTAATATGCGTGGCGCAAGCGCGAAGAGCGCCGTCGTGCGTATGAATTCACGCCGCGTAAGCACGCGAAAGTATTATCAATCCGATTAACTCTCAGCTAGGCAAATTACCTCGCCCTTGGCGATAGCTTCGGTAGTAGGTCCAGACGCCAGTTCGCGCAGATCCTGGTGGTCGAAAAATCGGATCACGCGCCAGGGACGCACGAAGTCGGCGAGTTCACTTCGCGTACTTCCCCAAAGGAATGGCTCGCCGCGTCTACGTAACCACCAATCAACTAATTTACTTTGCGAATCAAAGCGAACCCGGCCGTCGTCTTGCTTTTCCATGAACGTGAATACCAACTGGCTGCCGGGTGCGCTCAGACTTTTCAACGTTCTCAGTAATGATGAGACGCCATTCGGGGTCAGGTACATCAAGAGGCCTTCCGCGATCCAGATCGCGCGTTGAGTGGGCTCAAAGCCGCTCCTGATCAGTGCCTCGCTATCGAAGGGAGCGACGCTCAAATCCATCGCCACAAAATGCAATCGATCAGCGCTGATTCTTGAGACGCTGCGCAGTTTGTCGTGCTGTGTTGCCGGATGATCAATTTCCCAATACTGCGCACGGGGAAATTCCTGATTTAGTTGAAAAGTGAGCGGATCGAAACCGGCGCCAATTATGACGACTTGTGTAGCTCCAGTGGTAAGCGCGGAGCGCACAACTCCAACGATACATTTCTTTCGCAAGGCATAATGCAGCAGGATACCCGGAATAGTGATGCGCTCGATGAATTTCGCGATTGGTCGAAACCAATTCTGTCTCACAATCGTTAAAAACAAACGCGTCCGCGCCGAGTGGCTCGAAAGCATATCGGCGCATAACTCTGCTGATCCGCTCGAGACGAGGTCGGCGTATTTTGGATCGTGATGGAGAAGAACCAGGCTCCCAGCAATCAGCAACGCCGTGCGGCTGGCTTGATCGTTTTGCACGCAAAACGCCCGACTGTTTTCTAGTCGTGAGCGCTGGCAACGTCGTTCGCATCCGCTGCAGCTTTGGCTTGGGCGGCACGAAATTCGCGGACGTGATTCAATTCATCTCGCGAGCCGGTAGCGTTTGCCGTTTGCGTGGCCAGTTTTGCGTAATAGCGGCTTGCGTTTTCTTTGTCCCCATTCTTCTCAGCAGCTTGCGCCGCTCCGTATAAACCTCTGAATCGTCCCGGATAGATTTTGAGCGCAGCTTCAAATTCGTGCTGTGCGTCTTTTGCCTGGCCTGTTTCGAGCAGCAGACTGCCGAGTTGTTCACGAATCGGAACAAACGCACCGGGCGAAACGGGATGTTTGCCCAAAATATCTTCGGCATCCGCAGCGCGGCGCAGCATGTCAATCGCTTCGCTGTTTTTGCCTTCGGCCGCTGCGACCCATGCCGAAGCCGCCTGCATCTGCAGATCGAGGTGGTTTTTGAAATAGTCGAATCTGGGCTCTTTCGTCGCGTCACGAAGTTGCTGCATTCGCGCGATTGCTTTCCGCGCACCGTCGAGATCGCCGGTATGCGCTCGTCCCAGGGCGTGACCATATTCGATCAGCGCTTCCATGAATGGGAACGACGACCAGTGCGGAAGGTTTGGAACCGTCAACGTTGCCGCCGACTTCCAGTCGTTCCGCTCGAAAGCGTAACGCGTTGGAATGGCTGCCAAAGCGTAGGCCGCACTGAATTCCAGCTCTGGATTTGTCTTTTGCACTTTGGCGGTCAGATCGACAATCTGCTTTGCCTCAGCGTCACGAGCTTCCTGTAAATAAGAATAGGCCATGTAATCGAGCGCGTGTAACTCTTCCGCTTCAGTGGCGTTGCGATGGCGCATGGCGGCGTAAGCGCGCGAAGCCTCGGCCGAAGCTTGATTCGCAGCGACAGATTCATCCCACATCCCTAACCGCGTGAAGATGTGTGACGGCATATGCAGCGCGTGAGGTACCCATGGCGCGATCGAAGCATAGCTTTGCGCGGCAGCCAATCCGCGTTTGGCGAGTGCCGGATAATCGTAACAATGGATCAGGTAATGAACGACACCGGGATGGTTTGCATTTTGCTTCCACAGTTTTTCGAAGATGGCAGCTGCCTCAAGCTGTTTCGACAAGCTTGTGTCGTTAGGCGTGGCGTAGCCTACACCCAGGACCGCGAAAGCGTAGAAGGCCTGGGTTTCGAAATCGTCCGGATACTTGTCGCGGAGCTGATGCATCGCTCTTTCGTAAGCGATCACACGGTCGCGCGGCCCGACTGGGCCATGGCACGATTGCCCAACTGCGCCTGCGCTCGGGCTATCCGGCGTATTGTAATAAACATTGAGTGCCGTGATGAATCCTCGCTCTCGATCGCTTCCGGCATCCAGCGCCATTGCTTTTTCAATGGCTGCCTTGCCCGCGCTCATCTCGTCAGGAGTAGGTGGCGTCCAAATCGGATGCCACCACGTCATGGCGATTCCCCACTGAGCCATGGCGCATTTCGGATCGCGCTCGGCCACCGAGGTGAAGACGCGTCGCGCCTCCTCGTAGAAAAATGAATGCAGCAACGCCACGCCGCGGGAGAATTCAGATTGGACAGAAGGCGCGCACGATATCGGGAAGTTCACTTTTCCGGCGGCGCGCAAATCGCCGGGTTCCGGAACAGACGCGGACTCGACGCGATGTATGGCGAAACAACTGGCTAGTCCAACGAGGAGAAGTACGCGGGGGCAGAAGGAACGCAGCATTTTCGAGGGTACACCCCTGTAGCTATGCCGCAAACTCGAAAATAACCTTGCCGCTACGTTGTCCGCGCGCTGCATGCGCAACGGCCGTCTTGGCTTCGCTTAGAGGATAAGCTTTCTCCACTTTCGTTTGTAGCAGACCGCGTTTCGCCATCTCGAACAAATGTTGAAACGCTTCCATTCGCTGGGCCGGCGTTGCGTTGTCGTACCATTTGTTAATCCAAATACCGCGGAAACGGAGGTCTTTGAAAATGAGCAGGCCATTCGGAATTTTGAGTGGCTGCAAACTCATTGCTCCATAAGTCACCAGCGTTGCGCCTGGAGCGAGACAATTTGCCAGTCGCAGCGCGCTTTCCCCGCCAACGGCGTTCAATCCCAGGCGAATCGGCGGCCCAGCGATCGCGTCTTCGACTTCGTGGCGAAGATTTTCACTATCGACCAGGACGAGATCGCCGCCCTCTGCGCGCAGTTCTTCTATCAATTCCGAGCGCCGCACGACGTTCACGGTCTTGTAACCGAGCTCGTGAGCGCTCTGGATGACCGCGCGCCCTGCAGCCGAATTCGCGGCGTTCTGAATCAGCCAATCACCGCGCGCAAGATCCACATAATCGTGCAGCAAACGCCATGCGGTCATCGGATTGATTTTCAACATCGCTGCATGCACAGGCTTGATTTCCTCGGGGATAACAACCAGTTCATCGGCTTTCACGGCAACAGCGTCGCGCCACGTTCCGGTGTTGTGCGGCAAGATCACCAATGCGCCCGTGGGGATATTCGCGACATCACGGCCGACCTCCGCGACAATTCCTGCGCCTTCGAACCCGGGCGTCGCGGGCAGTTCTGCCTTAATCGGATATTTTCCTTCGATCTGATTTAGGTCTGCCGGGTTGATCGGTGCTGCGCGCATTTTCACGATCACTTCACCCGCGGCTGGCGTCG
>JBKPRQ010000130.1:0-3632 GCA_046734635.1 Verrucomicrobiota bacterium
ACTCGCGTATCTTGTTTAGAGCCGATAAGTTGACAGGCGCTTGCACTCCTCGTAGTTTTCGTGCCCTTTTTCTGTAGCGATGAAAACGTTTTCTGCCAAAGCCAGCGAAGTCCCACGCAAATGGTGGGTCATTGACGCCAAGGACCAGGTACTGGGAAAAATAGCGGTGAAAGCCGCTAGTCTGTTACGCGGTAAAGAAAAGACAGTCTTCACGCCGCACGTCGACACCGGCGACTTTGTGATCGTTATCAACGCGGACAAAGTGCGACTCACCGGGAAGAAAGAGGAGCAAAAAACCTTTATGAGCTTTTCAGGATACGTCGGCGGCCACAAATCGGAGAATGTCCGCGCACGCCGCGTAAGACATCCCGAACTGCTCGTCGAACGCGCCGTGCGCGGAATGATTCCGCACAATCGGCTCGGTCGCCGTGTTTATCGGAAGTTGAAAGTTTATCGCGGTGATTCTCATCCGCATACCGCGCAACAGCCCGAGGCCGTCAAGCTCACCAGAAAATAGTCTTATGCCAGAAACCCAGGAATTCGTTGCTACTGGTCGCCGCAAAACATCGGTCGCGCGTATCCGGATGACACCGGGTAGCGGAAAGATCGATATCAACGGCCGGACCTTCGAAGATTACTTCCCGACTGTGCCCTTGCAGAACGTCGTGCTGCAACCGCTTCAAACTGCCAAGGCAGTGAATACTTATGATTTGTCGATTAACGCCACCGGCGGCGGCGCAATGGGTCAGGCCGGCGCCGCGCAGCTCGCCATCGCGCGAGCCCTGCTGCAGGTCGATGGCAACTTGCGGGGTACGCTCAAAGCTGAGGGTTTGCTCCGCCGGGATCCGCGCATGAAGGAGCGCAAAAAATCCGGTCAACCTGGCGCGCGGAAACGTTTCCAATTCTCGAAACGTTAATTGATGGGTAGGGACGGATCGCCGAGCCGTCCATTCGGCCCCGCGTGTTCAGCGCGCCCGGCGGTCGCACCCTTCTAATTCACGGCTTATTTGGTGATGGGGCTTTTTGGGGGGCAGGCGCGCCTTGCGGGGCCGGTGCTGGTGCTGGAGGCGCTAAGAACTGCGGGACTGTCGCTGCCGGCATCGCGATCGGCACTGGCGTGCTACTCGGTTTGAGTAACCGCAATTCCTGCATGGCTTCGCCGGCCCAAAAGCTCGTTCGATATTGCGTGAGAATGGTTTCGCAGATGCGGCGGGCTTCGTCGCTCTTATTTTTTTCCTTTAGGATGTACACTTGCGACAGCAAAGCCAGCGGCGCGTTGTAACTGTTCGGATATGTTGTTGAGATCTGCTGATAAGCTGCCAGCGCTTCATCGCTTTTTCCCATCGACTCCAGGTTTGCGGCCATCGCCATTCGCGCCGTGCTGAGGAATTCGTTTTGAGGAAACTTATCGATAAAAGTCTGAAGCGTCCTGTTCGCCTCAGTAAATTTCTTTTCACTCCGCAGAGCTTCAGCGAGTAACAAGTAAGCATCAGCGGCTGCTGCGCTGTTTGGGTAGCGATCGATCACCTGTTGATATTCCTGAGCAGTTTTCGCACTCGCCAACGAAGCGGACGCCGCCGCTGCTCGCCGGTCGGAATAATAACGGTAACCAGTAAAGGCGATGACACCGACCAAGGCGACGATCAGCACCGTTATGATCTCTTTCTTGAAGCGCTCCAAAAAGAAGCGCGTTTCCAGCGCAACATCGCGAGAAGGAGGTGGGGCTGTCGGCATAATTTATATGTGCTCCGCCGGTTCCAACCGGGCAAGCGGTTCGTCCTATGCCACGCGATGCTTTCTCGTGCAAGCAGTACTAAAGTCGGCACGTGCTCGACCTGGCTTTTTTGCGGCGATAGAATTGTACCTATGAATGCATTTTGGAACTCTTTTGAAACTTTGCTTGGCTTAAGCGTGGAACCAAGAGACTTGACGTTTGTTCAAATCTCCCTGCGCGGCATCATCGTATTCGTTGCGACGCTAGCTATGGTCCGACTTGGGCATAAGCGTTCGCTCTCCCACAAAACACCATTCGACGCCGTGTTATTGGTAATTCTTGCCTCGGTGCTTTCCCGCGCAATCAACGGTTCGGCGGCCTTTTTTGCCACAATTGGCGGAGGCGTTGTCTTAGTCCTGCTGCATCGCCTCTTCGCCCATCTGGCATTTTATTCGCATGCGTTCGGAATTTTGGTGAAAGGCAAGCCCGACATCATTGTGCGCGACGGACAATGCGACTTTGAGACGATGCGGCGTAACCACGTCTCCACCCATGATTTAGAGGAGGACATGCGTCTCCACGGCAACATCGATGATCTGTCGAGAGTCCGGCTCGCGCGCGTCGAACGCAGTGGCGACATCAGCTTTATCAAAAAATAATTTGACCGGTAGGCCCGGCATGCCTTATCACACTGGGAACTTCGTTCCAACGTTTCCGTAGAATGAAGTGACAACTGGAATTACGAATGGGATTTATGAGACGAACAAAGAAACGGTGGGTCAAGCCGACGCTGAAAACCGTTCCGATCTTTTTCGAGTGCACCTGTTACGCAGGCGCAGTTTGATCGAACGTAATTATCTGACTCCGAAAACTCCGGATTGATTCGCATCCATATTCTAGGCAGCGCAGCCGGCGGCGGCCTGCCACAATGGAATTGTGCCTGTGCGAACTGCGCAGCCGCGCGTACTGGAAAAATTACGCCACAGACGCAATCGAGCATCGCCATCAGCAGCGACTCTGAAGGTTTTCACCGGTGGTTTCTGATCAACGCCTCGCCCGATTTGAACCGGCAAATCGAAAGTATGCCGCGGTTGCAGCCGCGCCGTGATTCGCCTCGCAACACTCCGGTTGCAGGTGTTCTTTTGACAAATGCCGATATCGATCACGCGCTGGGTCTAATGCTCCTGCGAGAACAGGATATGCCGCTGGTCGTTTATGCAGCAGACGAAACGCGAGCCGCACTCGCCTGGCTCGATGACGTCCTTGCGCGGTTCTGCGGAATCGAATGGCGCAAGACGAACCCTGAATTTCAAACGCTGAGCGGCACCGTCTCCTTTAGAGCGATTGAACTGCCCAGGAGCATCGCCTTTCAATTTCGGGACGATTCGTCCGGAACAACTGCACTATTCGCGCCAAGTGTCGGCGAACTGACGGATGAATTGCGAAATACTGTTCACGGGTCCGACGTCGTTCTGTTCGATGGCACATTCTGGAGCGACCGCGAACTGGCCGCTATTCGACCGGGCGCCCGTAGCGCGCGACAGATGAACCATCTGCCCATCAGCGACGGCAGCCTCGATTTCTTGCATCAATCGCCAGCGCGCCGGAAGATTTACACCCACATCAACAACACAAACCCGATTCTTATGCCCAGTTCCCGGGAACGCGCTCATGTGAAGCAATCAGGAATTGAGATCGCGCGCGACGGATTGGAAATCGTCATATGACTACGGTACTCTGGGACCGCGAAACTTTTCTTGAGAATTTGCGCGCGATCGGCGCTCGCGCTTATCACGACAAACATCCGTTTCACGTCGCGATGAACGAAGGCCGGCTTTCGCAGGAAGCGTTGCGTGGTTGGGTGGCCAATCGCTTCTATTATCAACAAAGTATTCCGGTCAAAGACGCCGCGATCCTC
>JBKPRQ010000131.1:0-26348 GCA_046734635.1 Verrucomicrobiota bacterium
CTTGTATGCCGATCCGCACATCAACGGCGTGCGGCTATTTTTGCATTATGGCGATCTGAGCGATTCAGTTAATTTGGTCAAGCTTCTTTACGATTTGAAGCCGGATGAGATTTATCATCTCGGCGCGCAGAGCCATGTCCGCGTGAGCTTCGACATTCCCGAATACACTGCGGACATCACCGGCGTTGGCACGATCCGAATTCTCGAGGCGATTCGTGAGACCGGAATTCGCTCGCGCTTTTACCAAGCTTCCAGCAGCGAGATGTATGGCAAAGCCCAGGAGGTTCCGCAGACCGAAAGGACGCCGTTCTGGCCACGCAGTCCATACGGCGTGTCCAAAGTTTTTTCTTATTGGGCAACGGTGAATTACCGCGAAAGTTACGGCCTACGTGCCAGCAACGGCATTTTGTTTAACCACGAAAGCCCGCGGCGGGGCGAAATCTTTGTGACGCGCAAAATTTCACGTGCCGTCGCGGCGATCAAGCACGGCCTGCAACACGAGCTATTCTTGGGAAATCTGGATGCGAAACGCGACTGGGGTTACGCGCCGGAGTACGTCGAGGCGATGTGGCGAATTCTACAACAAGATAAGGGGGACGATTTCGTGATCGCGACTGGCGAAACACATACTGTGCGCGAATTCACCGAAGCCGCCTTTGCCCATGTCGATCTCGATTGGAAAAAATACGTGAAATACGACCCGCGTTACGAACGACCGGCAGAAGTGGACATTCTGATGGGGGACTCCTCCAAAGCGAAAAGAATTTTTGGTTGGGAACCCAAAGTGAGCTTCCACAAATTGGTCAAGATCATGGTGGATGCGGACATGGACCTGCTATCGCGAGAAACTCCGCGAGAACATTTGGGCAGATTACCGTAATCCTCTTCCCTAACGGGAATCCGGCACAAACTCCTAAATGCGCAATAATCGAAATTTCGCGACCACACAAACCTTGATGGGCGGGCTACTGCTTTTTTGCGCATTGGTATTCTATTACTTTTCCGTGCTGAGAATCGATTATCGCAACACCAACCTGCTTGATCTCGGTACGTCAGATCCGGCGCACTACTTTGCGCAGGCAAAGGCTCTACTGAGATATGAGATGCCTTCGGTACAAATCGGTTACGACAAAATGCCATCGCTGTGGCCTGCTGGATATCCGGCGCTGATGCTTCCCTGGCTTAAGGTCCTTCCAGAAGCAGATTCCATCCTTGCGCCGTTCAGGACAAATCAAACGATCGGCTTGCTGCTGCTCTTCAGTGTATTCGGGTTTTATCTTTATCTAGCCATGCCGCTAACTGGCGGATTTGCAGCGTTGTTGCTTGCCACGCTACCCGGTTTTTTCACTTTCTGTCGCTCGCCATTGAGCGACATCAGCGCCTCGGCATTCGTGGCCCTGGCATTTGTGTTTGCATACCTGGGTCTGAAGGAGGAACGCCGTTGGCAAATCTATCTGTCGGCAGTGTTTCTCGGACTTTCGGTAAACATTCGCTTACAGTCGTTCTTCTTCGCGCCGCTGTTGTTGGCCATGGCTCTATTCCCAGCGAAAGGAGCGCGCGTGCGCTGGCTTCTACATTGTCTTGCACTTCCAATTGTTTTCGCTCTGGCAGCCAGCCCGCTGCTGGTGCTAAATACGATTCAGTTTCATTCGCCATTTCACACAGGATACAGCTATTACCTCAAACCAGTATTAGCAAAGGTCCCGGTTTTTTCCTGGCGATATATCCCAGACAATCTTGCGATCCTTTGGCGGGAGTTCGCTATTCGTCCGCAGAAGTTCACTGCTCTCAATCTCTTCGGCACCGGCACCTGTTTTGTTCCCGCATTTATCCTTTTAGCTTGTGTGGGAGTATTCTTTATCCGACTCAACAGGTCCGTTATCTGCGTTTTTGCAGCCGGATTGAGTTTCTTTGCGCTGACCATCAGTCTGTTCCCGGTCAACTACCTGGGGTATTATCTGCCGCTCCTAATGCTCTTAGTCGCAGTTGCCGTTTTACCTGTGACGTGGGCAGTAGAAAATCTCGTTTGGCCAAAACGAACTATCGCTTCTCTGGCAATCTTGGTGTTGTTTGCCGCGGCTTCTCTGGGTTATCCTTCGCGCTCGATCGATCCCCGACTGAAAGCGGATCGATTCCAGAGTTGGGAAGCTCTTCACTCCAGCACCCGCCCCCGCCAATCACCCGAGTTTAACGCGCAACGACATTTCATCGAGAGCGTCGGGCAAACTCGTGGACTGGTCTTTTCAGATATTAGTTCAGTTTATCTGAATGCTCTTTTCCCGCCTGAATTTGTGGCGGCTCCTCTTGATGGGAAAAGATTCATCCCATGGAGACACGTTGTGGATTACGATGACGCGAAAGCGGTTACGCTAGCCGAACTTAACTTAAACCGATCCATTCCAGTTTACGCGCTGTTCATTTCAACCAAGGAACTGGATGAAAAGGCGTCACGATTGCCGAATGTGCCTGGTTATCGGTGGGTGCCAGCCGAGGCCACCACGAACGCAGCTGTGATTTTGAGACTCACTTCAACTCAGTGAATACGGAGCGAACAAGGGTTTGCTAACTGCGGTTCCTAGATTTACTCGCCACGTTCCGTCTTGAGAGCAATCACCTGCTAGTCTCACGGCAATTTTGCTGGAGAAAAGCGCGCAGCTGTGTTTGACTAATAGGTTCGACATTCCTCGTCAGAATGCCTGCGCAAGTCATTAAAATTAGCGGTGCCCGCCAGCACAATCTCAAGAACCTTCACGTGGAAATTCCGCGGGAAAAACTGGTTGTTATTACCGGTTTAAGTGGTTCGGGGAAATCGTCCCTGGCCTTTGACACTCTTTATGCCGAAGGTCAACGCCGGTACGTCGAAAGCCTCTCGGCTTATGCCCGGCAATTTCTCGATCGAATGGAAAAGCCAAACGTGGATTTCATCCAGGGGCTTTCGCCCGCCATTGCCATCGAACAGCGCAGCGCGGGCGCGAATCCGCGATCTACGATCGCGACCACGACCGAAATCTACGACTATCTACGGGTTCTCTTTTCGGCCATAGGCCAGCCGCACGATCCGCTGACGGGCCAGCCATTGACCCGGCAAACGCCCCAGCAAATTGTCGATCAGATCCTTGGTTACGAGCCGGAATCGAAAATCATTTTACTGGCACCCCTCATTGAGAATCAGCCGGGAGAGTTTCGGGATATAATAGAAAAGATCAGACGCGAAGGATTCGTGCGGGCGCGGATTGACGGTGAGATTATGGAGTTGGATCGCTCCGAACGAATCCGGCTTAACAAGAACGAACAGCACACAATCGACGCCGTGGTAGATCGGTTGGTCGTCCGCGACGGCATTCGCATCCGTCTTACCGATTCGATTGAGACCGCGCTCAAATGGGGTGGGAACCGCGTCGTTGTTTTGAAACAACTGCCCAACACCCAATCCGAAGAGGTATGGGACGAACTGCGTTACTCGACCGATTACGGAAACGCGGCGACTGGATTTAGAATCGGCGAGCTAACCCCAAGACATTTTTCCTTCAACAGCCACCTCGGAGCATGTCCGGCTTGTCATGGACTTGGCACTCAGCTGGTTTGCGATCCAGAGCTGATGATTTCAGACCCTGGAAAGACTCTGGCCGAAGGCGCGATCACGCCCTGGCGGCGTGGGACAAAGCGAATGCAGGCCTACTATCGACACCTGCAAAAGGCGCTCGTGAAGCACTTTCATATCGATGAAGACCTGCCTTTCAGCGATTTGCCAGACCAATTCAAGCGCGCCCTTTACTTCGGCACGAATGGAACACCGATCGAAATGGGGTTCAGCGACAATGGTGAAGCGAAAGTTGCGAAACCGTTCGAAGGACTGGTACCGCAGATGCAGCGCCTATACGAGCACACTCAAAGTGAATTCACCCGCAATCGTATTCGATCGTTCATGACGTCCGAACCATGCAAAGTATGCAAGGGTGCAAGGCTCAAACCAGAAATCCTGGCGGTCACCATAAAGGATCGGCACGCACGTGAGTTGAACATTCACCAACTCAGTCAACTCACGACTCAAGCTGCCGCACGCTTTATTGATGCGCTCGATCTGACGACGCAGCAGCGCGCCATCGTCCGCGATGTTGTGCGCGAAATTCAATCCCGCTTGCAATTTCTAGTCGAGGTTGGTCTCGGTTATCTCACACTCAATCGCCAGAGCGGAACGCTTTCCGGCGGTGAAGCGCAACGAATCCGATTGGCGACGCAGATCGGTTCCGGGCTGGCGGGCGTCCTGTACATCCTGGATGAACCAAGCATCGGACTGCATCAGCGCGACAACGCGCGGCTGTTGAGAACGCTCTTTCGCCTTCGTGATCTCGGCAATTCCGTCATTGTGGTCGAGCACGACGAAGAAACGATACGCGCCGCAGATCACATCGTCGATCTTGGTCCAGGCGCCGGTCCGCGTGGCGGCGAAATTGTTGCACAAGGCAAGCTCGAAGACGTTCTGCGCTCGAAGAATTCCCTGACTGCAGATTACCTTTCCGGCCGCGCCCGAATTTCCGTTCCCAAACAGCGCGCCAAACCGCGATCAACCGACGAATCCGAAGGCTGGCTCACATTGGTCGAGGCGAGCGAAAACAATTTGAAAAACATTACTGTCTCGTTCCCGCTCGGTTGTTTTACTTGTGTTACCGGGGTTTCCGGCAGCGGTAAGTCTACTTTGGTGGATGATATTCTCCGACGTGCCCTGTTTCGACGCTTTCATAATGCGAAGGAAAAACCGGGCGCTCATCGAGCAATTCGCGGAGTCGAACAAATCGACAAGGCAATTGTGATCGACCAAAGCCCTATTGGCCGAACGCCACGGTCGAATCCGGTGACCTACACGGGCGCGTTCACTCCGATTCGCGAATTGTTCAGTCAATTGCCCGCGGCACGCGTGCGCGGTTACGACGCGGGACGTTTCAGCTTCAACGTTAAAGGCGGTCGTTGCGAAAATTGCGAAGGCGATGGGCTAATCAAAATTGAGATGCATTTTCTGCCCGACGTTTATGTGGAATGCGAGGTGTGCCATGGCAAGCGCTATAATCGTGAAACGCTAGAGATCACTTACAAAGGCAAGCACATTGCCGATGTCCTTGATCTGACCGTGGATGAAGCAGCTCGTTTTTTCCGAAATGTGCCCAGCATTTCAGAAAAGTTAGATTCATTGTTGGATGTGGGGCTGGGTTATCTGCGACTTGGCCAGGCCGGAACAACGCTTTCCGGCGGAGAAGCTCAACGCGTAAAACTGGCCACGGAGCTTGCGAAAAAGGCAACCGGTCGCACGCTGTATATCCTCGATGAACCGACGACCGGATTGCATTTCGCCGATATCGAAAAATTGCTGCAAGTCTTAATGAAGCTGCGCAACGCAGGTAACACGGTGATCGTGATTGAACATAATTTGGAGATGATCAAGTGCGCGGACTGGATCATTGATCTGGGTCCCGAAGGCGGGGAGGGTGGCGGTGAGATCGTCGGAGAAGGGCCACCAGAGAAGATTGCCGAGATGTCAGGCAGCTTTACGGGACAATATCTGCGGCTCTCATTGAAGAACGCATGAGTTACATGAGACGCGCAGGATTGATTTGTGTACTGACCCTGGTCGCACAAATCGCCCACGCCGATATTTCCAGTGAGCTTGCCGAAGCTGGCTCGCCAATCACCGAAGGGGTGCCGGAAATAGCAATCGTACGGTTGCAGGCGTTGTTGAATAACAATCTCTCCGAAGTCGAGCGGCGCACGGTCGTGGAGAAACTTGCCGAAGCGCAAATAGCTGCAAAGCAGCCGGAGAATGCTCTCGTTTTGTTGTCGGATATCCGGGTACGCGATCTGCCCTGGGCAAAGTTTTGGCGCGCACAGGCTTTCGCCAGCCTGCGTCGATGGGCCGAAGCACTGCCATTGTACGAACAACTGGCTGGCGACGATCGGTCACCCTTTCGCAATGCAGCAACGTTTGGCGCAGCGGAAATGCTTCGCGCATTGGGAAGACGCGGCGAAGCGCTGAAAAAATTGGCTCTTCTCATTCATGACAAGGAATGGGCAACACGAGCGCAATTACGGGCAGCGGAATTGTACATTGAAACAGCCGATGCTACCGGCGCGCGCCGTCTTCTAGAAGAGATGCAACCGACGTCGGTGGCGGAACGAAGAGAACGCCGGGTATTGCGGGGGCGTCTGGAACTAATCCAGCGGCGACCTGAAAGAGCGATCGGCATTTTTCAGGGTATCTTGAAAAGACCGGAAGGAGCAGCGCACTCCACGCTGATCGCGGCAGTGTTCGGTATTGCGGAAGCGCAAGCGCAGCTCAAAACGCCGGAAATCGCAGACGATGTTATCGAGCAGTTTATTGACCGCCACCCGGCGGACCCGGAACTTCCCGTTCTCTTCGCAAGACTCGATGAGTTGTACAGAGCGGAACACAAGCCATCGCGCAACGAACTGGAGAGATGGGTGCGCAGTCCGGAACAGCCGCGACGAACACTCGCACGATGGTATCTCGCGCGTTTCGAAATTCGTGCAGGGCGCAGGGAGCGCGCTCGACAATTGTTTACCGATCTTCTCCACACCGGCGTAAAATCTCAGGCGATCGCGCCCGCATTACTCGAGTTTGCGCAATTTGAAGTCGAGGACAAGCACTTCGATGAGGCGATTGCGATTTTAGGCGATGCGCGCTCATTTCATCCTACGCCGTCTTTGTTGACCCAAATCGATTTTCTATCCGCCCAGGCCCAATACCTTGCGAGACGATTTGGCAGGGCTTCCGGAGATTTTGAACAAATTGCGCGTTCTGGTTCGCCGTGGGCAAAGATTGCTCTTTTCAATGCGTCCACCGGCTGGCTCCAACTCGGCGATCACACACGGTTCCTAGCAGACTACGGCGATTTGGAAAAAATGGGTGGCGACGAAGAAGCGCGTGCCGATTTGCGATTGGAGGAAGGCCTGGTGCAAGCGGCAAAGGGCGACGAAAAAGCAGCGGGATCGCTGCAACAATTCATTCATGATTTCCCGAAAAATCCTCGCGTGTCGGAAGCCCTGGTCAGTCTGGCCGAACTGGCCTTTCATGCCTCGCCACCGCGCCTCGACGAAGCGCGCAAGTATCTGACTCGCGCAGCTGAGTCGCCAACGCCGGCAGCGGCGGAACGCGGCGACTATCTCAACATCTGGATTGAGGAATCAGCCGGCGACAATGAAGCAAAAGTGATTGAGCTGGCGAAGCGGTTCCTCGAACAACACGGAGCCTCGCCGTTCGCTCCAGAAGTTCGAATGAAATTGGCTGAGCTTTATTACCGACGCCAGGATTTTGCCAACGCACAGACGCAGTTTGAACTCATCGCGCAACAGACTCCCAATAACTCGCTTGGAGAAAAAGCCCTCTTCTTCGCGGCGGAGTCAGCAATGTCCAGCATGGGCGAACATTCGCTGGACCGCGCGATTGTTCTGTTTGATCAGGTGGTGCGGCAGAACGGTTCGCTGCGATGGGCAGCGCGCAACGAGCAGGCTGTGATTGAGCGCAAGCTTGGCAAACCCACGGACGCTCTCGCCTTGTACGATGAGGTATTAAAGAGTGATGCCGGTCCCGCCGAAAAACGCGAAGCGCTTTGCGGCAAGGGCGACATTTTCTTAGAGATGGGCGCAACCGATCCGAACAATTATCAGCGCGCGATCGAAATCTACGATCAACTCGCATCGGACAAGGATGAGCCGATTCACTGGCGCAACCAGGCCCTCTTTAAGAAGGGACTGTGCCTGGAGAAGAAAAGCGATCGCGCCAATGCGCTCGCAACGTTTTACAAGATTTTGGAGGAAGACGCGCGCCCAGATCGGCGTCGCGAACTCTTCTGGTATTACAAGGCCGGGTTTAACGCCGCTCGGCTGTTGGAGGAAGATTCGAAGTGGGAATCTGCGGCCGCCATTTATGAGAAACTCGCTGCAGCTGGCGGTAGCCGGAGTGAAGAAGCAAAAGCGCGTCTTACGAATCTTCGGCTGGAACATTTTCTTTGGACGGACTAATCGCAGGGAGCGCGGCGGCCTAAAATCTCGGTTTTTTGTCTCAAAACGACGGCGATCAAGCTTGCACGAAGTTGAAAGCGGTATCACAATTGGGGCGTGAAAACAGTAGGCAGACCAAGCCGCCTGGGCGGCTGGTCGGTCCGATGCGCGAGCGTCGTGCTTGCGCTCGCGTTTTGCGCATCGGCTGCTGCTGATCCGAGCAAGAACGTCGTGCTCCGGCCACAACCACAGCAGGTCATCAAGACCTCAAAGAAAATGTGCTACACTGTGAGTGGTGGCTCCCGCATCCCGCAACCTTGCGACCGGGTCGCTGCAATTCCGACCACTCATGGCGCGCTGGATATTTTAGGCCACCGTAACGGGCAATAACCTGAAACTCCGACGATTTCGCCGGTCATAGCGTGCTGCCGGTCCGGCAGCGCGGACGTAGATTTATATTTTTGCGCGCCAGGCCATCATTCCGCGCAGTCGCGCGCCCACCTTTTCGATTGGATGCTTTTCGGCAGCGCGCAGCAAGTGCGTGTAGCGCGTGCTGGGCGGTTTCATTTCTCGAATGAATTCACGCGCAAATTGACCAGAGCGGATCGTTTTCAACACCGATCTCATCCGTTTTTGGACGGTTTGATCGACGATTTTCGACCCAACCGTTAGCTCGCCCCATTTGGCGGTATCGGAAATCAATTTGCGCATGCCTGAGATTCCCGCTTCGTAAATGAGATCGACAATGAACTTGAGTTCGTGGAGACATTCGAAGTACGCCAGCTCAGGCGGATAGCCGGCCCGAACGAGCGTATCGAAACCCGCGCGAATAAGCGCGCTTGTGCCACCGCAAAGGACCGCCTGCTCACCAAAAAGGTCGGTCTCCGTCTCCTCGCGAAAAGTTGTCTCGATTACACCGGCACGAGTGCAACCGATTCCCTTAGCCCAGGCCAGCGCGGTTTGCTTTGCGCGCTTGCTGAGGTTTTGATGAATTGCAATCAAACCGGGCGCGCCGCGTCCTCGCAGAAACTCGCGACGCACCATTGGACCCAGGCCTTTCGGCGCCACCATGATAACGTCTACATCTCTCCGGGGAACGACGGTGCGATAATGAATCGCAAAGCCGTGCGCGAAGAGTAGTGTTTGGCCAGATCGCAAATTCGGCGCGACCTGTTCAGGATAAATTCGCGGCATCGCGCTGTCTGGAAGCGCAAGAAAAACGATGTCTCCGCGCTGCGTGGCTTGGGCCGTATCGAGAACTTCGACACCGCTGCGCCTGGCGCGAGCGCGTGATTTACTACCTGGATAGAGCCCAACAATTACTTTAATCCCGCTGTCTTGAAGATTGAGAGCGTGTGCTCGACCTTGCGCGCCGAACCCGATCACTGCGCATGTTTTTCCCTTCAGCCAGCGGAGATTGGCGTCTTTATCGGTGTAAATGCGCGCAGCCAAATTTTACTCGCGAATGTGTTCGGAGTTAGTCGCCTGGCTTACCCAAGATGGAGTTTGCAGTCGCGAGCACGGATTTATCGTCATTATTCGTCAGTCCGGCAAGGAAATGGCGAATCCGCCGAAACGACTGACGTAAAAACAAATCGGCAGCGAACCGCTCTGGGGTCGATGAATTTCCATTTCGTTGCGCAAACTGAAGCTCGGCATCGTGGCGGCTAAGCACGCAGGTTGCGGCAAAAAGGTCCATCACCGCGTTTGCAATCCGCTCCTGGACAAGCTGCATATCCAGAATCGGCTCACGGTAAGTGATCAGCGCGCGATTTACAGCGACATTGAAACGCCAGATTAGACGGCCGAGCTGATTGGCAAACCAACGCATCTCAGGGCTGTGCACCGGGATCTCCGGAACTCGCACGGTAGCACCGAGCCGATGCTTGCCAGCGGTCCACGCTTTTGCGAAGCCCTGCTCGCGTGTCGGTTTCATCATCGTGTCGTAAATTTCCTTGAACTCCATGCCCGGTCCGCGCATCCCCACCAGCGCGATAAACGAAGTCAGCACTTCGTTCGCGCCTTCGCCGATCTGGTTAATGCGCGCGTCGCGCATCATTCTTTCCAGCGGACGATCGACAAAGTACGCCGAGCCACCATAAATCTGAAACACGTCGTTGATGCACTCCCATAGCCGCTCCGTCGTGAACACTTTGAGCATTGCTGTCTCGAGCATGTAATCCTCAAGGCCGCGATCAATCAGCGACGCCGTGATCGTCGTCATCGCTTCCATCGCGTAAGCATCCGCCGCGATACGCGCGATTTTCTTTTGGACCAGATGAAAATTACCGAGCGTTTTGTTGAACTGTTTGCGCGTGTTTGCGTGTTCAATCGCCAGGCGCAAACAAGTTTTGGCCGCGCCGGTACAACAGGCGCCGAATGTCGTACGTCCGAAATCGAGAACGGTCAGCGCTACTTTCAGACCCTTGCCGGGCGGGCCCAGAATATTTTCCTTCGGAACTTTGACGTCCCGGAGCGCGAATCGGCCAGTCGCCGTGCCGCGAATTCCCATCTTCGGCATGCGCGCCTCGATCATTTCGAACCCGGACATGTCCGGCGTAACCAGAAATGCTGTGACCGCGGTCTTATCCGATCCGGGCACTGGCGTTCGAGCCATCACCGTCAACACATCTGCGATCGCCGCATTGGTGATGTAGCGTTTTTCACCGTTCAGAATGAAATGAGAACCATCTTCACTGGGCCGAGCCTGCATTTGTACGTTTGCTGCATCCGATCCGGCTTCCTTTTCGGTCAACGCAAATGCACCCAACTGCTCGCCGCTCGACAATTTTGGAAGCCATCGCTGTTTTTGTTCGTGGGTTCCAAAGAGCAATAACGCGCGAATTCCAATCGAGTGATGCGCATTCACAAAAACCGATGTTGATGCACAGCGGCGACCGATCTCTTCCAGGATTTGGCAGTTGGCCATTTGCGAGAATCCACGCCCGCCATATTCCTTCGGCGCAGTCATGCCGAGTACGCCGACACGGCCGAGGCCATCAATCACGCTGCGCGGTATATCCGCGTTCCGATCGATCTCCGCAGGATCGAGATGCCCGTCCAGGAATTGGCGAAGCTCGACGAGAGTTCCGTCTAATTCGCCCTGTTCCGTCGCCGCAACGCGCGGATATGGCATCACCCAATCAGCAACGAAATGTCCCTGGAAAAGGCCCTTGGCAAAACCAAGCGCCTGCGGGCCTGCAAAAAGCAGTTCTTCAGCTTGCTGGATTTCTTTCTGTCGCTGGGCGTCGAGCTTATTCATTTAGGTTGTCTTTAGAAAAACGGGCGACGCATTGTAGCCATGCGCGCGCGCCTGTCCAATCGGGCGCTGTATATTGCACGTCATCGTCATAAATCCGTGGGATTCCGACGATCGAAAACCCGATGCAACCGGCCGCTGCGTTTGCAGCGGCGCAACCTGAAAATTTAGATGTTGTAAACGCTTTGTGCCGGCGCTTCGCTGTCAGCTACACCCCTGACTGGTGCCGCATTCAGTGCAAACGCCGCACGCCCCGGCACGAATTACTTTGTCGCTGCCGCAAACCGAACAGGTGATTCCCATAAATACGCTGCCAAGGGCCACCGTGACACGGTCGGTGTGACCATTGCCGTTTCCATTCTGCCGGCCAGATTCGGAATCGCCAGGCGGATGATTCGTGATGACGTCGATCATTTCTTTCTCAGCGGTGCGCGCCAAATCCGAGACTGGGCGGTTCACAGCTTTCTTTTCGATCTCGGCAATTTCCTTCAGCGGCAGATCGGGTTGGCCTCGGTTGGGCGAAGTCGCTTCCTTATATCCTTTGATGAACTGGCAACCCAGCCAGCGGAACACGTAATCAGCAATGCTGGTGGCATGGCGGATATCGGGATTCTTTGTGAACCCGCTGGGTTCAAATCGCTGGTAGGCAAACTTCTTCACCAGGCTTTCTAGCGGCACGCCGTACTGGAGAGCGATGGAAGTTAGCGTGCCCACTGTGTCCATCAATCCGCCGATGGTGCTGCCTTCTTTGGACATGGTGATGAAAAGCTCGCCCGGCTGGCCGT
The DNA here is from genome assembly GCA_046734635.1 of Verrucomicrobiota bacterium. Lineage (GTDB taxonomy): Bacteria > Verrucomicrobiota > Verrucomicrobiia > Chthoniobacterales > UBA10450 > Udaeobacter. Next base: position 12,055 of record JBKPRQ010000131.1, read on the forward strand.
CGGCGTAGAGGCCGACAGTGATGTACCCTTCGTGACCAGCAATCTCGAACTTGTGGGTGAGCGACATGCGCGTGTCGGTCATGCGGTGACGCACCGGCTGATCGACCAGGCTGCGCAACGACGCCACTTCCTGTTCCAATTCGAGAATATGGTTTTGAAGCAGATCGGTACCAGTGGCATCGGGCGTTCCGTCGTCAGCGTCGGCGGCTACAGTACCCATGTCTTTGGTCTTTCGTGTGTTCAGCGGCGCAGACCGCTTCGAGCCCTCGCGGTAAATCGCCACCGATTTCAAACCAAGTCGCCATCCTTCGACGTAGGTGGTCATGATGTCATCCACTGTGGCGGTTTCCGGCATATTGACGGTCTTTGAAATTGCGCCGCTGAGGAACGGTTGCGCAGCAGCCATCATCCGCAGGTGCGCCCAGTAATTGAGACTGCGCTCGCCTTTAAATGGCTTGAACGCGCAATCAAAGACCGGCAAGTGCTCCGGTTTCAATCCGGATGAAATTGTCGAGCCATCAGTGTCAGTGACATCCTCGATAGTATCGAAAGCATCGATGTGCGCGACGATGCGTTCGATCTCTTCGGAATTGTAACCCAGTTTCTCCAGAGCAGGTTTGATGGTCTGGTTGACAATTTTCAGCATTCCGCCGCCCGCGAGCAGTTTGTATTTCACCAGCGCGATGTCCGGTTCGATTCCTGTTGTGTCGCAATCCATCAGGAAACTGATCGTGCCCGTCGGCGCAAGCACAGTAACCTGCGCGTTACGATAACCGTAGCGCTGCCCAAGTTCAGCAGCGCTGTTCCAAACTTTCGCTGCTTCTTCCTTCAAATGCGCGAACTCCTTCGCATCGGAGATTTCACGCACTGCATCACGATGCAACTCAATGACTTCCAGCATCGACGCGACGTTGTCCTTGGCGACTGGTTTCGGCACGCCACAGGCATGCGCATCACGATAACCGGGAAATGGCGCCATCGTCCGCGCCAATCGTGCGCTTTGTTCGTAAGCTTCGCCGGTCATGATGGCGGTGATTGCCCCACAGAGTGCCCGGCCTTCCACGCTATCGTAACCGAAACCGTAGCTCATGATGAGCGACCCAAGGTTTGCATAACCCAGTCCTAGCGTGCGGAAAATGTGTGAGTTTTCCGCGATTTCTTTGATCGGATAACTTGCGTTATCGACGATGATCTCCTGCGCGGTGATGAAGATGCGCACCGCTGACTTGAAACGCTCGACATCAAAGTCGCCGTCCACAGTCTTAAACTTCATCAAATTCAGCGAAGCCAAATTGCACGCGGTGTTGTCGAGGAAGAGATATTCCGAGCACGGGTTTGTGGAATTTTGACGGCCCGTGCCTTTGCAGGTGTGCCATTTGTGGATCGTGGAATCGAACTGCATTCCCGGATCGCCACAGATGTATGTTCCCTCGGCAATCTTGCGCAGCAGATCACGCGCATCTTTGCGTTCGCAGGGTTTGCCGTCCGTTACACGGTGCGTCCACCACTCCCGGCCTTCCAGCGCCGATTCCATGAATTCATCGCTTACCCGGACACTCACATTTTCGTTCTGATACATGACCGAGCCGTATGCATCACCATTGTAGCTACCGTCGTAACCTTGCTCGATCAGCGCCCACGCTTTCTTTTCTTCCTTCTGTTTCGCGTCGATGAACTCTTCGATGTCCGGGTGCCAATCCTTGAGCGTATTCATTTTCGCGGCGCGTCGCGTTTTTCCGCCGCTCTTCACCACATTCGCAACCTGGTCGTAAACTTTCAGGAAAGAGAGCGGTCCGCTGGGTTTTCCACCACCGCTCAATTTTTCTCTCGTTGACCTCAGCGAAGAGAGATCGGTGCCAGTACCGCTGCCATACTTGAAAAGCATCGCTTCACTGGTCGCCAGGCGCATGATGTCTTCCATTGTGTCCTCCACACTCTGGATGAAACAAGCGCTTCCCTGCGGATACTCGTACTGCGACGCGGCCCGCTCGGCTTTACCGGTCTCGCGCTTGTAGAAATAATTGCCGGCGCCGGCACCCTTGCCCACACCATATTGATGATACAAACCGACGTTGAACCAGACCGGCGAGTTGAACGCGCCGTACTGGTTCAAGCACAGCCAGGTCAGCTCATCATAGAAAACCTCGGCAGCTTCCGCATCTGCGAAGTAGCCGTCGGCAAGACCCCAGTCGGCAATCGTGCGCGTGACGCGATGAATCAGTTGCCGCACCGAAGTTTCCCGTCCGCCTTTGTATGGGTCAGTGCCGTTTGCGATATCGCCGTAAAAATATTTTGAGACAGCTATTTTGGTCGCGAGCGCGCTCCAGCTTTTCGGGACTTCGATGTCCTCCTGCTTGAAGATGACTTTGCCGCTGTCATCGGTGATTTCCGCAACGCGCCGTTCCCATTCAACTTGATCAAATGGCGCAACAGCACCGTCGCTGAACACGCGCTCAAAACGCAGGCCAGTCTTTTTCTTTTTGTCGGCTCTGCTCTTACGGCGCGCAGCCGGTTCAGATGGTCCTTTAAGCGATGCAGGCGGAATTCCGGGTTTTAGTTGAATCATGGCGATGAGGGAGGGGTTGAGTTTTCAATAAGGTGCGAATACTTGTGAACAGCGGCGCAAACAAGTTGTGAATCCTGGTGAACAACAAGTAATAGCGTTGGCTGTCCTTGGGACATACAATATGCAGCCCCGTGGGAAGGCATGGCAAGACTAAAATTGTAACATTTTTGGCCTGTGAGGCTGAAAATCATGTCTGCCAAGCAAAGGATGAATCTGGACTCCCTGATAGAGGTCCACGTCGACGGCTGGAGGCAACAAGCAAGACACCCATCTAGCATGACGGGAATTGTCCGCAGTACTCCCTGACTTCACGCTGTTTGTTACATTCGACGTTGAATGTTGGGCGTTTGGCGCTTTCTTCTGCCCTTTAGGAAGGGTGGCTGAGTCCGGTTTAAGGCACTCGACTCGAAATCGAGCGTGGGGAAACCCACCGTGGGTTCGAATCCCACCCCTTCCGCCATCGGTTGGCTCACTGCGCAACCAAGCTCCAGCCTGGCGGGAGAGCTGGACCTAACGCACTTCTGAGGAAAACGTTGTTGCTCAGATACCAAATGGCTGTTTGGCGCGTGGCGAGATTATAAAGGACATAATCGGGCATGCCATCGCCGTTAAAGTCCGTTGTCGCTACCAACGTCCAGCCGCTGGGAAGAATCGGTCCCCAAGCAGCACCGATAAGCGTTAATCCAGACAGATAACCGATAGCTGTGTAGCCTGAACTGGGATGGAATAAGAGATAATCTGTGTGACCATCCCCATCAAAATCCGCTACAGCGGCGAGTGACCAGCCGTCGGGAAGTGTTGGTCCGTAGCCACTGCCAACGCGAACGTTATTGTTCAGATACCAGACCGCTGTCTGATGCGTGCCATTGTTGTAAAGCACATAATCAGGTTTGTTATCGCCGTTAAAATCGGAAGCGCCCACTAATTCCCATCCATTGGGAAGAGGCGGCCCATAAACGCCTCCGATAAATGTTGGTCCGGACAAATACCAAATTGCCGTTTGACGCGTGCTGGGAGTGAAGAGCGCATAATCTGAATGGCTGTCGACATTAAAATCCGCGAGCGCCCTTAGTGCCCAACCAGCCGCAAGAGTCGGACCGTAGGCACCGCTAACGAACACATTGTTGTTCAAATACCAGATCGCCGTTTGACGCGTGTTGGCATTCTGAAGGACATAGTCCGGGTGGCCGTCGCTGTTGAAATCGCGCACTGCAGCCCTGCTTGCGCCTCCGCCCGTAGCCGACGCCACGATTTTGAAAACGCTCCCGTTGCCGATGTCGGTAATGTAAAGCTCGCCATTCGCATCTTCGCCTAACGAGGAGGGATTACCAAGCGCAAAGCCGCCCGCTCTCGTCGGAAAAAGTTGCGCAGTAATGTTCTGAAAGTTTGAAGCAATGATGCCGTTGTAGTTCAGAGTAAATATTTGGCCGGTGCCAGGGCCCGCATCCGGACCGAAGGCATCAGCGAAAACATAGACGCCCCGCAAGTTCGGTATCTGCTGGCCGCGATAGATATAACCGCCGATCACGGTTCGACCGATCGTCCGTGGATAATCGAATATCGGATCTACCGCGCCCGGCGGCGTCGGTACTCCAGGAAAAGCCGGATTCTGAATGCTTCCTTCTCGAACGCGCCAGCCGTAATTTTCACCACCGCCAGGATTTGTGGTTCGTTGGACGTCGACCTCCTCGCGACTGCTTTGCCCGACATCGCCGATAAACATCGTGCCGGTCTGGCGGTCGAAGCTGTTTCGGAATGGATTACGCAATCCGAGCGCAAAGATTTCTCCACGCGCTCCGGCCACTCCGACAAAAGGATTATTTGGTGGAATTGTATAGGTCCCAGTCGCGGAATTAATGTGAATACGGAGCATTTTGCCGAGCAAAGTCGCTAAACTTTGCGCATTACCGCCCGGTTCGATGTGGCCGGGGCCCTGATCGTTTCCGCCGCCGCCGTCTCCAGTCGCAATGTACAAATTGTTCGCGTCGTCGGCCCGCGGACTGAAGCCAATCCATCCTCCGTTGTGATTGGCTTGTGGTTGATCGAATGTGAGGACGATTCGTTCACTGCCAGGGTCCGCAATATTAGGATTAGCCGAGACGCTGAATTGCGAGACGTGCGTCACGCCATTACCAAACGCACCACCAGGAACGGTGAAATTGAGATAAAACTTCCCATTTGCGGCGTAATTTGGATCAAACGCCATTCCGAGCAGCCCCTGCTCGCCTCCGGTGATCAATCCGGTGACAATAAGAAAGGGAGTTGGGTTAAGCGTCCCTGTGGCCAGGTTGAGAATTCGGATTTGGCCGTTCTGCTGCACAATAAATAGTCGCCCGAAATCTCCGGGCGGCGCTGTGACGAAGAGCGGTTGCGTCAAACCTGAAGCAACCCGGACCGCATCGAGACCCGGCACGGCTTGCGCGCGCAAGCCGGTCTGGAAAATCGCGGCTAGAATCAAAGAGCAAATTCCAACCTTCGTGGTGCGGAGCATTACTTCCCTAGCCATCCTGCATCCTTGTAATGATCGACCCGGCGTTTGCGCGGGTGGCTCTCACAGCATAAGTCAGCAGAGCTCGGTCTCAAATCTATTCGTTCAAGAATCCTGAGCGCCATCGCCAATTGAAACCGGGAAAGTTTCTCCAAGTCGTAGATATTCACCCCTTACTTAGACAAAATCCGCCTTGAGCAGCGTCTTGACTCTATGACTGATAAGTTTTTGAGGCAAAGAAATCGGAGTTGCATCCCGTTTGTTCGACGGCAGTTTCCTCACTTCATGTCTTTTCTATGAATATGTTTTCTCGGTTTTTTGGTCTTTTGTTTCTAACCGCGATCGGTCTGCTTTCGATTACAACCGTTTCTGCTCAGAAACTACCCGACACGACCCGGCTGCTCCGGTTCCCAACAACAAACGATACACAAATCGTCTTTTGTTATGCCGGCGAGATTTATACGGTCGGCAAAGACGGCGGTATCGCACGACGCCTGACGAGCGGTCCTGGCTACAGCTCGTTTCCGCGTTTCTCGCCGGACGGAAAGCAGATCGCCTTCACTTCGCAATACGACGGCAATACGGAAGTCTACGTGATGCCGGCCGAGGGCGGCGCGCCAAAACGTCTGACGACTTCGGCCACACTCGGTCGGGACGACATCTCCGACCGCATGGGCCCAAATAACCTTGTGATGGCATGGGAAAACACCAAGCCAATAGTCGTTTTCCGTTCGCGTATGAAGTCGTTCAACGACTTTATCGGGGCATTGTTTGCTGTCGGGCTCGACGCGGAATTGCCGCAGCAGCTGCCGGTGCCACGTGGCGGTTTTGTTTCATTTTCGCCGGATGATTCGAAGATGGCTTATAACCGCGTGTTCCGCGAGTTTCGCACCTGGAAACATTATCGCGGCGGCATGGCCGATGATATTTGGATTTACGATTTCAAAACCGGCGCTACCGAAAATCTGACGGCCAATCCCGCACAGGACATCTGTCCGATGTGGGGACCGGACAACAAAATCTATTTCATCTCCGACCGCGACAACCGGATGAATTTGTTCGCAATCGACCTTGCGACAAAGGAAACCAAGCAGCTCACGCACTTCACAGACTACGACATCAAGTTCCCGTCGATCGGCAAAGACTCGATTGTCTTCGAGCAGGCGGGGTATATCTGGCGTTACGATCTCGCGAGCGGTCAGGCAACGCCCGTGCCGATCGAGGTCAAAGAAGATTTCGCGATCGGCCGCTCCGCGTTTGTCGATGCAGCCAAACATATTGAGTCGGTGAACTTGGCACCGGATGGCGAGCGTTCCATCACAGTCGCGCGCGGCGATCTTTTCTCTGTGCCCGCGAAAAACGGAACCCCGCGCAACCTGACTAAGACTTCCGGCGCACACGAGCGCGATGCGGTGTGGTCGCCTGACGGAAAATGGATCGCCTACAGCTCCGATGTGACGGGCGAGTACGAACTTTACGTTCGCTCCCAGGACGGCAAGGGGGAACCACAACAGATTACGAGTGGCTCCGACACCTATTACTACGCGCCGAAATGGTCGCCCGACAGCAAGAAACTCCTTTGGAGCGATCGGTTGCAGCGATTGCGTTACGTCGATGTAACAACCAAAGCCGTCACGCAGGTTGACCAGGACAAATATGGCGAGATCGAAGGTTACGCGTGGTCGCCAGACAGCCAGTGGATCACATGGGCACGTCCGGAGGAAAATGGGATGTCGCGCGTCTACCTCTACTCACTCGCGAACAAACAACAGACTGCTGTGACCGATAGCTGGTATGGTTCCGGCGAAGCAGTCTTCAGCGACGACGGCAAATATCTACTGCTTGCTTCCGCGCGCGATTTCAAACCGACATTCGGCGACCAAGAATTCGCAAACGTGTATCGGGACATGCAGCGCATTTATCTGGTCACACTAGGCAAGGAAACGGCGAACCCGCTGGCGCCGAAGAGCGATGAAGTCGGCAAGGCTGAGGAAAAACGGCAAAAGGAAAAAGCCAAGGAAACCGAAGCGAAAAAGCCGGAGGAAACGCCAGCCGGAAAAAAACCGGAAGAGAAGCCAAAGAAACCGGTCGTTGTGAAAGTGGATACCGATGGAATCCAGAACCGGATCGTTGGGCTGGAAATCACCCCGGGAAATTATCGCAACATCCGGATGTTGGATGATGGGCGGATCTTCTATCTGCGCCGCACCGCGGCGGATGACGTCGGCGAAGATGACGAAGAAGGATTCCCAGACAGAGAGAGGAAATCGCACCTTTGCGTTTACAACATGGACGATCGCAAGGAGACCGTTCTAGGCGACGTGAACAATTACCAAATCACGTTCGATGGCAAAAAGATGCTGGTGAAAATCAAAAAAGATTACGCCATCGTCGACGTCCCAAAGGACAAGCTCGATACCAAAGACCACGAACACAAGATTCAGGGTCTGGACGCGCAGTTAGATCGGCATGCCGAGTGGAACCAAATCTACTTCGAATGCTGGCGGCAAATGCGCGATTTCTTCTTTTCGCCCACGATGAACGGCGTGGATTGGAAAGCGGTGCGAGACAAATATGCCGCGTTGCTTCCGTCTGTGAATCACCGCAATGACCTTACCTACTTGTTAGGCGAGCTCATCGGCGAATTGAATAACGGTCACACTTACGTCGGCGGCGGTGAACGCCCCGACACTCCACGCGTCAAACTTGGCCTGCTCGGCGCGGAATTTTCGCGCGATCCAGCCACACGCGCGTACCGCATCGAACGCATTTTGCCAGGAGAAAATTGGGACAAGAAAACCCGTTCGCCGCTCACCGACATCGGCGTGGACGTAAAACCGGGTGATTACATTCTGGCGATCAACAACAGCCCGGTCTCTACGTTGCCAAATCTTTACGACGCGCTGATAGGCACCGCGGACAAGCAAGTAGTCTTGCGCGTGAACTCCAAACCGACTGACGCCGGGGCGCGCGACGTGACCGTCGTCCCCATCGCGGATGAAGCGCCGCTTTACTACCTCGATTGGGTGCAGAAGAACATCGATTACGTTAACAGAAAAACTGGTGGCGAAGTCGGTTACCTGCACATCCCCGATATGGGTCAGCCCGGGTTAAACGAGTTCACCAAGCTCTACTTTCCGCAAATTCGTAAACACGCCCTGATCGTCGATGTTCGTGGCAACGGCGGCGGTTTCGTCTCACCGTTGGTGATCGAGCGGTTGCGGCGCGCGCTGGTGATGGTCGGAATGGCCCGCAACAGTATGCCCCAGACCGACCCACCCCAAACATTCGTCGGCCCGATGGTCACGTTAACCAACGAATTCTCTGCGTCCGATGGCGATATTTTTCCCTACCGCTTTAAAACGCTTGGGCTTGGCAAATTGATCGGGAAACGCACATGGGGCGGTGTCATTGGAATTCGCGAATCGCTGCCGCTTGCCGATGGCGGCCAATTCTTCAAACCGGAGTTCGCTCCGTACTCGCCCGACGGCAAACAATGGATCATTGAAGGTCGTGGCGTCGATCCCGACATCGTGGTGGATAACGATCCCGGGAAGGAATTCAAAGGGGAAGATCAGCAACTCGACCGTGCGATTCAGGAGATGCAGGAAGAACTAAAGACGAAGCGTTATGAACTTCCGAGTCCCCCACCCTGGCCGAATCGGAATCCCGCCAGCTGACCATAGAGTTTTAACAAGCGGCGCTACTCAGAACCGTGTTCTAGCACACGCGCCACAGCGCGCAGAAGCGAAATTCCAAGAGGAAGGCGCTCGCCCCAGCAGGATAAAGCGGCGAGATTAGCCGCATGGAACGAGCTTTTCCAAATCGAACCGAAGCGGGCCAGCAACTCGCAGACAGGCTCGAGAAATATGCAGATCGCGACGACGTGATTGTGCTGGGCCTGCCACGCGGCGGCGTGCCTGTTGCCAACGAGGTGGCAAAGCGGCTTCGTGCGCCGCTGGACGTTTTTATCGTACGCAAACTCGGTGTCCCCGGTTTCGAGGAACTGGCTGCCGGCGCCATCGCTTCCGGTGGCGTGCGCGTCTTGAATGAAGATGTGATGCGCGCGATCCCGCATGCCGACCAGGCAATCGAGATTGTTACGGCGCGGGAAACAGCAGAGCTGCGGCGGCGCGAACAAATCTATCGGGAGGGACGCCCGGCGCCGATGTTGCGGGATCGGATTGCTATTTTGGTGGACGACGGATTGGCCACGGGAGCAACAATGCGCGCCGCAGTAAAGGCGCTGCGACAGCGCGGGGCAGCGAAGATCGTCGTGGCGGTGCCGGTCGGTCCGCCGGACACCTGCCACGAGATTGAAGAACAAGCCGACGAAACGATCTGCCTCAGCACACCTGAATTCTTTCAAGCAGTTGGTCAGTATTATGAAGATTTCTCCCAGACAACCGACGAAGACGTCCGCGAGCTGCTTGTGCATGGCCCGGGAGAACAAGGAGGGGCGGTTTCCAATCCGCCTCATTGAAACGGCGGACTCGAGACCGCTCCGTGACGAGAAGGAGCACGAGCAAGAGTAGCAGGAAGAGAAACAGATGAGCGAAGTGCAAATTCGTACGGGCCGGACAGTCTTCTCTGGAAATTTAAATATTCCCAAAGAAGCGAACGGCCTCGTGCTTTTTGCCCATGGTAGCGGCAGCAGCCGCCACAGTCCGCGCAATCAATTTGTAGCGCGCACGCTCAATGACGCCGGACTGGCAACATTGCTTTTTGATCTGCTCACGCATGAGGAGGAAGCAATCGACACGCAGACCCGCGAACTTCGGTTCAATATCGACCTGCTGGCGGAACGTCTTGTTGACGCAACGAAATGGGTAAAACACCAACCAGAAACGCGCGATTTGCGGATTGGCTATTTTGGCTCGAGCACGGGCGGCGCTGCAGCACTCGTTGCGGCGGTCGATACCCCGCAGGATCTAGGCGCGGTCGTATCGCGCGGCGGGCGTCCAGATTTGGCGGGCGAAGCTTTGACAAAAGTGCAGGCACCAACCCTGCTCATTGTCGGCGGCAACGACGACATCGTCATCGAGTTAAACGAGCAGGCACGCGATCGGATGCGCTGCGAAGTGAAGCTGGAGATCATTCCAGGCGCGACGCATCTCTTCGAAGAACCAGGTACGCTGGAACGAGTCGCTAAGCTCGCCAGCGATTGGTTTGTGAAAAATATTGGCGACGCGCGGTAATTGTCATTCCGAGCGGAGTCGAGGAATCCCGTGATGTAACTCTTTGAGTGACGCTGCGGGATCCTTCGACTCCGCTTCGCTTAGGATGACACGCGTTTTATTTTTGCGTGTCTTCAAACGTCACTACCCTGCCCCACAAGCTCTTCGTCCCCCAAATCCCGGCGCGCAGGCACTCCAGCTGCACGATCTGGCTGTGATCGACGAAAAGGTTTACGTCGACGCCGTAATTTTTGATGTACCATTCGAACACATCGGGATCGGCGGCCTCAAACATGAGTTTTTCCATGCCGATTTCGTCTATGAATTTTCCGGGAACGTCCGTGCGCCATGGATCGACATTCTCTGTAATACCTTCGCTCTCGATCATGATGATGTCGGCACCAGCGTCCAGAAATCGTCTTGCCTGCGCGATGGCCCAGCTGGAGTCGCGCGTGCCTTCGGCCTTCAGTTCTGCCGGGGCAGTCGCGCCACCAGCGCCAAATTGAATCCCAACCTCAGGTTTCGCTTTCAATCCCGATTCGCGCACCAATTCGATGAGCCGCAACCAATCATCCGTCGGGATTGAGATGAACCCAGCCGAGATCTCGATAATATCGAACCCGACTTCTTTGCATTTGGCGACATATTGCTGCACGGCCTCAGCGCCTTGTACCAGCACGCGCTCGATGAAACCGCCGGTGGAAACGAGCACGTCGTGTTCGTGGCAAAGCTCGATGATGTCTCGCACTGCTTGTTCCGGCATGAGTGTGAACGAGCCGCCGGCAAACTTCAGCGAATCGATATAAGCGCCCATCGTTTCGAATAAATCTTCGAGATGTCGTCGGCCATAGGCCGAATAATACGGACCGCGGATTTCGGTTAAACCGCGTTTGCGTGGTTTACGTTCGCGCTCGTTAACTCGCAGGAATGGAAAGCTGCGTTGAGGTTGTTTTGATTTTCGCTTCATCGCTACTTTATGTGGAAAACGTTACGCAAAGTCGCACTGGTCGTCTGGGGTACCGCACGCGTGCTAATGCCAGTCCGGCTCGGACCGAGCGCGTCCTCGCGACGACGGGCTTTCCTTGTTAGTTCCAAACACCTTTTTGTTAGCAAACCAGCCAAAATCCTGAAAAAGCAGCGAGCTGCTGGTGTAGTGGCGACTTCGGCAGTCGCGGTCACCGACCCACGCTAAAGCTACGCCGGGAGAACGGTGGAAAGCGTCACTTCGCTGTCGATGGTTTGCTCAAGAACGTTGTCCACTGTAGCGCCGACTTTTGATCCATCGCTGTCGACTATCCATACTTGCTGCCCCTTTTCGAATGGGCCACGCGCCATTACCTTAAGCAAAACGCCTTCCTCGGTAGCCGGATTTTTGAGGAGCTCGACGCAAATCGCGTCGGTTTCCCCAAAGTCCGCTTGCAGCCGCAGTTTATCGTCTATTTTCGGCATCTTCATCGCCAGCAGCCCTACTTAACGCAAAACTAAATCGCTGCTCGCGCTCGCTACGAGCGTGTCGGCCCTTATAAACGAATCTCTTACAGATGGCCCATTATCGCGTCACCCAGATTGAAGATTATGAGCCGCTCGTCGGCGCCGAAGTCATACGGCGAATTCGCGATAAGACCGACAAACTCAAAGGTCTGCCGGTTGCCCATTTTAAGTTTAGCAGCAAAGGCGCTGTGTCACCTTTAGCCTGAGCTGATGCATCTAGCGCGTCTCGGCTAGTTCGCGCGGGTGTGCGGGGTGCGCTTGCCCCTTGTTTCGCTTAAGCACGCGATACAGGAACCAAACGATGAAGCAGTTCGCCAGCAGAATGAGCGCGCCCACCAGGCCGGGGCGATGCCAGAGATGACGAATTTCAATCGGAATTAGCGTCGCGGTGGCGAGAATCATGAGGAACTCCGCCCAGCGTTGTTGCATGTAAACGCCAATTCCTTCAGTGAAAAGAACTGCAGTATAAAAGAGGGCCAGAAAGCCCGTCGCCCGCAATGTTCCCCCTGCGAGAATGGATTGTAGTTTGTGGAGCAAATAGGAGACACCTTTGCTATGCTCCAGCAAGATTTCGTCAGCGGTCCAATTCGAAAGGGCATCCATCCAGCGCGTACGCGCGTTGAGAAAAAGCAGCGAAACACCAAGCACCAGAAGCAACACGCCCTTGGCGATCTTGAAGAGCGCGATCAGCTTGAGATAGCGAACGCGACGCGAGCCTTGTAAGATCGCAGGCTCGTGCGCCGGATTTTTCATTCGTAAACCGGTCGCCGAAATTACATCATTTCGCAATGATTGGCCTTTCTCGGCAACAAATTTCAAGCTTGTTGCCGTCCGGGTCCTCGAAGAAAAACGCGTAATACCCGGCACTGTACTCGCTACAGATTTCCGGACCTTCGAGAGCTTTGCCGCCCGCCTTACGCACCGCGTTCGCAAGCCGATCCACTTCCTTCCGCGTATCTGCCCAGAACGCGATTCGCGTACGATTTGGCTTGTGATTCTTGTCTTTGGTCAGACCAAAAAATTCTGACGGTTTATCACCGCCGGCGGAATAAAACATATGATATTTTTTGCCCGGTCTCTCCTCAACGAACCCAAGCTGCGGCAAAAATTTGCCGTAAAACTTTCCTGCCACGTCCATGTCTTTCACTCGCAGGTCGATATGATCAAAGCAACGCGTCTTCATTTTGTGATTCTCAATTGCCTGGCGACACAATTCAATCGCTGGTGATGAAGGATCTCTTCGCAAAAGACCTGGAGACGCTGCGTGCGCGTTCGTTGGATCGACATCTTCGCGAAATCACCGAGACGCAAGGCCCCGAGGTCGAAATCGGCGGACGTCGCTTGATCAATTTTTCGTCAAACGATTATCTCGGTCTCGCGAACGATCCGCGATTACGGGAAGCAGCGACTGCTGCGATCAATGAATTTGGTGTCGGCGCCGGGGCGTCGCGGCTGATCAGTGGAACGCAACCGCCGCATCTGGCCTTGGAGCGCGCGCTGGCGAAATGGAAAGGAACCGAAGCCGCCCTTTGTTTCAGCAGCGGATATGCTGCTGCGCTTGGAACGATTCCCGCATTAGTTGGCAAAAACGACGTCATCGTGCTCGACAAACTCTGTCACGCCTCCCTGATCGATGGAGCAAAGCTTAGCGGCGCGATGCTGCGCATCTTTCCACATAATCACCTCGGCAAGCTTGAAAGTCATCTCGAGTGGGCCCGGCACAAACATCCCGACAAGCGCGTTCTCATCATCACTGAGTCTGTTTTTTCCATGGACGGCGATCGCGCGCCGTTGCGCGAATTGGTTGCATTGAAAAAACGTTTCGGCGCACTGCTAATGCTTGATGAAGCGCACGCGATGGGGGTGATCGGTCCCAAGGGCCGCGGTCTCGCCGCCGCCGAAAACGTAACTGAAGAAGTTGATGTCCAGATGGGAACGTTGAGCAAAGCACTCGGAGCGAGCGGGGGCTACATTTGCGGAACGCGCACACTGATCGAATGGCTCATCAATCGCGCCCGTTCATTTATTTATTCAACGGCGCCGCCGCCTGCAATCGCCGCTGCCGCACTCGCCGCAGTCGATTTCCTTTCGTCGGTAGACGGCGAAGAGCGCAAGCTCTTGCTCTGGGACAGAATCAAACTGATGCAGGACCTCCTTCCGCGTTCCGAATCAGACAAGGAACTCCGCGCGGCTAACAGCGCGATTTTCCCGTGGATCGTGGGAAACGAGAAAGCAGCTCTCCATCTCGCGGCCGCGCTGCAAGGCGAAGGATTTCTCGTCCCACCGATTCGTTATCCCACAGTGGCCAAAGGCGTCGCGCGGCTGCGTATCACGGTGACAGCGGCACACGAAGCAGCTCAAATCCGAACGCTGTGCGAGCGCATAAAAAGACTGGTCGGCTGACCGGACTTTAGGCCGCCAGGAATCGCTTCAAAATCGGTTTCAATTTTTTGATCGTAGCTTCCGGCCAAAGCTTGCGATCTGTGATCAGCGCCGTATCCAATGCGAAATGTTCCGGCCAATTCGGTTCGGTTGGAATTTGTGGAATCACCTGCCGGATCACTTTCCTCGC
>JBKPRQ010000132.1:0-6631 GCA_046734635.1 Verrucomicrobiota bacterium
GGCCGGGTCGTGCGCGGCTACATTGGCGCGTCCGTGCAAACGCTCACTCCCGAGTTGGCCGAAGCGATGAAGTTGAAGGGGCAGCCGACCGGCGCGCTGGTAGGCGAAGTCTCACCAAACACCCCCTCGCAAAAAACGGGAATGAAGACCGGCGATGTGATTACTTCGGTGAACGGAAAGAAAATTAGCGACGCGCGCGAGTTGCGTTTGATGATCGGCTCGATGGCGCCGGGGAGTAAGGCGCAGATCCAGGTGAATCGCGAAAGTCAGACGAAATTGTTCGATGTTCAGCTCACCGAGATGCCCGCGGGCGCGACTGAAGAAGGAGGTCTCGAAGCATCCCCCGAAGAAAACGCGCAGCCCGAGAAAACTACCGTATTCGGTGGAGTCGCGGTAGCTGATATCACCGACGATATTCGGTCGGCGCTGAATCTTTCAAAGGATGTTCACGGCGCCGTGATAGCAGAAGTTGATGCCGACTCGCCTGCTGGAAAGGCTGGTTTGCGCGAGGGGGACGTGATCCAGGAAGTAAACAAGCAGCCGGTTAAGAATGCGAAAGACCTCGTCGCCGTTAGCAAGAAGTTGAAGCCGAACGAGAAGATTTTGATACGCGTCTACAGCCAGGGCCGCAGCGGTTACGTCGCGCTGGAAGCGAAGTAACCAAGGAACGGCGGTCTCCAGTCCGCCAAACCTCAAATATCCAAAAGCACTTTCGCCTTCCAGCCGCTGTCATGTTTCTCCACTGAGAAACCATGAAGCGTGACGGCTTTCACGTCAGCCCGCTGCTGATGACGAGTGTCGTCCAATCGTTCGCCGGCAACTTTCGCATTCAAGACATATGCTTCGTCTTTCTGGTCAATCTGCGTCTCGCGCGCTCGCAATAAAAGACGTTTCGCGTCTTTGAAATAAATAAGCTCCTGCAAAAAATCGAAGAGCAACATTTCAATGTTATCGTTCGACAGTTCGATCTCCCGGCTTTCGCGCGGCTTGATCGCATCGAGATTATCGATCATCACGTTCATCATCGCGTCAGCCGCAGCCACGAACAATTCCGGCAAATCGCGCGCAGTCGCCTCGAACGCGATGTCCGCGGTGCCAATGTCTTCAAGATACCTGTAGGGCACGTTCTACCTCCTACTCTTACTCTTGCTCCTGCGCTTGATCGAAACCAAGTCTGCTGAGCAAGAGCAAGAGTAAGATCAACAGCATGAAACAGCGCGAGATCATGCTTCCTGGCAGGTCGTTAACGAGTCTGTAATCGCGGTTCTGGCTGACAAAACGTCCTTTCCGATAAAGACCAGTTCAGTTCTCTCAACGTCAAACGGTTCCAACTCCCAGCGGCCCGCCACGAAATTGAAAAGCTGCGCGCCATCGGGAAAGCGAACGAAACCTTTCGCCCGAATTACATTCGCGGGGAGAGCGTCCGCGAAACGTTCGAAGCAATCGCGGCAAAACGTTTTGTCGGAACTGAATGTGAACGACTCGAACTCTGGCTGATGTTCATGCTGCGGAGGCGCGGCCGTTTTCTCGTGCCCAATGCCGAACAAGAGTTCGGGATCGATTCGGCAGCGCTGGGTGCGAACAACTGCAGCGCTCCGATTGATCTCGCGCAGCTTGGTTTCGAGCGATTCAATTTGCTTTGCATCGACGAGATCGATCTTGTTCAAGAGCAAGATATCCGCGCCTTCGATCTGCAGGCGGGTGGTGTGACCCAGCTCGGGAAAACGAATCAGCATGTCCGCGTCAATGACTGAAACCACGCCGTCCAGTCGACATTGAGGCAGCGCCTCCTGGATGTTGAACACAAGCGCTTCAGGCTCGGCGAGTCCGGTGGTCTCAACCACGATCATTTCAGGCACAGTTTTATTGATGATCTCGGTGACGGCCGTTTCGAATTCACCGAGCAACGAGCAGCAAACGCAGCCGCCGCCGAGCTCCGCGATTCGTACGTTCTTGCCTTGGATCACCTTGGTGTCGATTGCGATCTCGCCAAATTCATTCATCACGATGGCGATTTTCGCGCGATGCGTGGCGAGAATGTGACGAAGCAATGTAGTCTTGCCACTGCCGAGTGGACCGGTGACGAGAGTAATGGGTGTCCGCGAAGTCGTCATCCCTTCACATTCCCGATGGGCGTGAATCGCACGACCGGCTTGCTGATTCCCGCCAGTTCCGTCGCCGCGATCACTTCATCAATGTTTTTGTAGGCGGGCCCGGCTTCCTCGGCGAGGCCTGCCCAGGAGGTGCTGCGGACGTAAATGCCGCGCGCCTCCAAGTCGCGCTGGAGTTGTTTACCATTCCATTGTTTGCGTGCCTTGGTGCGGCTCATGGTGCGACCGCTTCCGTGCGCGGTGCTGAAAAATGTTTCTGCGCCCGATGCTGTGCCGACGAGCAGATACGACCCGGTTTCCATCGAACCTCCAATGATCGCTGGCTGGCCAATGTCCCGGTAACGTGAAGCCACTTCCTCGTGTCCCGGCCCAAACGCGCGTGTCGCGCCTTTGCGATGAACAAGCAATCTCTTTTCTTTTCCATCGACAACGTGGCGCTCGAGCTTCGCAGTATTGTGCGCAACGTCATAGATCATGCGCATCCCGAGATCTTCCGCGCTGCGACCGAAGACTTCGGAAAAAACTTCGCGGATGCGGTGGAGAATCACCTGCCGGTTTGCGAATGACATGTTCAGGCCGCATTTCATCGCCGCGAAATAATCGCGGCCTTCCGGTGAGTCGAATGGCGCGCACGCAAGCTCGCGATCCAAAATTCTTATTTGGTATTTCGGTTCCATCACTTTCAGAAATTTCTGGAGATAATCGGTGGCGACCTGGTGCCCGAAACCGCGACTGCCACAGTGAAACATCACTACGACCTGGTTCGGGATCGTGATTCCAAATTTTTCTGCGAGTTGTTTGTCACGCACGTCTTCCGGCCGGGCGACCTGGACTTCGAGGTAATGATTGCCGCTGCCGAGCGTACCCACCTGGTTATAACCCCGCTCAACTGCACGCTCGCTAATCTTCGAAGCATCGGCGCCTGAGATGCAGCCATTTTCTTCGGTAACTTCAAGGTCGTCCTCCCATCCGTAATCGCGCTCAACACACCAGCGCGCGCCCTGTTCGACGAGATCACGAAAATCCTGATGCGATAATTTCAGGAACCCGTGACTTCCGACTCCCGCAGGAACGCGCTCATAGAGGCGGTCAACAATCTGATGCAGATGCGGCTGCACATCGTCGCGCGTGAGATTGGTGATAACCAGACGCATGCCGCAGTTGATATCGAACCCAATGCCGCCGGGTGAAATAACACCGCCTTCATGCACGTCCATCGCCGCGACGCCGCCGATTGGAAATCCATAACCGCTGTGCCCATCGGGCATGCATAGCGCGTAACGCGTAATCCCGGGCAACGTGGCGACGTTGCTGATCTGCTGGTAAACCGCTTCGTCCATCTCGCGAACCAGTTTTTCCGTCGCAACGATCCGCGCGGGCACGCGCATACCGTCCTTGTAGGTAGCCGGCAGTTCCCAAATCGTGTCGGAAACTTTTTGCAGACTATCGGTGATGGCCATGCGTTGTACGCCTCACCAAGGGATCGTTTTTCACACTAAATTCCTTCGTATCGCATGCACGGTACTTCAGCCTACGACGCGTCCGAAAGCGGCAGAAGTCGCCGCGGCGACCCGCGCTCCAAAACGTGGCCGTCGTTGTGACCCCGAAAGCTTTCGGGGTTGCGTTTCAGAGTGCGGCGGCGCTCGACCGCTTTTTGAGTACTCGCGGTAACCGAGCAGTGAGTTTCGCTCCGACTTTCAAAAACGAATCGACCCACCAAAAGACATTCTCTTCGCGCACCACGCGTCTCATGCGCCTCATGCGAGCGGCGCGCTCGTCCCCGGTCATCTGGAATGCTTTCAAAATTGTATCGGCAACTTCCTCGACATCGTAGGGATTGACCAGAAGCGCGCCAGTTTTGAGCTGCTCCGCTGCACCGGCGAAGTCGCTAAGGATGAGCACACCGTTTTCATCGATGCGGCAGGCACAATACTCCTTCGCCACCAGATTCATTCCGTCCTTGAGAGGCGTGACGAAGGCGATGTCACAGGCGCGGTAGTGCGCGAGAAGGTCGTCACGATCGAGGCCGCGAAAATGATATTGCACCGGCAACCAGTTGCTGGTGGAAAAACGCCCGTTGATATCGCCGACCAACCGGTCGATGCGTTGCTTAAACTCATG
Source organism: Verrucomicrobiota bacterium (assembly GCA_046734635.1). Taxonomy (GTDB): domain Bacteria; phylum Verrucomicrobiota; class Verrucomicrobiia; order Chthoniobacterales; family UBA10450; genus Udaeobacter. Next base: position 4,233 of record JBKPRQ010000132.1, read on the forward strand.
ATATCTGGGGATCTCTACCCGGCTCGGCACGACAACCTGGATGAGCACTACGCGACCGCGCAGTTCCGGGTGCCGTTCCAAGGCGTCGCGGTATGCCCGTAATCGTTCGGGAATTCCCTTGCTGTAATCGAGCCTGTCTACGCCCAGAATCAGCTGACAATCTCGGAAATTGGCGCGCAGCTGTTGTGATCTTTGTACGACTGCCTCAGACTTTGCACCTTCTTCAAACGAATCGAAATCGATACCAATCGGGAAATGTCCAAGGCGAATCTCGCGTTTTTCAAAGCGAACCAGTTGCAGTTCGCGGCGAGCAACAACTTTCGCATCCGTCATGACGCGCCGCACGCACCCGACAAAGTTGCGAAGGTCGCGGCGAGTCTGAAAGCCGAGGAAATCGAAGTGGAGCAGAGCACGGAGCAGCCGCTGTTGTTGGGGGAGTTTCGAAAAAATGTCGTACGGCGGGAATGGGATGTGCAGGAAGAATGTTAAGGCTGCGCTTACGCCGCGCTCGCGTAGTGCCTGGCCCGCATACATGAGATGGTAATCATGCACCCAGATGAAGTCGTCGCCCTGTGAGCAGTGAGCGATGGCATCGGCATAACGCTCGTTCACCGCTTTGTAAGCTTCCCAAAATGCCGGCTCGAAGCTGCAGAAATTCTGCAGATCATGAAACAGCGGCCAGATTACCTCGTTGGAATAGCCAAAGTAAAATTCGTCCCGTTCGGTTTCGCTAAGGGCAACCGGCACTACTTTGTAACCTGCCTCACGCGTGGCGTCGGCGAACGGGCGCTTTGGGATTTGGCCAGCGATTCCCGGCCAGCCGATCCAAGTTCCGCCGCGCTCGCGAAGCACGGGTTCGATTGCAGAAACTAATCCGCCAACAGCGGGCGTGACTGTCCAAAGATCCTCACCGGTCGAATCCAGCGCGAATGGTAATCGATTGGAAACGACGATCAGGCGATTCATGATTCGTTAGTTTATAGTGATAGTTGATAGTTGATAGAATTTCGATTCTCGAATCTCGAATTCACTCTTCGCTAACGATCAACTTGTTAAATCGAATATGCTTCCTTCCGCACTTGAACACGTTGAAGAAATCGTTGGTGCGGGCGACCGCAGCCTGGCGATTTTTCTCGACTATGACGGCACGCTTGCGCCAATTGTCAGTCGGCCCGTCGAGGCGGTGCTTCTGAACTCCACTCAAGAAATTCTGCGCACGCTCGCGGCGAAAATGCCTGTCGCAATCCTCAGCGGCCGGGAACTCGAAGACGTTCGCAAGCGCGTCGGCATCGATGGGATCATTTACGCTGGCAGCCACGGGTTTGATATCGCCGGACCGCGCGGGTTGCGGAGGCAAGAGGCGAGGGAGTTTTTGCCGGCGCTGGATCTTGCGGAAAAAGAACTTCGAGAAAAACTCGACGGCACTGCGGGCGCCCTGATTGAGAGAAAATGTTTCTCCATCGCTGTTCATTACCGGAACGTGGCCGAAAGTGACTTTCTCAAACTGGAGCGGGGCGTCAGCGAAATCGCCGCGCGACATCGAGAGTTGCGCAGGGTCGATGGTAAGAAGGTCTTCGAATTGTTGCCCGACATCGACTGGGAAAAAGGCAAGGCCATGCTTTGGTTATTGGAAAAGCTGAGTTTGGAGCGTCCAAATGCACATCCGATTTACATCGGAGACGATCGCACCGACGAGGACGCCTTTCGCGCGCTCGAACAGCGCGGCATAGGCATCCTCGTGAGCGAGGAACCGAGGCCCACCGCGGCGAGTTATTCGCTTGGGAACACTGCAGAAGTGGAGCGCTTTCTGCACGAACTGGTTGCGCGGATCTCCCGATAGAATTGTAGGGCAACCGCTTCGATTGCCGCACAGAGGCAGGCGAGCCGCCCGCCCTACAACCATTCGAGAATCAACGTGTTCGCTTTTCCTAATCTGCACGTCGTAGCGAATCGCTCGCCCAAATCGTTCAGACGATCGCAAAGCCATCTTGCATCGGCAGCTGACGCACGTTCCAGTCTGAACCGTCGCATGTGCATTGGGACCAAACTCGCGGTGATCAATTCGCCACTGCGCGAGTCCATTTCAACCAAATACATCAGCGCCAGATCGCCGCGGAACATCTCGTAACCGCTGATTCCCTCGTAATCGGTCACGAAATCACCACAACCATAGAGAACGAGGTGACCATTGAAGACTTCAATTGCTTTCACGTGGTGGGAGGAGTGTCCGTGCACAAGCGCAACGCCGTCGTCAATCAGGCGATGGGCAAACACGATTTGATCTCGCGGAATTTCGTAACCCCAATTGCCGCTCCAGTGGATGGAAGCGATAATCAGATCGCCCGTTTGTTGATGAAGTCGCATTTGATCGGCCACCCGCACAGCGGTCGCTTCGGAAA
>JBKPRQ010000133.1:0-6365 GCA_046734635.1 Verrucomicrobiota bacterium
GAGTTAGTAAACTAATTTTCCTGACCGTCGCCTTTTTGTTCTGCACGAATGCCGGGAGACTTCGGGCCGCGCTCATGTTCCTTTCCCTGCACTGTTGAGACGGATTTTGTTTTTGGCCGGTGCTGAATCTCCTCGCCTGGAGGTTCGCTAACGCTGCGCTGCCGTGGAAGGCTTTCCGGATGGTTGCGACAAAGAAATTCAATGAGCCCCTCACGCACCTCGCAACGAAGATCGGAAAGCTTGCCAGCATCTGTGGCACTAACAAGCGCGCGTACTTCGATTGTGCTTTGCTTCGTATCGGTCACCTGCAACCCGCAAACTTTCCGATCCCATTTCAGATTGCTTTCGACGAGCCGCTTCAATTCCTTGCGCAATTCGCCAATAGGAGCTTGATAATCCAGGTACAAAACTATCGCCCCGAGCAGATCCGTAGAAACGCGACTCCAATTCTGAAACGGTTTTTCGACAAAGTAGGTGATCGGCAAAATCATCCGGCGCAGATCCCACGTCCTGACCGTTACATAAGTAAGAGTAATTTCTTCGATCTGGCCAAACTCGCCTTCGACCACCACGATGTCATCGATGAGGAGGGGTTGTGTTAACGCGATTTGAATTCCGGCGAGCACATTGCCCAGAGTCCGTTGCGCGGCAAAACCGATCACGATGCCTGCAATTCCAGCGGAAGCCAAAATACTTGTGCCGAACTGCCGCACCGGATCGAAGAGCATTAGCACGGAACCGGTCGCAATGATTACGACGGCACTGATGATAATTTTGCGAATCACCGATACCTGGGTGTAGATCCGGCGCGCGGAAAGATTGTCCGGCTGGTCCAGTCGCTGCCGACTCAACAGCGCAGCCTGCATCGCGTTGATGCCGTGAACGATCAAAAATGAGAGCGTGATGATGAACAGAATGCCGACACCTTTCTGCGTCACCCATGTCCAATTTTCGGGAAGCTTAAGCAGCGGTAACAATAAAATGATACCAAGGAGCGGCACCGAGAGGCGTAACGATTGTCCAATAATCGGAACAAGAATTTTAGCTGGTAAACTGCGCGCTTGCTCTGCCCAGAGACGCATCCGTTTTTCGATCGCGCGGATGGCGCGGAAGACCAGCCACAGCAACGCGATAATCCACCCGGCGTAGAGAATCGCCGTGAGCGCGCGTGCCCAAAAAATGCGAGTGGGCCGGTCAACGATTCCTGCAGCAACAGGCAGGAGCACAAATGCGCCGCCGCACACCCAAAGCAAAAGCGCAACGGGTTTCCGAATCGCGGCCGCGCTTAGTGCCAACCAGGACTGATATCGTGTTGACGCAATCTCGCCAGCGCGTCGCCTAACGAACCAAATAAACCAGCAGTTGAGCAGCGACAACAGTGCGAGCGCAACGACGCAACTAAGCAGACGCATCCAGGTAACTCGGTCGAAAACGACACGTTGAAGAAAAGAGTTCCCTGAATCCTTTGCAATTTGATCGAGCCAGTAGCCATAGTCGCGGCCAGAGCGATAGATTTTCGATCGCTCCGTCGCCGCCCTTTGCGCCGATAATTCGCTAACCGACTGGGTGATCGTCGCAGCCGGGGATGCGGATTCCGTCGGCGGCGATGGCGAAACGACCGGTTCTGCCGCCACCGCGGTGGCGCAGATCAACATCACAAAGGCGCAGTAGATTCTCATTAGGATCATTAATTAAAACGGCTTGAGACTGCTTCTACCTGCAATCCGTTTCTTCGATGGTAGAATGCTGCTCTGATTAATTCGTTCTTAAACGTCAGAATGGCTCCCGGCTCTGTGCGGATTTGTCCCTCGTTAATAAGAAGCAGATAACGATTCAGTCTTCTGGCGCACCAAACATACGCCTACTGACTGAAAGCAGGCTGCACCTAGTTGACCAATCGATCCGTGATCCAAAACGCAAGGGCGTAGCAGATAAAGATCGACAGTCCGCCGGCGATTCCAGCGACGACGGCTCCTCGCCACGATCGGCGTCGGAGGTTTCGCGCAAGCAACGCCAGAGTAATCGCAATTCCGAACTCGCCGACGATGATGTACCACGGCGTAAAAGAAATCATGCGGCAACCGCTGTATTGCCACCAATGAATTCGGCGCGCCATCTCTTCATAGAACGGAATATTGATTGCACCGAGCAGTCCGATCATTAGCAGGCCCACATTGCCGAACCGTTCCCACAATCGTAGTCCGATGTATCCAAATTGCACCGCTACAACTTCCCATGCCAATGGCATCCAGAGCGGCGATCGCCAGATCATTGGACCGCCGCCAATGGAGTAGTCCAGGGTGCGAGTATAATCGACCAGCCACGCATCGGCTGAAAGCTCAGTGAAGCCGACCAAAAGTCCGAAAAGGAGAAACCGGCCTAGCAATGCGTCCCGCCTAACGAGTGCAAAGCCAACCAGAAGACAATTATCGACAATGTTGAGTGCCGCGCCTGTGCGCCAATCCGACCACGGCGCGGTCGTCAGTAGCGAAACTGCAACGATGTTAATGATGATCGTCGCGATAACGACACACAAACGATCGCGTTCAAGTCGCGGATCGTTTTTCGCTTGAGAAATCACGATGTTGATCTAACCAGCGGCTTATGACAGTCAATTGCGTTGTGGCCTATCAACTCGCAAGGCGTCTTTGTCGGACGCTGAACGAAATATGAGTAGGTGCCATTTTTATGATGTCATTCTGAGCGAAGCGAAGAATCTCGGTCAAATAGGAACCCATTTGCAATGGAAATGGACCAGAGATGTTTCGCTTCGCTCAACATGACAGCCTGATTCATGAAATGAGCTCTAGTTCTTGACCAAGGGAGTTTCAGGCTGTTAAGCCGATGCAATGAAACGCCTCCTTTGGATTGATATCGCAAAGGGATTGGCGATTCTGTTCGTCGCTTATTTCCATTTCTTCGCGACTTACTATCAGCACGGTGTTCTTCCACCGGCCGATTGGAACGGTTTCGCAACAGGCGCGTTGACGATTCTGAGACTGGTCTGGCTCAAAGTCTCAGGACTCGGGTTTCACGCCGTTGGCGTTTTCATCATCCTGAGCGGTTGGACCCTCATGCAATCGACGATGCGCCGTGCCGAGTCCGGCGCAATCGAATGGGGCACGTGGTATCGCGCACGGTTCCTGCGGCTTTACCCGATGTACTGGGTCGCGCATTTGGTTTATCTTCTTTCGCCGTTCGTCGCGCGATTGGAACCGGTGGACGACCGCATCATCCTGAGTCTGCTCGGCCTGCGTTTCATCGATATTCAGATGAACTTCATGTACCTCAACGCGGCCTGGTGGTACTTCTCGATGCTGATCCAACTTTATTTGATCTTTCCCCTGCTCTTTCTGGCGGCGCGCCGCTTGGGGCCATGGTGGTTTTTGTTAGTCGCGTGTGCCGCCGGGTTTTTCGCGCGTTACATGCTGCTTGTAGTCTGGCAGGAAAATGGGCTGTGGGTGTTAGGAGGTTTTGCGATTTGTCGGTTGCCTGAGTTCGCGCTCGGAATGTCGCTCGCAATCTGGCACACGCGATCAACTGCACGCGCAGAATGGTTTTTACTTCGCGGCGCGGGTCTCGTTCTTGGACTGATCCTCTACCCAGCCGCGCTGCAACTCTACAACGGTCTCTACGAGTACATCTTCGTTGATTTCGCCACAGGCACATGTTGCATGCTCGAAATCGTGGGCATTGCGGGAATCATTTTACTATTCAAAGAACCAGCGAAACTTTTCGGCCTTGTTGGACTGTATTCCTATGGCCTGTATCTCATTCACCAACCCTACGTCATCTGGCTCGGGCTCCGCATTCGTGAAGTGCCTATCTGGGCGTTCCTACTGATCTGCATTCCAACTCTGGCTGTGCTCAGTGTGTGGGGAATGTTCCTGGAAAAGGCCACAAACAGTCTCGTGAACAAACTCGTTTCGCTGAGAAAACCAGCTCACGCTTAACAGAGCCAAAGACTTCTTCGGGCGTTAAGACCGAACGCACTGCGGAGGACGAAGTGAATTAGTCATGGCTCGAATTTCAGGATTAGAGAAGAAGGACGCTCCCTGGCATCTGCGCTGGTTTTACGGAGTGATGCGCAAAATGTTCGCGAAAGATCTTACACCGGCGAAGATTCAGATGCGCTTACCGGGTCTGGTGTGGGGCGGTATTGCAATGGAAGTCGGTCTCGGCCGGAAACGACTTGTCTCGCTGCGTTACATGCAACTGGGAAAAATTCGGGCCGCGGCACGCATTGGCTGTCCGTTCTGAGTAGACGTTAATTCTGCCGTGGGCAGAAAAGCGGGCCTTAGCGACGAAAAGCTGCGCGCAGTGCCCGGTGACGACAGGACGCCGTTTAACGATACGGAACGATTGGTCATTGAATTGGCTGACGCCATGACCGATACGCCGTCGAATATCTCCGACGATTTGTATGCGCGTTTATGCGATCAATTTTCCGAAGAGCAACTCATGCAATTGGGAGGGCAGATCGCGTTTGAGAACTATCGCGCACGCTGGAATCGCATTTTCAACGTCGAGAGCGACAATCTTTATTACGGTACTGGCGGCGCCCGGCCGTGAATACGCCCAACATTTTGGTAGGGTGCGGTCCGTCCCTACCATTTGTCGTACGACTTATACCTGCTTCCGCTCAAGCCCAGCTTTGTTTTGACTTCCTCGACAAGCTTTTCCGGAGTCGGACCCAATTCGATCGTTAGCACGTTTTCATCCGACGTCGGTTCTTCCAAATCCGCGAACTGACTTCTCAGCAACGCCGGATCCATGAAGTGACCGCGCCTCCGTCGAAGTTGTTTTTCAACGAGCGCGTAATCTCCGCGCAGGAACACAAACTTCACGTGATCGCCGACGCGTAAACACTCGCGATATGCGCGCTTCAACGCAGAGCAGGCGAGCACCGCGTTTTCGTTTGCGGTAATGGAACGCATGATCTGGTCGCGCAACCGTTCCAGCCACGGCCATCGGTCTTCGTCGGTGAGCGGACGACCGCTTCGCATCTTCTCGATGTTGGCGCGTGGATGAAAATCATCCGCCTCATAAAACGTCCAGCCAAGTTGTTCGGCGAGCAGCTTCCCGATCGTAGTTTTCCCCGCTCCCGAGACGCCGAAAACAATCACGATCACAGTGCAGTAGTTTGTCTGTGACTTCCGATTTTCTCCATTAGGAAAGCGACAACTACAAATAGCGTATAGAAAATCCAAACGCCAATTACAGTTTGCTTGTCCGTCAGTGGATTGCGAGGCACATACGTGTCGCCTATCTGGATGACAACGAGAGCGACCCCGAACGCGACGACAGCTACCTTACGAATTGCCGACATCACATTTCGCGTCAGGTAAAGGACGATCCCGACTGCAAGCAGCGCGATTTCCAATGCAAACTCGGGATTTCGATATCTCCACATCCCGAACCCGACTTTCCACGCGTTGTCGTAGATCGCGAGATCACGCGGATGCGCAATGAGATCGAGAATCCAGTGGGAGAAAACAGCGACACCAATAATCAAGGAGGCTGACTTGGTGTAGACAAATCCGAGCCAACTAGAAATCGGTTTGTAAACGATAGCGGCTACGCAACTCCAAAGAATTGCTGTGATCAGGCTGTGCGAGTACGGATGAAAATATGAGTCGAGCATGCTCCCGGCAGTGAAGCCTTTAATGACGCGCACCTTCTCAATCCCAAGCAAAACAAGCGTTGCCCAGATGTAATCGAGCAACTGGACAGCGATGAACAAGATCCAGAGCGGAATTTTGTTCTTCTCACTCCTAACTGCGAAAGCAACACTGTAATGTCCAACAAACATCTATTTAATATCGCTGCCCGAAGTTGCTCGGTTTTCGAAACTCTGGTCGGATCTCGCGACCATTGGCGTAATGTCGCTCAGAAGACTTTAAGATTAAGGATTGGAAGGCCGCCGCCAACGGCGGTGGCTATGACGGCAGCGCGAACGATACGATTTCATTCGCGGCGCGATGGTTCGACCAAAAGTGTTTGCCATCGAAAGTAAGTGAGCGGCACGCGAACGGCACAATCGCCACGTCCTTAACTTCCGGTTTTTCCTCGCGCGGATCGAGGCGCGCGATGGTCCAGCTCTCGCCGCTTTGTTCGGTTCCGCGCAGCACGTAGATCATTCCGTCGACAAACGCGTGGCCCGACACCTCGGCGCCAATGTCGATGACACGGGTGATATTCCCATTCGCATCCAGCTTGAGGATGCGATGCTTGTACCACTGACTTAGATGGGGACTTTCGCCGTCGTAGCTGAGATATGAACCTGTAAATTCTGGACAAGTGATTTTGTCTTCCTCTGAAAACCCTGTTCCAGAAGTGAATCGGCGAATGTAGCGATCATCATT
>JBKPRQ010000134.1:0-24067 GCA_046734635.1 Verrucomicrobiota bacterium
GAACGGCTGCTGAATCGAGTGCGCGCTTCGGCGCGCAAAGCCGCCGCGCTGGACAATGTACGGTTGTTACGGATGGAGAGTTTTTATGTCGTGCGTTATCTGTTGCCGGTCGAATCGGTAGAAAGATTCTATCTGTTGTTCCCGGATCCCTGGCCAAAGCGCCGTCATCATCGACGCCGGATTGTGACGGCGGAGTTCCTTGGCTCGATTCATGCCACGCTCAAGAAGAACAGGAGTATTTACATTGCGACAGATGACGTTGATTACTTCGGAAAAATTAGAGAGATCGCCGAATCAAATGCAGGCTTCGCAATCGGTGATCCTGATGCCGATCTACCGCAGAGCAAATTTGGGCGCGCTTTCCGAGAAAAAGGCGCGCCCATTCAATGGCTGGAGCTGCGAAAGATTTCGCCGGTGAAATAGCTTTGCGCTTCCCAGCTGTCTTGACGAAACCGTAGAATTACTGCGCCGGTTTCATCCTGACGAAAGAGTTTAACGCCGCGTTTTCGCAAGTTCTCCGTCCAGGCGTCGCTAATTCGCTCGTAGCCGGGGAAGTCGCGCGAAGTGGCAATGATCAGACGCGGTTGCACTGCGTCAAGGAAGGCGTCCGAGCCGGATTCTCCGGAATGATGCTGACCTTTAATAATGATGTCGCTCTGGAGATCGAAAGGATTAGCCAACAATGCTTGTTCCGTTTTGGTGCCACTATCCGACATGAACAAAATCCGGGTCGCTGGCGCCACCAAGAGATGAACGACATACGCTTGATCGTCAGCGATGGGTGCGCTGAAGTTCGGTGGAGGGAACAGGACGCGGGCGGTCACATCCCGCGACAGTTGGAAACCGTCAGGCGCAACGAGACTTTCCAGTTTAATTCCACGTTTCTGAAATAAGTGCTGCAGCCGCCTGTGAATAGCTGAGTGGTCGGGTGCCGGATTGTCCACAAGGCGCGTTCCAGGAAAATCTTCCAGCAATTGTGCTGTGCCACCCAGGTGGTTTGCGTCGCCGTGCGTAAGCAGTACGCCGGAAAGCCGATTGACTCCGGCCCAGTGCAAGTACTCGCGGACTATTCGAGAATAGTTGCGGTCGTTCCCGCAGTCGAACAACCAATTTGCGCTTCCGGCTTGTAAATGATCAGTCGCACCCGCGCCGACATCCAGGACCGTAATCTTTGCAACAAGCTTCTCGGGCCAATGCGGATGCTCGACGTAAAAATGGCCGCCGGGAACATGCGCAAGAAATTGCACGATTCCGATCACAACCTGTGCCAAAAGCCAGTTCGCGTTATTGAAAATCACCGCAAGCGCGGGCAGAAGTGGTGTCGAAAGAAGAACAAGGAGGGCGATCGCGAGAATAAAAAAAGCAATCGGCACCACGATTAAGTTCGCCACCAAAGAAATCGGCGTAACGATATAGAAATACCAGAGCACCAACGGTAACGAACCAAGCCACGCTGCGAGGGAAACACCGGTTCCGTCGCAAACCCATTCGAAGCCGGCGTGCATCCAGCGTTGCGGCCCGCGCAACAGGCTTCGTGGAAGGAAAGGATCGGGAGCGGTCCAGCGCTGCAAAAATCCGGCAAATGGATCGGCAAACAATATGATGGCGCCAACGACCGCAAAGGAGAGTTGAAAGCCTGTCGAGAAAAGTTCGTTCGTGTTCCAGCAAAGAAGAAAGAAAGCCGCGGCAGCCAGGCTATTGAGGACGAAAACCTTCCGTTCGAAAAACAAACCGCCCAATAAAATCGAACTCATGACCGCAGCGCGCACACTTGAGACGTGGAGTCCGGTCACGGCGGCGTAAAAGAGAAGCAGTGGTATGATGAGCGCGACCGCCCATTTGCGCGAGAGCCGCGCGACCATTGCCAGCATCCACAACAGCGCCGCAACAATTCCCACGTGCAAACCTGCGACGGCGAAAAGATGGAGTGTGCCGGTTTGTTGAAACGGTTCCTCGATGTCGTCGGGAGTTTGATGACGGAGACCAAGCACGATCCCACTGAGAAAATTCTGCACCTCAGGCGCGTCTTCCAATCCTCTGCTAAGTGCGTTCTGCATCCACGCGCGGGACTTCTGCGCGAGACGCAGGAGCGGGTTGCCGCCGCCATGGCGAATCAGAGCGCCGTCCTCCGGATACCGAACGAAGAGCATTCGACGGACGTCGTGACGCGCCAGATACGCGCACATATCGAATTCACCTGGATTTCGCGGCGGTGGGATGATTTCCGCGATTCCAAACAGCTTCAATTCGTCACCAAATTCTGGCGTGCTTTTCCAACGAATCTGCCAGACGGCGTGAGTGGATTGTTTCCGGCCTTCGAATTCAATTGACTTTAGCTTTAGCAGGAACGTCGCAAACCCGCTGAGCGCGATCTTTGGCTCAGTGATGACGTCTCCGACTGCTGTGACGACTCGTGGCCGGCCGCCAAGTTCATCAGCAAGTTGCCGGCCTTCGGTGTTGCTCGTCTCAAGATTGTGCAGGAGGAAAAAGCCAAGTCCGACGACGGCGTAGGTCACTAGAAGCAGGGGTCGCAACGTGATGATGACAATGCAGATCGCCAGCACGAAGGTCACCGCCGTCAACGCAGCGCCAGAAAGCGGAAGGACGTTCGCGATAATAATTCCCGTTGCAGCCATGAGTGACAAACCAACAAATGGCTGCCGCGGTGCGTTCAGGAGTTTCATCCATCGGCTTTTCGCTTATCCGACCTTGGCAAAGCAAGCCGCAAACGCGCGAGCGACCATTGCCCGAGATGTTAACTGGGGAAAACGCCCAACGCCGAACGTCCAACATCCAACGCTCAACTATCTGAATTGGACGTTGAGAGTTGAGAGTTAAGCGTTGGACGTTGAAAACTCTTACAAAGACTTAGGAGCCGGCACGAGCAACACAGGACGAGTGCTATGTTTCAACACGCCTTTAGTAGCGCTGCCTACCAGCAAGTTATACATCGCTCCGTGGCCGTGCGTGCCCATTACAATCAAATCGGGATTGAGCTCATCGGCGTGATCCAAAATTTCTTCCGCCACTGCGCCGGTCGGCTCATGTAAACTGACCTTGATACCGTCCCGAGCTATTTCTTCCTGCCACCTGATGAGCTTCGATTTCTGATCTTCATCTTCTGCGGCTGTTTCCTGCATCGGTCGGAAACCTGGAACTGGCACGCCCGTCATCGGCGAGAGCTCGGCCATTCCTGCAAGGCCGTAGCCGAGCGTGCCCGGCGTCGCTGCCGCAGTGAGTTCTTTTACGTGAATAAGATGGATCTCCGCACCGAGAGGCTTAGCCAGCTCTCGGGCCAGATCGATCACCGGCGGTGTTACATCCGAAAAATCGATTGGAACGAGAATACATTTCATGTTTGCCCCTGCGAGCTTAACCGGCACGTCGCGCTATCTCAAGACGTGACGCCACGCCTGTGGCGCGTCAAAAGAACGGCCCACAGCTCGGTAGCTACAATGAGATGCACGATTCTCTGGCTCAGAGTAATTTCCATCGTGCAGGATCTTTTCGGAGACGACGAAGATGTCGAAGTCGAGCGCGTGGATAGTGCACCGCTCGCTACGCGCATGCGTCCGCGGTCGCTCGATGAACTTGTCGGCCAGGAGCACATTCTTGCTCCGGGCAAACTTTTACGCCGTGCTATCGAAGCCGATCGATTACCATCGGTGATTTTCTCCGGCCCGCCCGGCAGCGGCAAAACTACACTGGCCCAAATTATTGCGGAGATGACGCACGCAAAATTTGTCCGGATCAGCGGTGTAGAAAGCAATGTCGCCGAAATGCGCCGCGTCATCGCTGCCGCCGCGAATCGTCTGCGCACGTCCAGCCGAAAGACGATCCTGTTTGTTGATGAGATCCATCATTTCAACAAAGCGCAGCAGGATATTCTTTTGCCGGACGTCGAGGCGGGAACTCTTCGCCTCATCGGCGCGACCACCTACAATCCGTTTTTTTACGTAAACAGCGCGCTCGTGTCGCGGTCCCAGGTTTTTCGACTCGAGCCGCTCACGGTGGAACAACTCGAGCTGTTAATCGATCGCGCATTGGACGACAAAGAGCGCGGACTTGGAAACTACAGCGTGAAGATGGATAAGGACGCGCGCCGGCACCTTGCGAAACTCAGCGACGGCGACGCGCGCAAATGTCTAAACGCGCTAGAGATCGGGGTCCTTACCACGCCACCTGTAGCCGGCCGCGGCGAGGCCGGAAACTCGAAGCGCAAAAAACATTCTGAAGCTCTCGGGGTCAACGCCCCCGGCTACAGCGGAGGTACAATCCATTTCACGCTTCAGGTTGCCGAAGAAAGCATTCAGCAGAAGGCCGTCGTTTACGATCGGGCAGGGGACGCACACTACGACACGATCAGTGCGTTTATTAAGAGCATGCGCGGCTCAGATGAAAAAGGGGCGATGTACTGGCTCGCGAAAATGCTGCATGCTGGCGAAGATTTCCGTTTCATCGCGCGACGCATCGTGATCTTCGCGAGCGAAGACATCGGCCTCGCTGATCCTGAAGCGTTGCAGCTTGCGATCGCGACCCAACAAGCGGTCGAATTTGTCGGCATGCCCGAAGCGCGAATTCCTCTGGCGCATGCCACAGCTTACATGTGCCGCGCGGCGAAAAGCCGTGAAGCGTACGATGAGCTGAATGCTGCGAGCGAAAAAGTCGAAATGGAACAGACCAAGCGGGTCCCGGAGGATCTTAAAAACAAACATTTTCCGGTGAATCCGGAAAGCTAACCACGAATGCGCACGAATAGACACTAATGGGGAGGAGCGAAATTCGTGCTTGTTCGCGCCGATTAGTGGTTACAGAACCGTGCTTTTAGCCAAGCACGAACCCAATTACAGCCTTCGGTTTCTTCGTTGCTACCTGTACAGAATCTTTCGACCATGCATCAATCCGGGGAAGAGCTTGGAGCTGACGGACCGGTGTCGCGTTTTCTGCGACTAATCCGTTTTTCGCACACAATTTTCGCTCTGCCATTTGCTCTTGGTGCGCTCATTGTGGCCGCGAACGGTTGGCCGTCCCTGAGAATTTTGATTTTGGTTGTCGTCTGTATGGTGTTCGCGCGAACTGCGGCGATGCTTTTCAATCGAGTGGTAGACTGGTCACTCGACCAGCGCAATCCTCGCACTGCTTCGCGTCATCTGCTTATCTCCAAGGCAGGAGCCATCGTGCTGCTTGTGCTCACTTCTGTCGGTTTTTTCCTGACTGCGGCCGCAATCAATCAATTGACTCTGATTCTGGCGCCGGTTGCGCTCGCTCTGATTTTTTTCTATTCCCTCACAAAACGATTCACGAGCGCAACCCACTTCTTTCTCGGCCTGGCGTTGGCTATTGCACCCATTGGGGCATGGATCGCGCAAACTGGGAGAATCGATCTCGCCCCGATTGTGCTTGCAGTGGGCGTAATCTGCTGGGTTGCGGGATTCGATCTTATTTATGCAACGCAGGATTACGATTTTGATCGGCGCGAAGGGATTCGGTCGCTCGTTGTGAAACTTGGAATCGCGCGAAGCCTTCGGCTGGCGCAGTTATTACACCTTCTCACATTTGTGGCGCTCATTGCGTTCGGCGTGGTGGCGCAGCTTGGCGTCGTTTATTACTGGTCAATGCCGCTGACAGCGGCAGCTCTCGTTTACGAACACAAAACCGAGAAGCTCGATTTGGTCGGGATCAATCGCGCTTTCTTTCAAAGCAACGCGTTCGTGAGCGCCGTTTTTCTTGTTGCTGTCTGCGTGGACCGATTGGTGAGGTAGGGGCGATCGACCTCAATCGTCTGGCCTTACATCGCGTTCAGCATGGCTACGCGTCGCTCGTGGCGTCCGCCGGCGAAGGCTGTTTCCAGCCAGATCCGCACAATTTCGAGCGCGAGATCTTCCGGAATCAGCCGCTCGCCCATTGAGAGCACGTTGGCGTCATTGTGCTGGCGTGAAAGGCGAGCCGACTCTTCACTCCAGCAAAGCGCGCACCGAACGCCGTGAACTTTATTGGCAACCATGGCTTCGCCGTTCCCTGAACCACCGAACACGATGCCGCGCTCGCACTCGCCTCTCGCGACCGCTTCTGCGGCAGGGCGTATGAAAAGCGGATAGTCCACTGGGTCCTCGCTGAATGTGCCGAAGTCTTTTACCTCATGACCGAGTGAAGTGAGCAATGCTTTTATCTTTTCCTTGTAATGAAAACCAGCGTGATCGGAGCCAAGCGAAACCTTCATACGACGATTTAATCCTAACTGCCGTTTGTTTGTCTAGGAAGCAGGTGGCAAAAATCAAGCGGCGGCAGCTTCCTGGTTGGTCGAGGTGGTTACAACCCGGCCTTTACGTCGCAGTTGGACCGGTCCTAGCATATTTAAGGCTTCTTCAACGGAGGTTGAGGAGAATAAATATCTACCTGACCTCGCTTTAATTGTTCTTGGAGAAATTCAGAGAAATTCCTGATTTCATTATCCAGATTATACAGATAATCCAATAATCCACCTGGCTTGCCAAAATCTTCTGGCAAAGGTTTCTTATCTCGAAAAGCATTTTTCGCTGCAATCAATTTTTCGTCGACGTAGTCGAATTGTGGGAGGAAATGTTTCAACTGTTGTTCTGTCGCTGCTCCAAAATACCGTTTGGTTAAGGCCAATGTGCTATAACGATGTTCGTTCCAATACGAACGCATGTTCTCGTATTGTTGCCAGTGAAGCATTTCGTCATCATGCCACTGAAATCCTACGGCAGCGCGCAGCGCGTAGTAGTGCCGCTTACCTATGGTATCGATTATGTCGTAGTAAGTATTGGTAGCCGCTTTTCTGGACTCTGCGTAAACGGCCGCGGCTTCTTCCTGAACTTTATAATGATGCGAGATCCAGGCGGCAGCAATGCTAGCAAGAATGACCGTTAGGATAGATTTGATAAGGTCAAAAGCTCGAGTGTGCTTAGCTTTTGACGCTTCACTATCTTTTGTCTCAGCTCGGTCGGACATACCTGGTGGGGATATGATTTGACCGGGAGCGTAACACAGCGGGCTTTTGATGCCTACCCCTTCGTTGCTCAGCAAGGGACTGGTCCATTATGGGATAATCCAACTCGCATGGAGTTCTGCGATTCGGCCTAGGTTCCGAGGACGTCGCCCTGCGTTACCCGCCGTGCAGCTTGGCTAGCTCACTCCAAATTTCGCGTTCGCGTTCGCTTAGTTTTTTCGGCACGTTGATCTGAACTTCGACGTAAAGATCGCCGCGCTTTCCTGAGACTCCTGGTAAACCTCGTTCGCGGAGACGAAACCGCTGCCCGCCTTGCGTGCCTGGCGGAATTTTCAGCCGCACCTTTCCTTCGAGGGTTGGCACGAGCAATTCGCTACCAAGCACTGCCCGCCACGGTTCGATTTTTACCTCGTGAATTAAATCGCTGCCCTCGACTGAAAAATCCGGGTGCCGTGCAAGCCGAACCCGCAGGAACAGATCACCGCTTTTTCCTCCGCCGACGCCGGCTTCTCCCTGGCCAGCCAAACGGATTCGCTGGCCCTCGCGAACGCCACGCGGGATTTTGACCTGATAGTTTTCAACCTTGTTGGAACCCGCGCGGCGCAGGGAGACTGGTCGCGTCGATCCATTCAGTGCTTCTTCCAGTGTCACCATGATGTCGGCCTCGACATCGGCCCCGCGTTCTGCCGTTGCCTGACGCCCGCCAAATCCGCCGAAAGCTGAGCGACCGCGGCCGCCACCGAAAAACGCTTCGAAGAAGTCGCTGAATCCGGTGCCACCGAACTCAAATTGAACTCCTCTTCCGCCATCTCCGCCCCATTGATAATATCCGCCTTCCGTCGGTTGCGGGCCCCACTGCGGTGGCGGCTGGAATCCGCCAGGTTTGTCCCAATCGGCGCCGAGCTGATCGTATTTTTTCCGTTTTTCAGGATCGCCTAGTACTTCATACGCTTCGTTGATCTCCTTAAATTTTTCTTCAGCGGCAGTCTTGTCCTTGGCAACGTCAGGATGGTGTTTGCGCGCGAGCTTGCGAAAGGCGCTGCGAATTTCGTCTTCGCTCGCCGCCTTCGGCACGCCGAGTGTCTCGTAATAATCTC
Source organism: Verrucomicrobiota bacterium (assembly GCA_046734635.1). Classification (GTDB taxonomy): domain Bacteria; phylum Verrucomicrobiota; class Verrucomicrobiia; order Chthoniobacterales; family UBA10450; genus Udaeobacter. Next base: position 8,068 of record JBKPRQ010000134.1, read on the forward strand.
GGAATTGTACGGGCATTCGCTCTCAAGCTTGTGCCTCCGCTCGATTCGCGCAACTTTTTGCGTGATGCGTGAAGTGGGTAAATTCGTCGCCGTCATTGGGATAATCATTACCCTCGTGGGTCTGGTGATGTGGGGAGGGCTTGTGCCGAAGTGGCTGGGACGCTTGCCCGGCGACATCCGGATCGAGCGTGAACATTCGGCGTTTTATTTTCCAATCGTCACCTGCATCATACTTAGCATTCTTTTGAGCCTGCTGTTTTCGATCTTCCGGCGCTGAAGAGTCGCACTGTAGCCACGGGCCTGCGGCCCGTCTGATCTTGCACGTTGTCCACGTGTGTGCGAACGGCCCACAGGGCCGTGGCTACAAAAATTATCCAAACTCAACTCAATCGACATGTTGCTAGATTGCTACGCTGCCGTCGTTGCCCACGAATGAAGTCCACGCCAGTCTCCGGCGGCGCTATCGTGAGCGATGTAATGATCGTCGGTCAGGCGCCCGGACCGCGGGAACCGGTTTTGCAAAGACCGTTTGCGCATACGGCCGGCAAGACGCTTTTTCGCTGGTTCGAAGACTCCTGCGGGATGAACGAAGCCGATGTTCGATCCAAGGTTTATTTCGCGGCTGTCTGCCGATGCTTTCCCGGAAAGAATTCTGGCGGGACAGATCGCGTTCCGGCTCCCGACGAGGTTCGCAACTGCTCTTCGTGGATGGATAATGAGATCGATATCTTGCGACCACGCCTGGTTATTCCCGTCGGACGGCTGGCTATCGTGCAATTCGTAGACTGCGCGAAATTAGACAAAGTGATCGGCCGGAGATTTCACGTTGCGCGCGCGGAGCACTGTTTCGACGTGATTCCGCTTCCGCATCCCTCAGGCGCGTCGCCGTGGCACAAGATTGCCCCGGGAAAAGAATTGCTCGGACGCGCGCTGAAACTGGTTGCGCGCCATTCTGCTGTAGCAGCGCTGCGCCGACGGCGATCATCAGCCTCGGCCAAGGCTACGGCGTGACAAGTAGACCGCCGCTACAGCTAGACGATTGCAGAGATTGATCAGGCCTGATTTAGTGCGTGACCTGACAACAATGACACAGCGAAAGCCTAATTTGGTTCTTTTCCTGCCTGACCAACAGAGGGCGGATACAATCGCGTGTAATGGAGGCGTAAAGGTGCACGCCCCAAATTTGAACAAACTTGCCGCTGAATCGGTAGTCTTCGAGCGCACCTACGTCACTCATCCCGTTTGCACACCTTCACGCTCTTCACTCATGACGGGGACATGGCCGCATATCAATGGCTGCACGCGAAACAGCGTGCCACTCGATCGGCGATTCCTTGTTTTTCCTGAGTTGATGGAAGACAAGGACTATCGCACGGCATACATCGGAAAGTGGCATCTTGGCGAGGAAGGGCCAGCGGGAAGGGGATTCGACGAATGGGTTTCCACGGATGACCACGGGGAGTATACAAATTTTCTCGTCTCAAAAGGCGTCGTGCCTGACAAACGAGACGGCCGGTTCTCTGAGGTACTCATCAGCAGTCTGCCAATTGAGCTGTCACGACCAAAGTTTTTGGAGAATCGTGCCTGCGAATTCATCGAAAAACATCGTGGCGATCCTTTCATCCTCGTTGTTGGTTTTGTAGAACCGCATTCACCTTACAACGGACCGCTGAACTATGAGCATCAGCTCGACCAGCTGGACCTCGATGCGACCGCCACGCTTCCTGAAAGTGAAAATGTTCCGCTGCGTTACCGTTTGATGCGGGAATGGCAACAGGCGGAAGCAAAGTTGGATCGAGAGCGGTTGCCAGCTCAGTTGTTTTTCGGAATTACGCCTGAGGAATATCGGAGGATCAAGCAGCGTTATCTCGGCCTGGTCACGCTGGTGGATCAAAGCATTGGCGCGATCCTCGCATCTCTCGAACGATTCGCTCTGACTGACACAACAATTGTTGTGCACACGAGCGATCATGGCGACAGCCTGGGCGCGCATCATCTTTTCGGAAAAGAAACAATGTTCGAGGAAGCTACGCGTGTTCCTCTCTTGATTCGGCTTCCTGGTCAAACACGCGTCAAAACCATTCAACAACCAATCAGTCACATCGACTTCGTGCCAACGTTGCTTGATCTTCTCGGCCAACCGAAGCATGCGCAATGCGCTGGCAAAAGTCTGTTCCCACTAATCAATGACGAGACAGTGCCGCCGGAGAACGTCTTTCTAGAGTGGGCGCCAAACCGAACCAAAATAAAAAAAGGCACCAAATTGGCTCGACGACGCATGATCAAGCGCGCCGTCGAAGAATCCACTCGAGCGATTGTCACTCCAGATGGCTGGAAGCTTTGCCTGCGCGATTAGGATTTGAACGAATTGTATAACCTGAAAGACGATCCGTTCGAGACAAGCAACCTTTATGCAGACCGACAATACGCCTCGGTAATATCTCGTCTCGCTGACGAGATTCACCGCTGGCAGGAATCGGCAAACGACAGACTCAAAGTCTGATTGACGATAAGTGCGGAGCCGCGGGTGATTTCGGAGTTCGATTTAAAGAAAAAGGATAAAGAGCGCGGCGACCATCAGCGCCAGCATCCAGAACAAGTCAATGTTGAACCAGGCGCGTCGCAACAGGCCGACCCCCAGCTTTTCATAAACCAAAATCGCCACCAATCCGGTTGCCAGGAGATAGCCTAAGGTATGAACGGCGATTGACCCTGTCAGCAGGGATGGCGAGCTGACATTGCCGAATCCGAAACCGCACATCGAATGCGTGTGTGACTCCATTGGATTGGTAGCTGTTCCATGCGACGCGTCGCCTGATTTGAGAAATAACGGGATGAGCATCAATCCTGCGCCGTGGGCTGATGCCATGATGAAGGACCACAGAGTTAGATCGCCAAAACCCACTCGCATGCCTACCCAGTTGGGGTGACGCGACCGAAAAAGACGATAGACTGCGAACGAAAACAGAATCGCGGCAGCGGCAAATTTGAGGGCTGAATGCGGCAGACTAACCCGAGCCACGAGAACGGCCGCAATGACAATCCCGATGGAGAGCGCGTGGCCCAGTGCGATCGGCAGCAACGCGCGAAGCACCGCCGCGCGTTTCTGTTCCTGCAGCCCGAGCGCCACAGCGAAAAGCCAACCCATGGCTGGGTTCACGCCGTGAAAAAGACCGAGCGCAAAGACCACCAGCCAGGGCCAGAGGTCGCTCACGGAAAACAAAACGAATCGCTCGAGGAATCACCTCCTTCGAGGCGGATTTGATGAATGCGATAGTCGCTGCTCTCAACGAAGAAGTTTTCGTCGAAGGCGAGGCCGCCTTGCTGGCCTGCGTTAAGCTTCACCATCCAACTACCTACGCCGTCGGGATAGAATTGCTCGTCCCACGCGGCGTAAAGCGAATTAGTGAAATAAACCCGTTTGCCATCTCGGCTCACTTCCACCATCTGTGGGCCACCAGCTAGTCGTTGATTCGGATTCTTTGGGTGCGGAGTACGATTGACGATTCCGCCAATGCGTACCGAACCGGTCTTCTTCGGATTAAACGGATCGGACACATCATATTGAATGAACTCACCTGTTCCCCAGCAGGACACGTAGAGAAATTTGTCGTCGAGCGACAAATTGATGTCCGTCACCAATGGCGGCACCGCCTTAAAATCTTTGAGCATCGCTGGCAACTCTGCCGGATCGGCTGGCTCCGCCGGAATCTCGATCACTTTCTTTAAACCCCACGCTCCGTTGTCGCGGTGCCAAAGCCAGACTGAGGCGGACAGATCCTTTAGCGAAACGACAACGCCGACGAAGCCGTACGCTTTTGTCGGGTTGTGCGCGGGACGCATCTCCAGGACCATTTGCTGCTCTTTGCCCAAATCGAGCGCTTGCAAATGACGACGACGTCGCAGATCCCACACGTGCATTTGATGTCCATATTTGCTGCCGAGAAGTAGGTCCGGCTGGAGTCCGCTTTCGATCATATTCGGCGTGCCCCACTCGCTACTCAGCAGCGTATCGAAACCGAGATGCCACCAGAAATCGTAATGAAGAAATTGCGGTCCGCGGTTCATTTCCCATTGGCCGAGAATCTCGAACGTTTCGCAATCGAGCATGAAAATGCCGCCCGGCCCCTCGCCATCGGGCGCTCCGAGCGCGCTAACGTAGATGCCTTCCGGGCCGCAATGAATCGTGTGCGGACGTGAATAATTAGCGCGCGCAAAAACTTCTTCTGGCTCGATCACCTTAACGATCTTCGGTTTTCGCTGATTGGGCTTGGTGTCGATGATGTGAATACGCGACGAACGCAGCCCCGGCACAACCAGATAACGGCGCTCGACGTGGGGATGCGGCGCGTACGGGCAGAGCGCCGAGCTGCACGCGTTCCAGCCGAAATGATGGAGCTCATCACCGAATTCCGGCATCCTAACTTCGCCTACCTGCTGGCCGTAGGTGCGCGAGTCAAGATCAACATCGACTACCAGCAGTGCGTCGTTGAGTTTGCTACCCGGCGGATTAAGCGCCGCTACGAACGCATGTTTCTCTGGAGGCGCCTGCATCGCCAGCCGCGGTGAAGGATAAAAGGTTGGATCTGGTTTTAGTAGTGGCATAAGACCTTTCTGTTTAGATTGAATTTTGAATACTGTTTTAGACGAGAAAGCTCAAGGCCGAAGGCGATTTGATCAAGATAGAGTTTCTTTGACAGGCTTAGGGATTGATAACGATTTGCCGGGCTGGTCCTCCACGGCGGATTCGTCCTGTGGCGAACCTGCTCATTGTCTGGGCAATTCGGGCCAACGGCGTCGGTGGACAACTCTACCATGAGACAGGCTCGTTGCAGTGAGTTGGCCGGTCACCTTCCGAACACCGGATGCCAGGACTCCGATTTGCGCTGTTTGTTCCGCCAGCTTGGACTGCAAGCTCTTCTCTTGCTTAGCAACCGTTAACTTCAACTCACTGATAGTCGCTTCGTGTTTCTTAATTTCATTTTGTTGCTGCTTGACCCTGCGATGCTCCTTGAGGAACTCATTTAGCAACATCGCGTTCACCGCGTCATAGCGCACGGTGTAAATCTCGCCATTTTTATCGTGCACCACGAGGTCCGAGTTCACTTCGGCTACTTCCTCGGCGATCAAACCGAATTGTGGCGTGTTTGTGCTATCGGTCTTATAATGGAAAGTCACTGGCTTAAGTCGCAGAATCGCTTCGCTGACGCTGTCCATAGGTTGAATTTCCTTCTTGAACCGTCGGGAGGAGCCGGTCGTCGTGCCGAGCTTGCCGGCTGAGTCGACCAACACGGGCGCGGCGTCTGGGGCTACGAGAGCGTCGCGAATGTTCCCGATAAAGCAGCTATCGCTGACGTCAAAACCTTCGACGTTGGCGCCGATACAGATAACATTATTGGCTGTGCCGATACCGATGCCGGCAAAGGCGCCTAGGGCCGTGTTGTTGAATCCGCTGGTGTTGGCAGCGAGTGCTTCAAAACCGATAGCCGTGTTTTGATTCCCGGTGGTGTTGCCAGTGAGCGCCCCACTGCCAATGGCCGTGTTGAAGGCGCCGGTAATATTTGAGAGGAGCGTGAAACTTCCGTCGGCTGTATTGCCGCCCCCGGTCGTGTTTAGCACGAGTGCCTGATAACCAGCGGCGGTGTTGGCGCTCCCGCTTGTGTTAGACAAGAGAGCTTGAAAACCGGTGGCCGTGTTCTGGCCGCCCTCACTGTTGCTAAAGAGCGCGAGGCTGCCAGTGGCGGTGTTGAAACTGCCGGTAATGTTGCCGGAGAGCGCTGAATTACCTGTGGCTGTGTTGTCATTGCCGTCGATATTGAGTCCGAGCGCCAAATTACCAGTGGCGGTATTCTCGTTGCCGCCGACGTTAGAAGCGAGCGTAAGCGCACCCGTAGCCGTGTTGAAATCGCCTTCGGTGTTGTTGACCAGCGCGTCCGCTCCGTGGGCCGTGTTATCGATGCCGGTGGTGTTATTATAGAGCGCTTGAAAACCGGTGCCCGTGTTTTCGGTCCCTGTGGTATTGCTGAAAAGGGCAAACGCGCCATCGGCTGTGTTGTTTCCACCTTCCGTATTGCTAAAGAGCGCTTGAACCCCGCCGGCTGTGTTGCTGCTGCCTGTGGTGTTGCTAAATAGCGCACTAACACCGTTTGCTGTGTTGTCTCGGCCGGTGAGATTACTAAAGAGCGCTTGATCGCCATTGGCGGTGTTGGCAGTGCCGTCCGTATTGCTAAAAAGCGCAAACGCCCCATGGGCTGTGTTAAACAAGCCCGTGGTGTTGCTCAACAGCGCTCCAGCACCGGTGCCCGTGTTTTCATTTGCGGTGTTGGCCAAGAGCGTCCCGGCACCAATGCCTGTGTTGAAGTTGCCTTCTTTGTTGGCAGTGAGCGAAAAGAATCCGACTGCCGTGTTGTATGTGCCGGTTGTGAGGGTCGAGAGGGGGGCCTGTCCCTCTGCCGTGTTGCCTCCCGGGTAGCCACCGTCGGGTGCTGGACTTAGCGCTTGGGTCATCGGCGAAAGCGCGAAGAAGCCAAGAGCCAAGAGAATCCGCCCGCAACGGCAGTGGCACAGGCGGGTGAGACGGAATAGAGCGAGCGGTCTGATCGTGATTGAAAGTTTCATAAGATTTCCATTTTCTTGAGTAGCGTTTTGTTTAATGGTTTTGCGATTTTCAGCTGTAGCCGGGGTCGAGGACCCCGGCTACAACCTGTATCCACTCCTCCTCTAATGATTACTAAGAACCACCTTTGCCTCAGGCTTAGTAATTTGAATCTGAGCGCTGACCTTTTGAATCTGTGCGGCTTGCTCTTTAAGCTGATTTGCAAAAGCCGCCACGGTGGCTTCCAATTCTGCGATCTTCTTGTGATCCTGGATAAGGTCCTTAATCCGCACCTTCACCGCCCCAAGCGCAAAAGTGTCGCCCACCTTATTGTCAACGTTTACGCCGACAGCGAAACCGTCCTCCCCAATATGGCTGTCGAAAATGCCACCGATATAGCAGTTTGATTCATTGTGTCGCGGCAAGTTATCCCCGATCCGAATCGTATTACTCTCACCCGCTAATCCGCGCACTTGAACACCAATGTCGATGTTGTTATCGCCTGTGAGATCAGCGCCGGCTTCAACGCCTAGTGCGACGTTGCTGTTGCCTATGATATTGCCAAGGAGCGCACTGGCACCGATGGCTGTATTTGATTGGCCCGTTGTGTTATTAGTGAGCGCCGCCACGCCGCCCGCTGTGTTGTTATTGCCTTCAGTGTTGCCAAGGAGCGCGCCAGCACCAGCGGCCGTGTTTAATTGACCGGTCGTGTTATTAGCGAGTGCTGCCTCACCATCGGCTGTGTTGCTATTGCCTTCAGTGTTGCTAAGGAGCGCACCAGCACCCGTGGCTGTGTTCAATTGGCCGGTTGTGTTATTACCGAGCGCCGATACACCATCCGCTGTATTGCTATTGCCCGTGGTGTTGCTGCCGAGCGCTGACCGGCCGAGGGCTGTATTGTTGCTGCCACTCGTATTGGCGAACAGCGTGTCACGACCGACTGCCGTGTTGCTGTTGCCGCCAGTATTGTTAATCAGGGCAAAGGTGCCGTCCGCTGTGTTGTCACTACCGATGGTGTTGCTGAAGAGCGCGCTGGTGCCGGTTGCTGTGTTGCCAGCGCCGCCGGCGTTGGTAAACAGTGCGAACGCTCCGTCTGCTGTGTTGTCGAAGCCGGTGCTATTGCTAAAGAGCGCTCCCGCGCCAGTGGCGGTGTTTTGGATTCCCTCCCCGCTACTTGGGTTCCCGACGTTGGCCAGAAGCGCCCCGGCCCCGAGCGCGGTGTTGAAATTGCCCTGCGTATTACTCAATAGCGAGAATATTCCGACAGCCGTGTTGAATGACCCGGTAGTAAGGGCGAAGAGAGCCGTTTGTCCTTCTGCCGTGTTGCCTCCTGGATACCCTCCGTCCGGTGCTGGCACAACGCCGAAGGTGTTCGGAACCGAACCAATCACCAAACAGGCGAGTACGACCGCGACGAAGTGTATGCGCGTAGGTTTCACTGGGTTTTCGTTGAGGTGCTTTTTCATTTTCTTGTCCTTGCTTATGTTTTTTTGATTTACTGTTTTTGTCGTTTTTGTTTGTATATCCGGAGGGCGAGGTCTAAACCGCACTTCCGCGTGGGCGTAAATGATGATGGGCACCCTTATGAAAGTCTTTAGGCTGCGGCTGAATCTTTCTGAATTTTTCTGAATACCGCCATGCAGACGGCGCCTCCTAACCTCTACGAATTCGGCGGGTTCCAACTCGACACGGCAAAGCGGCTCTTGCGACGACTCGATGGAATACCGGTTCCGCTCACGCCGCGAGTGTTCGAAACGCTGCTCTACATGGTCGAGCACCACAACACCGTCCTCGACAAGGAGCGCATCATGGAAGCGGTCTGGCCGGATTCGATCGTCGAGGAAAACAATCTCGCGCAGGCGATCTCAAAACTCCGGCAGGTCTTCGGGGAGACGCCCGGTTCACATAACTATATAGTGACGGTGCCCGGTCGGGGTTATCGATTTGTTGCCGAAGTTACCGAGCACGCGACCGAAGCCGCATCCCCGGCCAACACCGAACACCTGCAATCTCCGACATCAGCCTCTAATGGGGCTCAAGCAGGCACAACGACTGAGCGACATGCGCCACGCGCGAAGACGAGTTGGTTTTTGGTGGCTGCGATTTCAGCGATTGTCCTCGCCGGGCTCGGCGCTTTCTTTTTGATTCGCTATCGCAGCTTGCCCGCGGTTGTTGGTGGTCCAACTTCGTCTGTCCCGGCTCGCATAGTCCCATCTGTAGCGACCGCTATCCCCGAAAAGAGCGTCGCGGTGTTGCCGTTCGAAAACCTGAGCGACGACACTCAAAATGCCTACTTCGCCGCCGGAGTGCAGGACGAGATTTTATCGAACCTGGCAAGAATCGCCGACCTCAAGGTGATCAGCCGCACTTCGGCGAACAATTATAAGGCCGGCAATCCGAGGAACTCACGCGAGATCGGGCAGCAACTCGGTGTCGCGCATCTTTTGGAAGGGAGCGTCCAGCACATGGGCAATCGGCTAAGAGTCCACGCCCAACTGATCAACGCGCGCACGGACGCACACGCGTGGGCGCAAACCTATGATCGGGATGTGGCCGACCTCTTCGCCATTCAAAGTGAAATCGCCCGCGCGATCGCTGACCAACTTCAAGCAAAGATCTCACCGGCGGAAAAACTGGCCATCGAGCGAGCACCAACAGCCGATATCACGGCTTTTGATCTTTACACTCAGGCCAAGAATCTCGTTCTGGTGTTGGGCAGAGTTAATGATGATGCTAAAGACAGAGAGAATCTGTTGCGGGCAGCCGATCTGTTAAACCAGGCCGTCGCGCAGGATCCAACTTTCTTCCAAGCGTATTGTGAACTCGCTTACGTTCATGATGAGCTTTATCACTTTCATTTCGACCGTACGCCAGCGCGTCTGGCGTCAGCTGAGTCTGCCATCAAGGCGGCGTTTCGTCTCCGTCCCGACGCGGGCGAAGCACACTTGGCGCGGGCGGAACATCTTTATAGAGGATTCCTCGATTACGACGGCGCCTTGGCTCAGCTGGAAATCGCTCGCCAGACCCTTCCCAATGACGCCCGGTTATTCGAGCTGAAGGGTTACATTGAGCGTCGCCGCCCAAATGGGAATCAGGAAGAAGCGTTACGCAATCTCGAGCGGGCGATCGATCTCGATCCGCGCAACTTTCTCATCCTACAGCAGACCGCTCTTAGCTATTACTATCTCGGCCGCTATTCCGATGAAGAAGCCCTCTTGGATCGCATGGTGGCTATACGGCCCGACGACCTGGAGACGAAAGTCACGCGGGCGGTTGTACCGTATTACTGGAAAGCAGATACCCGCCCGTTGCACCAATTGATGGATGAAATCCGCGCGAAGGGTCATGGCGCAATCCAAAGTGTCGCAACTGGCTGGCTTGAGTGCGCCCTGGCAGAGCGCGACCCTGCTGCCGCTGCCGATGCCTTGGCGGCGATGGGCGAAGACACTCTTGGCAGCACAATTCCCAGATACAGCCCTCGTTTCGTACAAGGTCTCATTGCCCGGATGACAAAAGATGATGCCAAAGCGCGTGACGCTTTCACTGCTGCACGCGCAGAACAGGAGAAAATGGTTCGCGCCGATCCCAATGACGCTGGTGCTCTATGCGTGCTTGGGTTAATCGACGCTGCGTTGGGGCGGAAAGAGGAAGCGCTGCGAGAGGGCTGGCGCGCGGTTGAGCTACTTCCCGTGGAAAAAGATGCAACCAACGGCACGCGGGTGATCGGGGTTCTGGCGATTATCGCCGCGTGGGTTGGCGATAACGATCTCGCCTGCGAACAGCTTGCCGCCGTCATCCAGCGCCGAAACGAAATCAGCTATGGCGAATTAAAACTTTTGCCGTTTTGGGATCCCTTGCGGGGCGATCCGCGTTTTGAAAAAATTGTCGCCTCGTTGGCGCCGAAGTAAGGAAGAGGAAACAAGCAACGACAGCTTGGGCAGCCGTCACTCCTTGAGCGCTGTAACCGGGGTCATTAACCCGGCTACAGCGAATAATACGGTGGTGGTGTTATCGATTAGTTACTACTCGGGGCGCAGATTTGCTCATCTCTAATTCAGCACAGACCTTCTGAATTTGTGTGGCCTGCTCCTCCACACGCTCGATGACACTCTCCATTTCCATCTGTTGCCGAGCGATAGTTGATTTCAACTCATCGATCCTTGCTTGCTGCTCTTGGACTTTTTTGTGTTCCTTGAGGAACTCGTTGAGCAACATCGCATTCACAGCATCGTAACGGACGGTGAGGAGTTGACCATTCTTGTCTCGCACTACCAGATCGGGACTTACCTCGGCGACTTTTTCGGCGATTAAACCAAATTGCGGCGTGTTTGTATTGTCGTTCTTGTAGCGGAACGTCACTGGCTCAAGCGCCAAGATGGCTTCGCTCGCTTTGCTCATCGATTTGATCTCGTTTTTGAATCGGCGGGAGGAGCCGCTGGTTGTGCCGAGCTTGCCGGCGGAGTCAATCAACACTGTCGCGGCGTCTGGTGCCACCACGGCGTCGCGAACGTTCCCAATGAAACAACTGTTGTCTATATCGCCACCCGCGACGTTTGCGCCGATACAGATGACGTTGTTGGCTGTGCTGACCGCTGTGCCGGCATTGAACCCCAAAGCCGTGTTTTCTCCGCCGGTAGTGTTGAAGCCGAGTGCAGAATTACCATTTGCCGTGTTTCTGCTACCGGTCGTGTTGCGGCGGAGCGCATCAGAACCATTCGCAGTATTGTTGGTGCCGGTAGTGTTAGCGAAGAGCGCGTCAAAACCGTTGGCAGTGTTTAAGTCGCCATCTGTGTTGCCAGAAAGGGCGCTAAAGCCCGTGGCCGTGTTGCTATTTCCTGTGATGTTGTTTTGTAGGGCCCCTTGCCCGTTGGCCGTGTTGTTTTCGCCGCTCGTGTTCGAATGAAGCGCAGAAGAACCTGTTGCCGTATTGAAGTTACCGGTGGAGTTGCCCAGGAGGGCGTCAACTCCGATCGCGGTATTTCTACTGCCCGTGGTATTGTTAAACAGGGCGTCAAAGCCAACAGCTGTATTGAAGTTGCCGCTAGTGTTAAACGCGAGCGCTAGAGACCCGTTAGCGGTGTTCTCCGCCCCTTCGGTATTATTGAACAGCGCTTGAAAACCGATGGCCGTGTTGTCGTTGCCGGTGGTGTTACTGCGAAGCGCTTCCGCACCGTTGGCCGTATTGTCACTGCCGGTGGTGTTCTGAAGGAGCGCTGCGGTGCCACTAGCCGTGTTTTGGTCCCCGGTGGTGTTGCCACCAAGCGCGAACGCACCATTGGCCGTGTTCGCGTTGCCGTTAGTGTTGGTAAAAAGCGCTCGAACACCGACAGCCGTGTTGTTACTGCCTTCCGCATTGGCGAAGAGCGATTCACCGCCAAGCGCCGTGTTGTCGATACCGGTCGTATTGCTAAAAAGGGCAAACACTCCATTGGCCGTATTCTCTTCGCCGGTAGTGTTGCTCAAGAGCGAGCCGGCCCCTGTAGCCGTATTGTTGTTCGCAGTGTTGACGAGGAGTGTTCCCGCGCCGAAGGCCGTGTTGAAGTTGGCTTCTGTATTACTCTTTAGCGAAAAGAAACCAACTGCTGTATTAAATGTTCCCGTCGTGAGACCAAAAAGGGCGCTTTGCCCTTCGGCGGTATTGCCTCCAGGATAGCCGCCATCCGGTGACGGAACGACCGCCAGCATCATTCGGCAAAGCGCGAAGCAGCTAAGGGCAACGAGAGTGAAGGCGGAGCGTCGACGTATAAGAATGTGAGCTGAATCGTGAGAAGTGAGAGGTGAGAATCCAAAGGGGATCAGTGGGTTCATAGGTGTCATTTCCAATTTGCGTCTATTCGTGTGATTGGGAGGTAGCATCGCCTGGAAATTCTTAGCGATTCCTGCTTGCTGTTCGCGGCCCACGGCTGCTGATCTCCACTTGAGCGCTCACCTTCTGGATTTTTGCATCCTGCTCCTTAAGGCGGGCAACCAAAGTCTCCATCCCGTTCTTCAGTTGCACGATTGTGGCTTCCTGTTCCTCAATCTTACGGGCTTGGTTTTGCAGTGTGCCGTTTTGATCTTCCACCTTGCGATGCTCCTTGAGGAATTCATTGAGCAACATCGCGTTCACCGCGTCGTAGCGGACCGTGTAGGGTTTTCCTTCTTTGTCGCGAATCACCAGATCTGGATTCACTTCAGCGACTTCCTCGGCGATCAAACCAAATTGCGCCGTATTTGTGTTATCGCTCTTGTAATGAAAGGTCACTGGCTTAAGCGACAGAATCGCTTCGCTGACTTTTGCCATCGGTTTAATCTCCCTCTTGAATCGTCGTGAAGAGGTAAAAGTGCCGAGCTTGCCGGTTGAATCGATCGACACTGGTACGGCATCGCCACCTACGGGCGCCCCGAAAATATTGCTGATAAAGCAGCTGTTGTTCTCGTTAAGACCGGAGAGAAATGCGCCGATACAGATTACATTATTGGCGTCGGTAACGCCGCTCCCTGCGTCGGCACCCACGGCGACATTGTTGAAGCCGATGGTGCTGTTCACGAGGGCATCATCACCGATGGCCGTGTTGTTGCCGCCCGTGGTATTGCTAGCAAGCGCGTCAAAACCGAAGGCTGTGTTGTGGCTAGCGATTGTGTTGTGAAAGAGCGCACCATCACCGGTGGCCGTGTTGAAGTCACCATCGGTGTCGCTGAAAAGGGCGAAAGCTCCATTAGCCGTATTACCAAAACCGCCGCTGCTGTTCAAAAGCGCCCCGGCGCCAGTAGCAGTATTTTCGTCTGAACGGGTGAGCAGTAGCGTTCCAGCACCAATCGCGGTGTTGAAATTGCCTGTCGTGAAGGCTTGCCCTGAAGAGAAACCAACTGACGTGTTAAATGTGCCGGTAGTGAGGCTCAAAAGAGCATTTTGGCCTTCCGCCGTGTTACCTCCGGGGTAGCCGCCGTCCGGCGCTGGGACAACTGCTTTGACGATTGGACAAAGCGCACAGCAGCTAAGGGCAAATAGTATCGTCGTGAATATGGTATTTCGATTCATAGGTTAATGTTTCTCTAGTTGGCTGATCTTCCTTGTACAAAGGGATTCTCCGGCGCGCGCTGCGCGGAATTGTTGTTTTTTGTCGCGACTCCTGTTCTCTTACTCACGGAGGCCTTTGGAGTTGGGATGTACCGACGTTTTTCAGCTACCGGCGAATTACGGGAATCGACGCAAACGAAGAATAGCAGCGAAGCGGTAATCAGCAGAAATGCCGTCTGGGCTCGGCACAACTCGACGAAAGCGGGTTGCAGTTGTTAGGCAGAGTGGGGGATCCAGGTCACAAACTTCCAGCCACTAAGAGTCTAAAAATTGAGAACCATTTTTGTCGCCGACTTGTTCGGTCCGATCTGCGTGCTCACTCTCTGAAGACCTGACGCCAAGGCTTCGATTTTCTTTTCCTGTGCTACAAAACTATTCTGCTGTCGTGCGACTTTTGATTTTAACTCAGCGATGATCGCCCCTTGCTTCTCAATTCTGCTTTGTTGCTTTTCGACTTTTTTGTGCTCCTTGAGGAATTCGTTGAGCAACATTGCGTTCACCGCGTCGTAACGGACAGTAAGGAGTTGACCGTTCTTGTCTCGTACTACCAGGTCGGAATTCACCTCTGCTACTTCCTCGGCAATCAAACCAAATTGTGGCGTGTTTTTTTTATCGACGTTGTAACGAAACGTTACTGGCTTGAGCGCCAGGATTGCTTTGCTCGCTTGGTCCATCGGCTTGATCTCCTTTTTGAACCGACGTGAGGAGCCGCTAGTGGTTCCGAGCTTGCCGGCGGAATCAATCAACACCGGGCCAGCGTCAGGAGCTACGACGGAATCGCGAATTTGACCGATAAAACAACTGTCGTCAACGTTCGCGCCGGGGTGACCGATACAGATGACGTTATTGGCATCGGTAACGTTGGAACCCGCGGCAATTCCCAATGCGATGTTCCCGCTGCCGGTTGTGTTGCTATCGAGCGCGCCACTTCCGTTAGCTGTGTTTTGTACGCCTGCGGTGTTGTTCCGGAGCGCGAAAGTACCCGTAGCCGTATTGGACCCGCCGGTGGTGTTATTGGCAAGTGCTTCAACACCAGTGGCTGTGTTGAAGTTACCTCCAGTGTTGGACTCGAGCGCTAAAAAGCCCATAGCCGTGTTCTCGCTACCAGTGGTATTGTTAAAAAGTGCAGTGTCTCCTACGGCCGTGTTCGTGCTGCCTTCGATGTTACTAAAAAGAGCGAACGCTCCATTCGCAGTGTTACTGCTGCCAACGGTGTTGCTCAAAAGCGCGCCGGCGCCAATAGCCGTATTGTCGTTTGTGTCTGCGGTGTTCACAAGGAGTGTTCCCGCACCAATGGCTGTGTTAAAGTTGCCTTCCGTGTTGCTCAGGAGTGAAAACGCACCAACCGCTGTGTTGAATGTGCCGCTGGTGAGGCTAAGGAGGGCGCTTTGGCCTTCTGCCGTGTTGCCTCCGGGATACCCGCCATCGGGTGGTGGCACGACGGCTTGCGCCACGGGGAAAAGCACAAAATAGCCAAGCGCAAAGAGTATCATTGCAAATATGGTTTTTCGATTTTTCATAAACACAGGTTTGTTTCGATGATTGGTTTTCCCTTTACAAAGGGATTCAGCAGCCTGCGCTGCAAGGAATCGACTTCGTGATACACAACGCTTACTGACCGCGGCTGGTGGGATCGACGCCGGCAAAGGTTAGGAAGTCAATCATGCGAAAACTTTCCGGTGTCCCGTCATGAGTAGGCACCGTTGGTACCCAATTGGGTTGCACACTGACGTAAGAATCTGGGTCTAGCTGGAGCAGTCCGACAAATACTTCGGCCACGATACGGGCACCTACCGGGCCAAGGCGGAGCCCGTCCTCTCTCAGCTGAGCTTCTTTCAAGATGTAATAGAAAAGCGGCGTCGCGGTAACAAACGATGAACGGATGGGCTGTAACTCAGTCAACTCAGCGTTGCTGAGTGGTTGAATGCCCATTTCATTGGCAATACGCTGACCGGAGGGGAGCTGCCAGGTTAGACATCTTAACAAGTTGCGCTGCATCAGCGAGTCTGGCGGCATCCCGTTGAAAATCGTCCCTAGGGGAAGATGGAAGAGCGGCGTCGAGACGATAGTGTCGATTCTTTTGTTAGGCCGGACATCAGCACTGTAAGCGCCACCGAAGTCGAAGAAGGTTTGCCAGCCGATGAAGCGCCTTGGAGCTCTGGCGCCGCCGCGCAAGTCGATCGGGTCCGGACTGCCTTCCCCCACCGGATCGAAAATCATGCCGAAGAATGGCTGTCCATTATCTCCGTGGAGATTAGCGCGGTATGAGGGCCGCACCATACTGTGCCCAAAGCGGTAGGTGATCTGAAACTCTACCGGAATAAATGCTTGATTGTGTCGCGGGT
>JBKPRQ010000135.1:0-13408 GCA_046734635.1 Verrucomicrobiota bacterium
TCGACATGTTCAAAAGCTACGCCGATCGAGGCGATCAATTTCGCGCGCTCGTCCGTGCGTTGCCTGAAAGATGATGATGAAAATTCCGCGCTTCTTCCGACATAGAAAACTCTGGGCTGCGACTGCGCGGCGCTCATCGGCGGCGTCCGCCGGAATGGACTTTGAAGAAATGCCGGAACCGAACATGAAATTGTCGCGAGCGCTGCTGATTGTTTTGCTTCTGCACGTAGTCGCGGTCTCGGGGATTATCGCATTCAACGCGATCAAAACACGGGACAATTCGTTTGTTCCGGCATCCCAGGCAGAGCCTAAACCCTCCGCGACGGCCAGCGCAGCAATTCACATTGATGGCGCCAGACCACAAACTGCCGTGGCGCAAAAAGTGAGCACATCCCCCGAGGATCCAAAGCCTTCACATTCCCCTGCCAAATTGTCTTCAAAGGACGATCACGTGAACGCGCCGCCCGTCGCAAAGGCTGTTGCGGCCAAGCCAGTATCTTCTGGAAAAACTTACACCGTGAAGAAAGGCGATAATCCGGTGGCGATCGCTAAAAAACTTAAGGTTCCTTATGACGATCTGATGGAGCTCAACCAAATTGAGGATCCGCGCAAATTACGCATCGGCCAAAAGCTGTTAATACCCAGGACATCGAAGCCAAAAACGACGAACGGAAAAGCAGCGAACCCCAAGAAAAATGAAGTGCGCCACGCAAAGCAACGAGCGCATTCGACCTGATCATGCATCGTAAGAGCGCTTATATCCTTTTTCTCGCTGTGTTGGGACTTCTCGTTATCGGGATTGTCATGCTGTTTAGCACGAGCGCATTTGCGCGCGACAGTCATGGAGACGTTTATTTTTTCATAAGACGACAGGCGATTTGGTTCGGAATTGGCCTTGCGGTCTGCGTTTTTGCTGCGCTGATTGATTATCACTTTTGGCAGCGCACATGGTGGCTGTGGTTTGCGCTCGCGTTGATCGGCCTCGCGCTTTGCTATCTTCCGCATATCGGGATGCGCCTTAACGGTTCACGCCGTTGGATCGCCCTTGGTCCTTTAACTTTTCAGCCGTCTGAACTGGCGAAGATGGCTGCAGTCGTCTTCCTCGCTGCCTGGTTTGCACGGCGCGAAGACTCAGGGAGCAACGTCCTGTTTGGACTTATTCTCCCACTTGCAATCATTAGTCTTCCTGCAGCGCTTGTTCTCGGAGAAGTCGATCTGGGGACGACTGCTTTACTGGGAACCACAGCATTTGTGGTGATGTTCGTTGCCGGCGCGAATCCATTATGGCTCGGTACGATATCGTTCGCTGGGCTTGGCGGGCTTCTGATTGTCGCCAGTCGAATCTCCGAGCGAATGGGACGGCTCTCCGCTTTTCTTCATCCGCAAAACTACAAGGACGACGCAGGCTTGCAGCAGATGCAGGCATTGATTGCCTGGGGCAGCGGTGGGATGGAAGGACTCGGCCTGGGCAACGGCCGGCAGAAAATGCTTTACCTGCCGTACGCGCATACCGATTTCATCTTTCCAATTATTGGCGAAGAGCTTGGTCTGCGGTTCAGTCTACTGGTGATCTTTTTGTTCGTGATCATCATCGTTTGCGGCATTTTGATCGCTCTACACGCCAAGGACCGGTTCGGCCTGCTTCTTGGCTGCGGCGTCGTTTCGCTGATGGCCCTGCAAGCCGCAGTCAATATCGGCGTGACCACGTCGCTTCTGCCGAACAAAGGGTTGCCGTTGCCGTTCATCAGTTATGGTGGTTCGAACCTGGTCGCGTGCATGTTCGGGATCGGTTTATTACTGAACATCTATCGGCAGGGTATCCTTGAGCCGCCGCACAAGAAGCCTGTGGCGATGCGGGTCCGAGTCACGCCACGTATTTAGCGGCCATGAATTCGATAAATTGTATTAGTCGTATAAGTCGCAGGAAGGATCAGATCTTATGAATGCTGTAATCGCATGTGGAGGAACTGGCGGACATCTTTTTCCCGGGATCGCCGTGGCCGAAGTGCTACGCGAACGCGGCCACGAAGTGATGCTGTTAGTTTCTGAGAAAGATATTGACGCTCTGGCGCTTTCCGGTCGCGAAAGTTTCCGCGTGGAAAAATTGCCGACCGTGGGACTGCCGTCGCCATTTTCTCCGGCGTTTTTTGGCTTCCTTCGCCGTTTTTACGAAAGCCTGGCGCTTTGCCGATCCATTTACCGGACATTCAAACCGCAAGTCGTTCTGGGGATGGGCGGATTTACCTCTACGGCGCCGGTGTTGGCCGGGCGGATTCGCGGCATTCCAACGTTTATTCACGAATCAAACGCTATTCCTGGAAAAGCGAATCGTTTGACAGCGCGGATGGTGCGCGCGGTGATGCTCGGGTTCAAAGAGTGCGCGCCGTTTTTCCCAAAAACCAACACGGAGGTCACAGGCACACCAGTCCGGACTGAACTGATTCGTTTGGATCGACAGATGGCGCGTCAAAAACTCGGACTTCGCGAAGATATCGCCACGCTTCTTGTAATGGGAGGCAGCCAGGGTGCGAGCGGAATTAATCAGGCGATGATTAAAGCGCTGCCATTTTTGCGAAACGCTCCGCTTCAAGTGATTCACCTTTCCGGCACGCGCGATGAGCGTTTGGTGGCCGATAATTATCGTCGCGAAAATGTTTCCGCCCACATCGCTGCGTTTCATCATCGAATGGAAGAAATTTACAGCGCTGCCGATCTGGTGGTTGCGCGAGCTGGTGCAGCCAGTCTTGCCGAGTTCGCTGCCTTTTCATTGCCCGGCATCCTGATTCCATTTCCCTACGCGACCGATGATCATCAAACCCGCAACGCGGAGATTTATGCTCGTGTCCAGGCAGCGATTCTTCTGAAGGAGTCAGAAGTCTCGGGAGAGTTACTCGCGCACAAAATTCAGGAGTTGATCGAGGATCCGGAGCGGATCCGACAGATGGCTGCGAATTCTTCGCATCTCGCGCCGAAGGACGCCGCCGCGCACGTGGTCACGACCATGGAGAGATATACGACTCATGAAGCGCGTCTCTGAAAATCGCGTGACCGCGCAGACTCCTCCGCAAACCGGCTCTGCAGCCGGGAGCGTTCGTACTCTGCCGCTTGATCTGCCAGCATTCCTCACGCTTGAACAGCATCGGATTCATCTTGTCGGCGTAGCAGGCAGTGGCATGAGCGGTATCGCCGCACTCCTGATCGAACTCGGGCACAACGTCAGTGGCTCGGACAAGGTTAGCACCACGGAAACGGGACGATTGCAGCGGCTCGGTCTGCGTTTTTATGAGCAGCATCGACCGGAAATTGCCAGCTCGGCGGAACTGATTGTCTTTTCTTCAGCAATCAGGAGCCACAATCCGATTCTTGTTAGTGCGCGCGATTCCGGAAAGACGATGGTGCGCCGCGCAGAAGCGCTGGCCGCAATCATGCGCAGCAAACGGGGCATCGTAGTCGGCGGAATGCATGGCAAAACGACAACCTCGGCAATGACGGCGCACGTCTTGCGTGAAGGCGGACTGCATCCGTCGCATTACGTCGGCGCCGAAATCCCAATTCTCGGAACCAACGCGCATTGGAATCCGCGCGGTGAATATTTCGTTGCCGAAGGAGACGAGAGCGACGGCACCGTCGCGCTTTTTCATCCCGAGCACACGCTCATTTTGAATATCGAGGAGGAGCATCTGGATTTTTATGCTGACCTCGACGCGATTGAAAAGGTTTTCGCGCAATTGCTCACGCAAACCGCCGGCAAGGTTTTTTACAACATCGACGACAAGAATGCCGCGCGGTTGTGTCGCTCGCTTACGCACGGAATTTCCTATGGCTTTGGCGAGGCGGCCGATTATCGCGCCGTAGATATCCAGCTGAAGGATTTTGCCTCGACGTTCCGGGTCACTCATCGAGAACAACAACTCGGCAAAGCGGTCTTGAATGTGCCGGGACAACATAATGTTCATAACGCGCTGGGAGTGATCGCGCTTGCATCAGAGCTCGGCATACCGTTTGAAAAAATCGCGAAATCGCTTGCGAAGTTCGAACACGCGCGACGCCGGTTCGAAATCAAATACGACAGCCCACGATTTCTTTTGGTGGACGATTACGGGCATCACCCGACGGAAATCTGCGCCACGCTCAAAACAGCAAGATCGGTGGGGCGCAAGCGCGTGCTTACCATGTTTCAACCGCACCGTTATTCGCGCACGAAAGCATTGCGGAAGGAATTTGGTCGCGCGTTCGATGATGCGGACCGCGTGGTCGTGACCAATGTTTATGGATCGAGCGAAGCGCCGATCCCGGGAGTAACCGGACAAATGATCGCCGACGAAATCGATGCGCATGGACATCGCGGCGTCAGCTATGAGCCACGTTTGGATTGGGTGCATCGGGTTGTAGGAAACATGCTCGAGTGCGGCGATCTGGTTTTGAGTCTCGGCGCTGGAAATATTCACGAACAGTTATCCACCCTTGCCGCTGACCTGGTTGTTGCGGAAAAGCTGAAAGAGATCGTGGGCGAAGAGGGCGAAGTTCGTCTCTACGAGCCGCTCTCGAAACACACCACTCTTCGCGTAGGCGGTCCGGCGCAATTTTGGGTCGAGCCGCGAAATGAGAAGACTTTTGCCGGGTTGATACGATTTTGCCGGGACGAAAATCTTCCGCTCTTCGTGATCGGTCGCGGATCGAATCTTCTCGTTCGAGATGGCGGTGTGCGCGGCGTGGTAGGTCATCCGTGCGGCGGCGATTTTGACAAGATCGAGATCAAAGGCGCCGAAATTACCGCGGGCGCCGGGGCGAAACTGAAAGAAGTTGCTTACGCCGGGAAGGCGGCCGGCATTGGCGGGCTCGAGTGGTTGGAAGGAATTCCGGGGACGGTCGGTGGCGGATTGCGCATGAACGCCGGCGCGATGGGCGCGCAAACTTTCGAGAACGTCGTGCGTGTTCGTTATCTCGATGCGAACGGCGAGGCGCACACAAGAAAACGGGACGAACTGGACGTGTATTACCGCAATTTCCCGTTACTGGAGAAAAATTTTGCGGTGTCGGCAGTATTTCGCGGCCAGCCTGCGCCGCTTGAAGAAATCGTTCGCAAATTGGAAGCGTCGCAGGAGAAACGGCGCACGTCACAACCCGCGGCGAAAAGCGCAGGCTGCATTTTTAAAAATCCTGGTTCATGTCCTGCGGGGAAGCTGGTTGAAGAGTTGGGCCTGAAAAATTCTCGCATCGGAAAAGCGCGCGTTTCAGAGGTGCACGGTAATTTTATTGTCAATGACGGCGGCGCGACTGCGGCAGAGATGCTGGAGCTGATCGAAAAGATCAAGGCGACTGCGCGGGCGAAGCGCGGAATCGAACTGGAGACCGAAGTGCAAATCGTGGGAGAGCCGGGGTGACGATGGCCACAGATCAAAGTTTACCGAAAAAAATTGCAGTATTAATGGGGGGCCCCGGGTCTGAGCGCGATGTGTCGCTGGCGACTGGTCACGGCGTTTCCAAGGCGCTTCGCTCGTTAGGCGCAGACGTTATCGAGGTCGATGTTCGGGACGAAAACTTCGCGCTTCCGAAAGATGTCGATCTTGCGTTCAATACGATTCACGGAACTTTCGGCGAAGACGGTCAGCTCCAGAAACTTCTGGAAGAGCGGGGCGTGCCGTACACCGGTGACGGTGTTGAGGCAAGCCTGGCCGCATTCGACAAAATCTTGTCGAAAGAAAAATTTCTCGAGCACAACGTCGTTACGCCTGAATGGGAAGTCATCGAAGTCGGCCAGCGCCCAACGATTTCGGTTCCGCTGGTAGTAAAACCAGCGAGACAAGGTTCTACCGTTGGCGTGGTGATCGTGAAAACCGCAAGCGAGCTTGAATCCGCGATGGTGGAGGCCGGCAAGTACGATCGCAAATTGTTGATCGAAAAATTTGTGCCGGGGCGCGAGTTGACGATAGGTGTTCTTGGTGATCAAGCCCTGCCGATTCTTGAAATAATTCCCAAGGGCGGCTTTTACGATTTCAACAACAAGTACCCATTCCTAAATCCGCAGGCTGGCGGTGGCGCCGAGCACGTCTGCCCGGCGAGGATCGATCCGAAGAAGACGAAGCAAATTCAGGAAGAGGCGCTCCGCGCTTTTCGCGCGCTTGGCCTGGTTGTTTACGGTCGTGTTGACGTGCTGCTTTCGGATTCCGGCGACCCGTTTGTGCTTGAAGTGAACACCATTCCCGGAATGACGGAGGCGAGCTTGCTGCCTGAAGCCGCTGCGGCTGCCGGTATCAATTATGTTGATCTTTGCGCGCGCATCATCGCGCTTTCTCGCGCCAGAACAGAAAGGAGCAGGAAGTGAGGCCTGTCCAGAGACGCTCCCAATCGGGCAATCGGCGCGTCTCCAACGTGCGCCAGCGCCGGCAGCAGCACCTGCTTGATGTGAAAGTTCGCTCCCGTAGAGTCGCCCAGCATCGCGCGCGAAGGGCCCTGGCGTTTCTGTCCCGGGTGGTATTACTCGCCGCCGTGTGCGCCGCGATTTATGCGGGAACGCGTGAAGCCGCGAGACGCTTGTTTTTCGAAAACCCCGACTACACGCTGAAAACAATTGAATTGCAAACGGACGGGACCTTGCAGCGCGAGCAGATTTTGAATGCCGCCGACCTGCGCGAAGGCGAAAACATTTTCCGCATCAATCTGGCTCGCGTTCATGACCTGATACAACAGCTGCCTCAGACCGATGAGGTGCAGATCATGCGAAAATTGCCTTCCGAGATCGACATTCGCGTGGTGGAACGAAAGCCCGTTGCGTGGATCACGCCTGAAAAGGAAATTTCCGATCCATTCGCATCGGACTCCGCTTTTCTAGTGGACGCGCGGGGCGTTTTGATGAAAGAAAAGAAGTTGTTGCCCGAATATCTCGGATTACCGGTCATTCTGGGATGCTCGAGCGAATCGCTCGAGGTAGGCAAAATCGTCGAATCGCCCGAAGCAAAGACCGCGCTCGAGTTACTCCGATTAAGCGCGAGCAGTTTTTTGCAAATGCGCTTTCAAATCCGCGAGATCGACGTTTCCGAGAGTTATCGCCTGCTGGTGACCGACAAGAATCATAGCCGCGTAATGTTTGGCTATAACGATCTCGAAACGCAATTACGGCGGCTGGAACAATTTCTTGTTTACTGTGACGATTCAAAACAGGAACTGGCGACGTTAAACCTGCTTGTGCAGCGAAATATCCCGGTGACTTTCGCGCCCCGCCCAGTCGCGGTCATTAACGATACCATCGAGCCGGCCGTCGAACCGCGGATCATGAAGGCGATCCCCGTGCGTCAGCCGGAGAACACCGCGACCGCGCCCAAGGCGCGCACCAG
This sequence comes from Verrucomicrobiota bacterium, assembly GCA_046734635.1. GTDB lineage: Bacteria > Verrucomicrobiota > Verrucomicrobiia > Chthoniobacterales > UBA10450 > Udaeobacter. Next base: position 7,335 of record JBKPRQ010000135.1, read on the forward strand.
TTTAAAACCCCCCAAGGCAATTCCCACTCAGCGACAGAAAATGGATTAACACAATGGCGAGCAATAATTTGATGATTGGTCTTGAGATCGGAACCTCCAAAATCTGTGTCGTTGTCGGCGAGAGCCGGCCTGATGGCACCGTCAAGATTCTCGGTGTCGGCCAGACACCGTCGCGTGGCGTGCGCAAGGGCGAAATCGTTGATTTTGAAACGGCGATGAAATGCGTGCACGAAGCGGTGGTCGATGCCGAGCAGAAAAGCGACGTGATGATCCGTAGCGTTTATGTTGCCGTTGGCGGGTCGCATCTTCAAAGCTTCAACAACCGAGGATGCGTTATGCTCCCGGAAGACCGCGATGAAATCGACGAGCAGGATGTCGAAGACGTAAAAATCAATGCGCGCGAGGTAAGCATTCCTGCGCAAAACGCGTTTCTTCATTCGATTATTCAGCATTATCACGTCGATGGACAGGACGGCGTGCTGAACCCGGTCGGGATGCTCGGCCAAAGATTAGAAGCCGATTTCCATATTATTCACGGTGTGCGAACGCGCATCCAGAACACGATCCGGTGCGTGAAAGAATTGCCCCTCGACGTTGAGGATGTCGTTTTTGGTGGGCTGGCTTCTGCGCAGGTGGTTCTCACGCAACACCAAAAGGACCTCGGAGCACTGGTGATCGATATTGGCGGGGGAACGACTGACTACATCTTGTACGCGGATGGCGCAGTGAAGCAGAGCGGTTGCGTTGCGATCGGCGGAGACCATATCACCAATGATATTTCCATGGGCTTACGCATCCCAATGGCGCGCTCGGAGAAGCTCAAGACCGAGGAGGGAAGTTGTGTGCTCGGCAATTGTTTCCCAGGCGAAATGATTTTGCTAAAGGACGATTCCGGTTTTGCGGGGAAGGAAATCGAACGCGAGACCTTGAACACGATTATTCATTTGCGTCTGCGCGAAACTCTTGAGTTGCTCAAGCGCAGGCTCGACGAAGAACCATTCATCAATTACCTCGGCGGCGGCATTTTCATCACGGGTGGATGCAGCCTCCTCAATGGCATCGATAATCTCGCAGAAGAGATTTTCGAAATGCCCGCGCACGTCGCGCACGCTCAAACAACATCCGGTGTTACGTCTGCGGTAGAGAACCCGCAATTTTCGACTGCAATCGGGCTGATCAAATATGCCCAGGCCGTGCAAACAGACCGGCCAGCGCGAGGAATCGGCCGAATCCTTGGAAGAATTTTTAGCGGAAGACGATGAAGAAATTGAAAGGTCGATATGATTCAACTCAATAAAAACTATAATCTCCCCGAGCGGTCGGAGGATTTTATTCCAATTAAGATCGTCAGTGTTGGCGGCGCCGGTCTGAATGCACTCGACCGGATCGTGCTCGACGGATTGGAAGGAGCCGAGGTCCTGGCGGTCAACACCGACGTGCAATCGCTGGCGAGTTCCGTTGCGGCGCACAAAGTGCAGCTCGGCCGTACTGTCACCCGTGGCTTGGGCGCAGGTGGCGATCCGGAGGTTGGTTATCAAGCCGCTTTCGAATCGACGGAAGAGATCCGAGAGGCACTCAGCGGAGCAAGAATGATCTTCATTTGCACAGGCCTCGGCGGCGGCACTGGATCCGGCGCGGCGCCGTATGTCGCGCATCTTGCTCGCGAGTCGGGTGCGCTGGTCCTTGCGTTTGCAACCCTGCCATTTGGGTTCGAAGGCAAACGTCGCAACGCGCAGGCGCGCGAAGCTCTGGGGCGTCTCAACGAGATCGCCAACGCAGTCGTTTGCTTTGAAAACGATCAGATGGGCGACATGGTCGCGCCGCACGCAGGCATTCACCAGGCGTTTTCAAAAGCCGACACAACCATCAGTCAAAGCATTCGTTCGATTGTGAATCTGGTTCAGCGACCCGGACTCGTTCGCATCGGCTTCGATGATTTACTTTCCGCGTTGCGCAGCCGCAACGGCCGGTGCCTGTTTGGCTATGGCGAATCCGAATCCGACAATCGCGCGCACGATGCTCTCGCGCAGGCACTCAAGAGTCCATTGATGGATCGAGGTCGCACGTTGGCGGACGCCGCGCGGGTTCTTGTTCAAGTGGCAGGCGGTCCAGGTCTGACCTTGTCCGAAGTTGAGATTGTGATGAAGGAACTCGGCCGGCACGTTAGCGACGATACGCAAATTCTCTTTGGGACCGCTGTGGATGGACGTTTGGGAGATCGCTTGAGCGTGACGGTCATCAGTTCGTTTACCGCGGATGAGCCTTTGCCGCAGACTCAGGCTCCATTGAGTAGCGCGCCGCCTATGCCGCCAGTTGACGAACAGCCTTTGGAAACTCCGTCGAAGGTTGAGGCGGAGCCTGAGCCGGCGCCCGTCGAAGATGTTCAGCCGCCGGAGACGACTTCTATTGAGGAGCCCAGTTTCGCTGAGGCCGAACCAGCTCCGGAGGCGTTCGTGGAACCAGTCTCGAACACATTTGAGGTTCTCGACCCGCCTGAGCCGCCTGTGACGACGCCTCGAAGAAAGCCGGCACCCGCAAAAGATGAAAAAGTGTCCGCCGAAAAATCCGCGCACGCCAAACAGGAAGTTTTGCAGTTTGAGCCGGTCAACCGTGGTCGCTTTGAAAAGAGCGAGCCAACAATCGTTGAAGGCGAAGACCTCGATGTCCCGACCTATCTGCGGAAGAAAATCAAGATGAAGTGACATCGCTAGGCGATGTCATCCCGAGCGGAGCAAAGCGCAGTCGAGGGATCCCGTGTAGCTACCCAAGGGTTTCGCGACGGGATCACCCGACTCCGCTCGGAATGACCTAGCCGTCACTTCTTCATCAACTCGAGCACGGCGCTCGTCATCCCGATAATCCCTACGCGGATGGTCGGCTCCGGAACGGGCGCGAATTTGCTCGAATGCAGGCTTGGGAGTTCTTTTCCCGCCTGTTTGTATTCCGCTATCTTCGCCGCCTCTACTGAGCCGATGTGAAAATCTACCGCCGGAATGGAATGGTCCGGCAGGCTATATTCGGAAAAATCTTCGCCGCCCATTGTTGGGTCGACAATTAGCACGTTTTCGTTGCCTAAGGAATTCTTCCAAACAGCGACGAGCCGCTTCGTCAGTTCGGGATTGTTATAGGTCGCCGGGCAAAATAGATCTTTGGATACGGTAACGACCGGTGCGCGCTCAGGCGGGACACCAGCCGCAGCGGCGATTCCCTTGGCGATTCTTTGAATCGCAGCCAGCACGCGTTCGCGCGTCTCAGGTTTGTAGGTGCGCACGGTCAACTGCATCTTCACCTCGTCTGGAATGATGTTGTGCTTCGTCCCGCCGTGGATTGAACCCACGGTGACAACGATCGGGTCGAGCGGATTATTTTCCCGGCTCGCGATCGTTTGCCAGTCGTTGATCATTTCCGCGGCAAGAACGATCGGGTCTTTCGTCTTGTGCGGATAGGCTCCGTGTCCGCCCACGCCGCGCACGGTGACGTCGACGGAATCAACGTTGGCGTAGGTGTAACCTTCGGTGACACCAATGTGACCGGTTTCCAGATCGGCCTTGTCATGGAATCCCAACGCGAAATTCGGTTTACCGAATTTTTCATAAAGACCGTCTTTGAGCAGTGCGCGCGCGCCGTTGCCGGTTTCCTCCGCTGGCTGCGCCACGAACAGGATCGTGCCGTGCCACTGATCCTTTAGCTTTGCCAGTGCGCGTGCCGTGCCAATGAATGCGGCCATATGTGCGTCGTGCCCGCAGGCGTGCATCACATGGACATCCTTGCCTTCATCATTTTGGGCGACGGCTTTGCTGGCGTATGGCAAACCAGTGTCTTCCTCCACTGGCAAGGCATCCATATCCGTTCGCACAAGCACAATTGGTCCGTCGCCATTCTTCATTACGCCCACGACGCCGTAACCTTTGAGTTTAGCATTCTCGTATTTGCCGAGGTGCTCGGTGACCTGACATCCCGCGGCGCGCAATTCCTTTGCGATGAGAGATGCGGTGCGTTCCTCGTGCTCGGATAACTCGGGGTGAGTGTGAATGTCCTTGTAGGTCGCGAGCAATGAAGGCAGCTCAGCATCGGCGAGTGATTGCGGCGATTGCTCGGCGACTCCAAGCGACGGCAGGATCGTCCATAAGAAGATCGGCAACGAACTAAATTTCATTCCTGATCTATATCCACAGATTTGGCAGATTTCCGCACATTATTTTCGCCGTCATCCCAAGCGGAACGAAGCGAGTCGAGGGAGCCCGTTCCGGAACCATTGGTAGTGCAACGGGATTCCTCGACTTCGCTCGGAATGACAGCACCTTTAGTCGCAATGGAATTCGAGAAGAACACACTGCTCTTCGGTGCAGATCCCGCGCCGCGCATCGTCGCAATTGAGCTTGGCGAAACGGGAACGGTTAAGGTTTATCGCCGCGGAGCGGACGGATCGACTGTGGCCGACGTTGAGCCTTTCCATCCATTTGTCTGGTGCGACTCGGATGTCGTCGATCTCGGCATTGAATCCGAGAAGCTCGAGAGCAGCCTTAAGTACGGCTGGTTGGTCACGGTCGATAGCTGGAAAGAACTCATCGCATTGCGCAACGGATTGAAAAACGCCGGGCGCGATTTCTTCGCGTTTACCGATCCGGTGCAGCATTACCTTACGGCGACCGGGCGCACACTGTTTAAAGATCTGCCCTTTGAAGAACTGAAACGCATGCAGATCGAGGTGTTGCAATGCATGGCATCGGCTTCCAGCCATTCTGGTGCGGAGAATCGGCAGGATTACGGTTCCACAAACGACCACATCATGAGCATCGCGCTCTCGGATAACACCGGTTGGGAAGAATTACTGGTGGTCGATCCAAAAAACGTCGAGGACTCGGAGCGCGCAGCCCTGAAACGCCTGACCGCACTCATCAAGGAGCGGGATCCGGATGTGATCGAAGGCCACGACTTGTTTCGGTTTGATCTGCCATATCTGGTCGCGCGCGCGAAGAAGGCGAAAACGAAACTCGATTGGGGACGCAGCGATGGATTCCTACGCTCGCGACCGTCACGACTCCAAATCGCGGAAAAAACGATCGATTATCCGAAGTTCACTGTCGGTGGCCGCCACTTCGTCGATACTTTTTTGCTCGCTCAATTTTACGACGTCGGCATGCGGTCCCTTGCCGGTTTCGAACGGGCTGATGTCGCGCGGCATTTTGATCTTTGCGGCAGTGACGAAGTTTCCGCCCTTACAGGTAAGGAATTGCAACGCGCGTATCTGGAAAATTCGGAAGCATTTCAACGACGCGCACTGTGTGGCGTGCGAGAGACGCGCGCGTTATCGGAACTGTTAAGTGCGAGTTACTTCATCCAGGCCCAGATTTTCCCCTACAACTATCAGGAGGTGATCGTCCGCGGCAACGCCACGCGGATTAATGCGCTGTTCCTGCGCGAATACTTCCGGCAACGCCATTCCATTCCCGAGCTGCCAATGCCGCGCGCGTTCGAGGGAGGTTACACCGACATCTTCTTCACCGGGGTTGCGCATAACGTCTGGCACTGCGACGTCGCTTCGCTCTATCCGTCGATCATGTTGAAATTCGATTGCTTTCCGGTGACAGATCAGTTGCAAATCTTCCGGCATTTGCTCACTGACCTGCGCACATTCCGATTGGCAGCGAAGGCTGAGATGCGAGCGGAGAAAGATCCCGCGAAGCTGCATCACCTTCAGGCGTTGCACAACACGTTCAAGATTCTGCTCAACAGTTTCTACGGTTATCTCGGATTCGCACAGGGACATTTCGCCGATTTCGACGCCGCGGCGCGCGTCACGCAGATCGGACGCGATTTGCTGAAACAAATGATCGACTGGCTAGGCGCACAAGGTGCGAAAGTGATTGAAGTCGATACCGACGGAATTTATTTCGTCCCGCCGGCTCAGACTGAGATAGACGAATTGCAGAGAGGATTGGCGAGCGAATTACCAACCGGAATTGAAATCGACTTCGACGAACAATTCGACGCCATGTTCAGCTACAAGGCAAAGAATTACGCCCTTCTTACAAAGGATGGCGACGTGGTGATCAGGGGCGGCGCCCTTAAAT
>JBKPRQ010000136.1:0-4380 GCA_046734635.1 Verrucomicrobiota bacterium
GTCTTGTCTCGTCACTTGGAAATACGGCGTTGGCAACACAGCGACGTAAGCAATCATCCAATCGTGAATGTTACAGCCCAGAGTGACGAAGCCGGTTTTATCGAACACCACCGGTTCGGCGGGAACGCCGCTGTAAAGCGGCAGCTCGAATTTTTTCGCGGGGGAAAATGAGTAAACGTGATGTCGAATCTTATCGCTGTTTGGGAAAATGACCGCGGTGCCCACTTGAACTGCTGTCACGTACGGAACGAATTGCTTGTCGCGTTGGTCGACGACGGTCTGCTTTTTCGCCGCTGCGTTCGCAGCGCCGGGGGCAGCTGCATAGGCAACGGCATCGGAAACCGGCCGGCCTTTGTCGTCCTTGACGATGACCTCCAGCGACCCGGCCATGAGATCGCCGGCGAAAACCAAAACAGTAAGCAGCACCAATCCGCGCGACGGCCTCATCTCAATACGCCACGGCGATGTTCGCTTGCACCAGATGGTTCTCGTATTGCAACGGATCGTGCGTGGTGATGGCATACTCATAGCCGAGCTGAACCGACGCGTACTTCATCAGTTGATAGGCAACTGAAAACGACAGTGCATGCGTGCGTCCCAACAATTTGTAAGCGGTACGCAGAGGCTGGCCGAACTGGTCTTGGTCTTCGCGTTCGACCGAGAACCGGGCAATATCGGGCCGCGGCGGAACAGCGTATGAAATCACATCACCCTCACGATAGATGTAGCCGCCGGTGACCTGCAGGGACGAGGTAACATCGAAGACCATACGCGCATTAACGCGATGAACCTGCCGATCGTAGAAGTCGTTAGGCGAAACAAAACTTTCAAACGCATAACCGCCTTCCAGCGCGATCCGGTCGGAAAGCGCAATACCAGCCTGAAAATTGAGCACGTTGTCACAACCGCTTTGTGGAGTGTCCTGGAACCAATCGTAGCCAAACCGGTTCTCCAGCAAAATCCAGGGCGCCCGGCGGCCCAGACCGAAGCGATAGCGTAAGCCAGCGGAAGCGCCCGGGCCGATGGTATTAAACGCGCCAAAACGATCCCACACTTCGCCGCGCAGATCCGCTCCGAGATTCAGTCGTAAATCACGGGTAAGCTGGAGACCGTTGCCGGCACTGATATCGCTTCTCCATGCCCAGTCATCGCGCACATCGGCGGAGCGATCGGAATTCGAGAGATTGCTATTATAAACCACTCCCGTCTCCGCTTCGATCCGCCACTCTGCGCGCGCGAAACTCGAAAGCAAGATCAGGAGAATTGTGGTTAGCGTCATTCTCGTGTGCATACGTCTATGAAGAACTGAGCTACTCGCGCCCGCGAAACTTCGCGCAAATGCCGATAAAGGCGAATGGTAGCACGCGAAGAAAACATCGGATGCTTAAACCGCGATTCCTGCTCGTAGAAGTCGCCGCCACCGTTCCTGAACTCGCCGAGGCAGGAAATCATCAGTGTACCGCGTTTTGGTCTCGCGAAGCCGAGTTTTCGGGCAACGACGTCGGCATCACTCTTCCGCGGGGAAGAATCCGGGTCGCCTCTAACATTTGACATTCCTTGCCGCCGCGAGTTTGGAGCAACGAGAAGTCCGTTAACCGAAAGTATCCGACTGTGGATCCCAAAAGTCGCCTCCTAAGCCGAGGCCGGCGAAGATGGAACGCATCTCATCGGGCTGAGGACGCCGCGACTTCTCTTGTAAGCGCGTCGAATACCAAGTCGTCGAGAGGGTCCATAGCTGGTCCATCGTGACGAGTGGCCGCATGGGATAATCATGCGCGGCGCACCAGTCACGAACTCGTTCTTCCGACCGGAAGAAAAGCATGTTGTTTCAGGTGAAAACGATGTCGTCCCACCACTTGGCCGCGGGAACAAGGCAATGAAAAAGCCAAGTGCAGGGTGGCGGACCTTCTAAACCAATCTCCAGTGAGAGCCGTTCACCGGATTGCTCGCAGCGGGAATGAACCCGCCCGGGGCGATGCAGCGCCGCCGGTATTCCGAATGAATCCCAGGCGCAGTTAGCGAAATACTTCGTCTCGTCTACGATTACGACATGTTGGGTGGGCACGCCGGAAAATGGCGGAGCCATCCGAATAGAGACTCCATCGGGTTCCAACACCAGCACTCGCTGCGCGCGTAATCTACCGTAGGCTTTGCGGACGCTGCTGACATCGGCGCGGACGCGTTCAGCTACAACTTGCAGAGACGGACTCTGCCCGGTCTTGGCGAAGTACCGATAGATCGCCAGTTTCGTCTGCGTATCGAGACTCATGTTAAGAATCGGCGTTATCTTCGAGGGTGCGCAGTCACAATAATGCGACCTCACGCGGACAAGCCAAACGGTTCTTTAGTAGTGTTGCCCCACGTACTCCCACATCTGGTGATGCCAGTAAGGCCATTCATGTCCGCCCTCCGGGCCCCAGTCGTCCAGATGATGCGCAATCCCCCGGCTCGCTAACACCTCGGACATTCGGTAGGTGGGGCCGCTATTCTCCCACGGACCACAGCCGGTCACGAGCCGGATGTCGCAACTTGCGTACTGATGCAGAAACCACGGGTCACTCTGGTTAGCCATATAGTCCACTGGGTTGTTAAAGTAGAAGTTGTCATCGTACATGCCGTCCATCGAATCCCGCATGTCGTAGATGCCCGAGAGTGCGTAGCAGCGCTTCACGTGGTCTGGATGCTTGAAGAGAGTGTTGGCCGCGTGATAAGCACCGAGCGATGCGCCCAGCGTAGCAATCCCGATCCCTGGCGTTTGGCACTGTGAATCAATGAACGGAAAAACTTCATTCGCCACATAGGCATCGTACTGCGCCTGCATCCAGCTGCGATGGAACGGGTGCGCGCCCTTGTTTGCGAACGAATCGCTTTGCACGCCATTGATGCAGAAGATGCGAATTCGTCCTTGGTCGATATACGGGCCGAGGGTGCGAATCATGCTTTGACCTTCCATCTCCCATTCGTCGCCGCAGCTCGTCGGAAAGGCGAGGATGGGCGCGCCGTAATTGCCGTAAATGGCGACACCCATTTCCCGGTTGAGCCGTTGCGAGTACCAGCGCTGGTGATCACGATGCATTGCTTGCGAGGATAGTGGATTGACGTTCGCACTCAAGCGCGCGATGCGGGGCCGTTCGCAGCCCGCGCGAAGCTGCTTACACTGGAGCGATGCGCGCGGTTTGGAAAAGGATCCGCTACCGTCTGGAGTGGATGGGGCTGACATTCGCCACGAAATTCGTTCCACTTTTGTCGCGCAAAGCTTGTTATCAGCTGGCCCTTTTGCTCGGCTCGCTTGCTGCCGTGCTCGATCGTCGGGGCCGGCGCGTTGCGCTGAGTAATCTGCGCGTGGCGTTTGGCGATGAGTTTTCAAGCGGGCGCCGCGCGCAGATCGTACGCTACCGATGCCTGTTGATATTTGTCGCATTTGCTTCGACCCAGAGCGCGTGGGCCGGTGTGGCGGACGCCTATTTGGGTGCGTATCTCAAGATGTTTCCAACCCGCGCGACTCAGGCCGGTAACCACGCGTTTGACAGCAAGCTGGAAGATTTTTCGACGGAAAAGCTGGCGCGCTGGGTTGAGATCAATCAGGCGGAACGCGAACGGCTAACAAAGCTCATTAGCGCTTCTGATTTGTCGTTCGACGATCGCTTGGACGCTGAAGCGTTGCTTGCCCAGGTCGAACGCGAACTGCACCAACAGATAGTTCTGCGCCGGCCGCAGCGCGACCCGCTTTACTGGTCGGAGGTCATCGCAAACGCGGCCGTGTTTCTTCTGGCGCGCGATGATTTGCCGCTCACGGAACGACAACAGCGGGTTCGCGCGCGCGCCGGTGTATTGCCTGCGTTCGCTCGTCAGTGCAGTGAAACCTTCGCGCGCGCGAAGAGGGAGGAGGTTGCGCCGGAACTTTGCAAGATCGCGGTGGGACAGTTGCGCGCGACTGCGACGTTTTATCGAGAGGGATTTGCGCGAGCGGTCGGTGACAATCCAGAATCGCACGATGAAGGCGCGAAGGCAACAAAGGCGATCTCGGAGCTCGCCGATAACATCGAAAAGCTTTCGCAAAGCGCGACCGGTTCACCGAGGCTCGGCAAGGAATACGCGACGACGTTTCGACTCGGCACCGGGATTAACGAGCCTGTGGCCGATGTTTTGAAACGAGCGACCGCGGATCTAGCGGCCAAGAGAACTGAAGCTGCAAATTTCGGCCGGAAAGTTTGGCGCGAATTGATGAAGGACAAGGAACCGCCCGCGGACGACGCCGTTTTGCTGCGTGGATTGTTCGAACGAGTGGCCGAAGACCGCGATACGAAGGAAGAAACCTACGCTTCACGCTGGAAGGCAGACGTAGTCGAGATCGAAAAGTTTGTGCGGAAAAGGCGGATC
>JBKPRQ010000137.1:0-9436 GCA_046734635.1 Verrucomicrobiota bacterium
CAAGCTTATCGTCAGGCTGGACCGGTCTCATGAAGGCGGGATTCGGTTTGCGCTTGGAAGTTTTCTTTTTGGTTTTCGGCATGGAGGCTGATTAACGTTTCGCTTGAGAGAGAGCAACACTAATTTTAAGCAAACGAAAAATTTTATTAAGGGGGCATCCGGCGCACCGCCAGCGCTGTCACGTCATCAGACAACGAGTCTTCGGCGTTATTTGGTGTTACTCGCTCCAAAATTCTCTTGAGCAATGCTTCGGCAGTCCGAGCGGAGTGATCCAGCATTTTCTCCAGATGTTGTGGCGTCACTCGATGCTCCTCATTTTTGGGCGAGCCAAATAAGCCGTCGGTATAGAGCAGAAAGGCGTCTCCCGGTCTAAAGTCGAGCGCGGTCTCTTTAAATTCGGAGCGTTCGACCAAGCCTAACGGAGGCGCGATCGACGCGATTGATTCTGTCGCGCCGTTATTGCGAACGACAAGAAGCGGTGGATGACCCGCGCCCACAACCTGCGCTCTTCCGGTTGTGTGGTCGAGGGCGACGCACATCGCCGTCATGAAAGAGCGTCCGCCAAAAATGCTACGAAAATCGTCGTTGACGGCTTCCATCACACGGGCTGGCTCGTTGTGTTCCACGTTGCCATGATGAAAGAGAAGCTTTGCCAGCGTGGTAAGCAGCGCAGCTGCTGCTCCATGACCGGAGCCGTCGGCGATCCAGAACAAGGTCCGCCCATCTTTCATTCGCAACCAGCCGTAAATGTCACCGCCTACCTGGATGACCGGGCGGTAACAAGCTGCAACCTCCCATCCAGGCAGCGTCAGGGGCTTTTGAGGAATTAGCGATTGCTGGGTCAAACGCGCTGCCGCTAGATCGCGCTCAAGTTCGCGACGCCATCGTTCGAGTTCGTCATTTTGCTTCTCCAATTGCCGCCTCATGGAACGGAGACGAAGCTGAGTCTCGATTCGCGCACGCAACACTGCGGCATTGACTGGTTTTGTCACAAAATCGTCTGCGCCAGCTTGCAAACAAGAGACTTCGCTTTCTTCGCTCCCGTGAGCGGTCAACATGATTGTCGGTACCTGTGCGACCGCCTGGTGTTGATCCGAGCGAAGCTGGTTTAACACTTCTGCGCCATTTGCTCCTGGCATGTCGAAGTCGAGCAGCAGAAGCGAAGGGGGCTTGTCGTGAATGACTTTCATCGCTTCAGCGCCGTCTTTGGATACCCGGCAGTCGTATCCGGCGGACGTTAGCAGTTGCGCCAGTATTTTGCGGCTCAAAGCGTCATCATCGACGATCAAGATTTCTGCGTTGGAGTTGTTTGCCTTTGACATCTCTATCTTAGATTCGGATGGAAAGTGGATCGTCATTGTATCCACACCAGTTTTTGCGAATGCGCCGTTCAGTGTGAACAAAAGCGATTTAATGATTGGCAACGACTCGGACTCTGGATACGATTGTGAGAGTATTTTCCATTTATGAAATTCTCATTGTCGCTTGCTCTGTTCACGGCCTTCCTCGTCGCCTCATGCAGTGAAGAGCCGCAGCCGCCTCCTTCCCGACATCGGGTCGCGAATTATGGCCCCGGTCAGCCCGAACAATACCCGCCACCGCAACAACCATTCAATCCGAACGGTCCTGTTCAACCTACAGGTACCCCACCCGTGGAGACCGCCGCGGCCTCGCCTCCGCCGGCTGCCGCACCACCGACGAAGGTTGCAAAGGGGGATTATCCGTATGGAATTCCTGTTCCTGGCAAACCGCACCTTGTCGAGAGTCCTTACTCACCTGGCAAATATATCGATGTGGAAGGCTTCCCTCCGGGAACCGAAGTGAAGGATCCGTATACGGATAAAATCTTTCTGGTTCCGTAACGAGTTTACCCGCCGAATGCATTCTGGTGTGCAAGCGCCGTTGCGGCTGACGCTAGATTTCCGACACTTGATGCCGAGCTAGGAAGCGCTGCCTGTTAATCCAGCATCCAGAATCAAGTATCCAGCATCGCTTTTATTCATCTATGGAGTTACGGGTAAAACGGGCGCCTCGAATTGACCTCGAGATTAGTGTTCCCGGCGATAAGAGCATCTCGCATCGCGCAGTAATCATCGCTGCCTTGTCGAATGGAGTGTGCACTCTGCAGGGATTTCTTCCCAGCGAAGATTGCATGCACACGGTGAATGCGCTGCGCGCACTCGGGATCAAGATCGAACAGCCCGAGCCGGATACATTAGTCGTTCACGGGAAAAAGCGGGTCCTTACGCCGCCGAAAAGCGAAATCAATTGCGGCAATTCTGGCACCACCATGCGCCTTCTCGCGGGGTTGCTTGCTGGACAGACATTTGAAAGCCGCCTTGTTGCGGATGCGGGGCTGTCGAAACGTCCAATGGACCGGGTCATTGTGCCCCTTCGTCAAATGGGCGCAGATATTGTTGCTGAAGGTCCGGATGAAACGCCACCGCTGCGCGTTCAGGGTGGTTCCTTGCGTGGCATTCGGTATCGACCGCCCGTGGCAAGCGCGCAGGTCAAAGGCGCGTTGCTGCTGGCCGGTCTCTTCGCGAAGGGCAAAACCACCGTGATAGAGGCAGCGCCAACTCGGAATCACATGGAAATGATGTGTGACTATTTCCTCGTCCGAACGGCTCTGGACGGCAATGGCAGCGTCAGTGTATTTGGCGACCAGGTCCCGGAATCACGCGACTTCGCCATTCCAGGCGATATCTCATCCGCGGCCTTTTGGCTGGTCGCGGCTGCGGCGCAACGACGAGGTCATCTGCTCATTCGCGATGTTGGTTTGAACCACACACGAACGGCGCTACTCGGGGTTCTTCTTCGAATGGGTGCGCAAGTGCGCGAGGCCATTGAAGACAGTGATCAGATCGAACCGCGCGGAATTGTTGAAGTCACCGGTTTCCCGCTTAAGGGCACCGTCATTCAGGGCAAGGAAGTGCCGCAACTGATTGATGAACTGCCGGTCCTTGCAGTCGCTGGGGCTCTTGCAGACGGAAAGACGGTTATTCGGCACGCCGAGGAATTGCGAGTAAAAGAAAGCGATCGCATCGCTGCAATCGCGCACAATCTGCGCGCGATGGGAGTGCAGGTTGCTGAAATGAGCGACGGTCTAGAGATCCTGGGTCCGGCGCCGCTGCACGGCGCGCGCATGCCAAGCTTCGGCGATCATCGTATAGCGATGGCGTTTGCGATAGCGGGTTTGTTCGCCGATGGCGAGACGATCATTCAGGACGCCGAATGTATTCGTGAATCTTATCCTGGGTTTGAAACCGTTCTTGAAGAATTCACAAATCCAAAGCGGATGCAAATCAGCACGCCGGTCATTGGTTCACTTACTCCCGGTCCGGTTGAGGAAGGAGCATGATTTCTGTAGCCGCTTTGCTGTGCGAAGCGCTGTGCTGAGTCGATGAACCGACACGCGGGTTGCGTCGTCCTCAGGGCGACGGCTACAGTTGAGTGGCGTTGTCAACTATGACCTCGACTCAACGATCTGTTCATCACGTGATTGCCATTGACGGCCCGGCGGCCTCTGGAAAAAGCAGTGTCGCCCTCGGGCTCTCCCAGGATCTGGGATTTATTTACGTTAATTCCGGCGCCATTTATCGAGCGATCACGTGGCATTTCCTGCAAAAGAAAATCCATCCGGAAGAGAGCGAGGGTATCGATGGCGCCCTTCAGGTAGCCGACATCACATGCCGTCTACAAGATAATGAGTCGCGTATTCTGATTGATGGCGTGGATCCCGGAGAGCACTTGCGTGATGATTCTGTAAACGAAAGCGTTGCCGGCGTCAGTCAGTTCCCTGCAGTCCGCCAAATTGTCGCTAAGAAACTGCACGAGCAGGCCCAAAGCCACGATCTGATCGTAGAAGGCCGGGACATCGGTTCGGTTGTTTTTCCCGACACACCCTACAAATTTTACATTGATGCGTCGCCTGAGGTGCGTCTCCAGCGTCGCACGGCACAAGGAGGACGCGACGAAATCGCGATGCGTGATCGGGTTGATTCTTCGCGCGCGGTCTCGCCGCTGGTCATCGCGAAAGACGCACATGTTATCGACACGTCACATCTCACGATTCAGGAGGTCATCGGCGAGATCCTTGGCGTACTCGAGAAAACGGGCCTGAGGACGCGGCGATTTTAATGATTAGGGATTCAAAGGTTGAGAGAAAGCGAATCGCTAAATCGGTAAATCGTTTGTTCGTTAAATGAATTTCTATTACTGGCTCGGGTATCATCTTAGTCGCCTAGTCGGCCGATTCTTTTTTCGTCTTCACGTCGTTCATCGGGAGCGGATGTTGCAAAGCGGCCCGGTCATTCTTGCCATAAACCACCAAAGTTACCTGGATCCGCCGCTTGCCGGCACGACGTGCGATCGGGCGATTTACTTTCTGGCGCGGCGAAGCTTGCTGAACGTGCCACTGCTGGGCCGGCTTCTGCCAAAACTCAATGTCATCCCGGTTAATCAGGAAGGTATCGACCGCAGTGCCCTGAAGGCGTTGATTCGTGTTCTAAACGCCGGGAACGCAGCCCTGGTCTTTCCGGAAGGTTCGCGCACTGTCGACGGTAGTCTGCAGCCAGCCGAGCCAGGATTAGGTCTCGTCATTGCAAAAACGCTGGCACCAGTCGTGCCGATGCGAATCTTTGGTGCCCACGAAGCCCTGCCGCGAGGTGGTGGCGGTTTGCATCTTGTGCCAATTACCATCGTAATCGGAGAACCGATTTTTTTTACGGCTGCTGATCTAAATCCACCCGGGAAGGACCTCTATAAGCGGTTAAGCCGGCGAGTCATGGACGCCATCGCGGCTTTGCGCTTGAACTGATGTGGGCGTTACTTTTCTGCAGTAAGGAAAACGGATAAGGCTTCCTTGCGCGCGTGAGATCGATATCGATACTTCACATGTGAATTCGCCGGAGCAGCCTGCCGAAAAGCTTCGATCGCCTCAGGTTCCAAGGAGAGTGATTGTCCTGATGATCGTCATCGTCGCCGCGCTCGCGGTGGTAGCCATTTTTGCCAATATTCAGCGCCTTCGACGTGGCCAGATCGAAACGATGGTCGTGGTGCCGGCAGGTTCAACGACGCCACAGCCGCGTTAACTTTCATTTGACTAGCAGCCGCCTGCTCGGTTTGTTCGTCCCGAATTAACGCAAAAAACTAAAATACGACCTCTGATTATGAAAAAACTCTTTGCCCTCTCGATGCTCATTCCTTTGGCGATGGTTTGCTCCTGCCAAAAGCAGGATGCAGCGGCCGACCAGCAACTCGCCCAGCGGAAAGCCGAGCTCGATACGCGCGAGAAAGCATTAGACCAGCGAGAAAAGGCGTTGGCCGAAAAAGAAAGAATGATAGCGCGCGCGGCGCTGATTCCGTCTGACGCTCAATTGCGAGCACTGAAAAAGGACGGCTCTTCGAATCCACCCTCTGCAACTATCCCTCCCGGTTTGGTGCCTCCAGATAATTCGCAGCTCAAGGCCGGCAGAGAAAGAAGAATAGAAGAGCTTCGCGCAATAAGGCAGCGCAGGATGGAGGCAATACAGAAAATGAGATCCATGGCAAAACCCAATACCGGAGTGCCTGCCGACTCGAGCGCGTCAGGCGCAACTAGCGGGTCTGCGGATACCAGCTCATCTGCCAGCACTGGGGCAGAGACGACTTCACCATCGCCATCCTCTACGCCTCAATAAATAAGAAGTGTTGCCCAATCGTTTCAGCGCAAACTAGCCTGGCGAATGTGCGCGTTGCGCTGAAGCTCGCGAGCATATTGCAGCGTGTCGATTGAATCGACATTTTTGTCGAGCCTGATTGCCTTGATTCGCGGGAAACGCAGCGCCAGCCCACTGGCGTGACGTGAGCTGGGCTGAATTGAATTGAAAGCCACTTCGAGGATCACATCCGGTTTCACTTCGCGATACCGGCCATGGTCTACGATCGTGTTCTGCCGGAAGTGCTTGGTCAGCTCCGCAATCTCGGTGTCGGTTAGTCCGCTGTAAGCCTTACCAATCGGCAAAAGCTTACCCGTAGTTTCGTCACGCACTGCAAATGTGTAATCGCTCAATAGATTATTGCGTTTGCCGTGGCCAAACTCGGCCGCCACGACCACAACATCCAGCGTCGCCAGTTCTTTCTTGAGCTTGAACCAAAACATGCCGCGGCTTCCAGGTAGATAAAAACTCTGCGGGTCTTTGATCATTAGCCCTTCATTCAAGCGCTGCCGCGCCTGTTGAAATATTTGTTCCATCTCAACAGGGGAATGTGCAGGTGTGACACTGGCAATTTGAAAATGCGAAGGCAACCGCACGCTACTGAGATGACTTCGTCGCTCATGCAGAGGAATCTTCAGTAATGATCGGCCGTTCAACCAAAGAAGATCGAAGATCACAAACGCGACGGGAACGTCTGCCGCGGCATATGCGAATAAATCAGCACCATCACTCCTTCTTCCCAGTCGTTTTTGGAGGTCGAAGAACGTGAGTTCGCGACCCTTATCGAAAGCAATAATTTCGCCGTCGATGATCAGCTCCTCCTTGAAATTCCTGGCTTGATCGGCCAGCTCCGGGAATTGATCCGTGATGCGCCGCAAATCGCGAGAGAAAATCTCGACCCGTTGAACACTGCGGTGAAGCTGTGCGCGAATCCCGTCGAATTTGTCTTCCAAATAAACCGTAGCAGGCGCAGGAGACGCCAGTTCGCGATTAGTTAATGTAGTTTCAGTAAACCGCTCCCATACGGCTTGAGCTGTCGGTTCAGGAGTCGCAAGCATGCATTTGATGGGACGAAATAGCGCCAGCTCCGCCCGCGCGAGCTCGTTTCGCGAAGCGAGCACGGCCGTTTGACCAACGTCGCCTAACAACATGTTGGCCTCCCTTACTTGCTCAAGAGGGACACCGAACGCTTTCGCGATTGCTTCCTCAACCAAACCCTCACGTAATCCGATACGCAAATCACCGGTCACAATTTTGACAACGTACTGACCTTCGCGTGCCGACAATTTTGAGAATCGATTGCGCAACAGCTCGGCTTTGGCAATTGGACCGCGCGCACGATGGAGGTTTTCAAACAACTCGCCCGATTCGCGGATGCTAAATGGCTGCGCTGTCGTTCTTCCATCGAGAACTTCGAGCGCTGTTTTACCTGCATCGCCGTGGATGCTGGCGATGCGATGACATTCCGCGTCGCCGACCTTGGTGGCCGCTTGCAGCGCGCGGAAGATTACCGCCCAGCCGACCTGCAGAGTACGCAGATCATTCTGAGCAAACGCTTTCCCGGTGAAATAGGGCGTTACGATGGGAAGCTGTTCGCTCGTTAGGCCGCGCAGGTAATCGGCAAGCAATCGAATTTTTTCCAGTTTGGCCGTAGTTGCAGCGATCGCTTCACCAACATTCGCAAACGTGAGAAACTCGGACACCATAGCAGCGGCTGTGTCAGCGCCAATTTTCTTAGATGCAGGCGGCGCGCTGGCCATTGCCGATTTTGTCAGCGTGAACTCCAGTTGGTTTTCTTCGCTTAACGCCCATGCTTCGATGCCCCGCTCGCGCAAGTCTCGCGCAAACGAAGCGGCGAAACCGTGGAGCGTCAGCACGCGTCGCGGCTGAACAAGGTCGACATAGCGAAGCAGATCGTTGTAGTCAGCGTGATCGGAAAGGGGAAACGCCGCGTCAACCTGGTAGCGATAGATTGCGTTTGGTTCCACCGCCCAGCCACTGATCATTGCGATCCTTTTGCGCGCAATCTTTTCGAGCATGTGCGAATGACTCGCGCTGGGTGGGCAGATCAGAACTTTTCCGACGACATCGTTCGAGTTGTATCGAAGATATTTGCAAAACGATTGGCCGAACTGCTCGTAGATGCGGGTCATCTGATAAACCGAGCCGTGGAGCATGGGTGTTAACCCAGCGCCATCAAGCGAACAGAGGATCTCCTGCGCTTTGCCTAACGAATACCCGAGGAGCACTGGTACTTCACCGTCATCAATTGTTTCCCGGCAGAAGGCAATTATTTGATTGATCACCTGTTTTGTTGGTGGGAAGCGATAGCGTGCCAGACCAAACGTCGTTTCCATAATAAGCGTGTCCGCCTTGCGCCATTCCGCCCGCTCCGCGGATTTACCGGGGCGAAGCTTAAAATCGCCCGTATAAAGCAATGTCTCGTTGCCGGCAAAAAGGAAACATTGTGCCGACCCAAAGATATGTCCCGCCGGCAATAGCATAAGCTCGACCCCTCGCACCATTTGCTTTTCGCCGAACGTCAGAATGTGCTCGATTCGGGAGCCTGGCAGCCGGCTTTGCATCAAGCGTGCCGTGTGCTCGGAAACGACAATTTCTTTGTGCGTCGCAATGTGGTCGCTATGCGCGTGAGAAACGAAAGCGAATCGCTTTGCATCCCATGGGTCGAGCCATAAATCCTGACGCGGCAGATATACCCCGCGTTCATAACGAACTTCAATCATGAAACGCAAATTTACGTTCAGATCCGCATGAGTTCCATAGTAGGTCGGGAACCCGGGTCTGTAGGTTGCTCGTTGACACCCGATTCAAAACCCGGCTTTATTAGGCGAATGAGGTTCGTTGCTGCTCTCATCATTTTGAGCTCTCTGGCTGTTGCTATTCCCGCTGAGGCTGCGCGTCAGCGCGTAGAGCCAAGTGTTGTGGAAAAAGTCTCATCGCTGCCAGTGGCCTTAAGCAACGATTTCGAGTTTCGAAAAACAAAGCTCTTCTATTTGAGCGATAAACCACAAAAGGCGGGTCAGGGTGCACGAACGACCTCCGGCGCCACGTCGTTGGGTGGAAAGTCCGGCTCGCCAAGTCAGAAAGTGCAGACGCTCCAGGACGCGCCCATTACCTTTGAACGCCAGTATCGACTCTTTGGGGCGGTGACCGCGCTCGACCAACGCCAGCGTTATGGCAATTACTTTGATTTCTACTGGCGGGCCAAACGCCCTTCTGATGTCACGGTGCGTTTGGAATATCGGCAGGAGAAACTGCATGAGCACGTCCAGGCTCAGGAGATTTCATATCGAAATGCGCGCGGCACTCACAAAACGGAATTCAAGGTTATTGGAGACGATTACTTTGACGATGGTCGGGTAATCGCGTGGCGATGTTTATTAATCGAAAACGGACGGATCGTGGCGGAAAATCGCTCCTTTATGTGGGAGTGAGATCCAACGAGCGCGTCGCATTCCCTCGGCTAGTGATGTCTAAGGCGGCCTTTCGCAACGCGGACTCCGAATTATCTCTTGAGACTTTCTCAAGTCCCGCAAGCATTGACAGCATGGCTTCCGGGCTGGTATCTTTTAGGCAGTAATTGTGGACTCATCTATTCAAGTAGGGGTGAGCGGCCCAACCGTGTGGGTGAAAGTGGAGGGGAAAGGTAGTTTCCTCAACAGCGGCAATCTCAAAGAGTTCGCGCGCGAGATGTTGGACCGCGGCTATCGCGAATT
>JBKPRQ010000138.1:0-18390 GCA_046734635.1 Verrucomicrobiota bacterium
AGCCGTTATCCCAACCTCCACCTCGTCGGTCGCAACGGCATGCACAAATACAACAATCAGGACCACGCCATGATGACTGCGATGTTGTGCGTCGAAAATATTTTGGCCGACGCCAGGCTCTACGATCTCTGGCAGGTCAACAGCGACGCCGAATATCACGAAGCCGGTCCCGCGACTGAGGAGACGACTGGCCCGGGATTACGACTCGTTCCGGAACGAGTCGTCACCGCGCCCGAGCTCGCGCCGGAAGGGTAGTGCACGCATCTCGCGTGCTGGTTTCGGCGTCACGCCGAAACAGTCTTTTGGTTTAAGCTTTCCGGCTTGGAGACCTTCACGAAGAAAGTTCGCGAGTCGAGGACGCGTTGGCAAGCGCGCGAGACACGTGCGCTACCCGTTCTAGAGGTCGTCCATCGGCGGGCAGGAACAAAACAAATTCCGATCACCGTAAACGTTGTCGATGCGTGCGACTGCAGGCCAGAATTTGTGTTCGCGCGTCCATGGCGCGGGGAAAGCTGCTTGCTCGCGCGTATATGGGCGATCCCAATCTTCGGATGCGATTTGGCGCGCAGTGTGCGGCGCGTTTTTTAGCATGTTATTTTCCCGATCCATCTTTCCCTTTGCGATTTCTTCCATCTCCGCATGGATAGAGATCATTGCGTCGCAAAAGCGGTCGAGTTCGTGTTTCGGTTCACTCTCCGTTGGTTCGATCATCATCGTCCCGGCCACCGGCCAGGAAACGGTTGGCGCATGAAAGCCGTAATCCATTAAACGCTTTGCCACGTCTTCCACCTCGATGCCTGTGCTTTTCCACTGGCGGAGATCAACGATACATTCATGCGCAACGAGTCCGCGCTTGCCTTTGAAAAGCACAGGGAAATAGGGATCGAGCCGCTTCGCCATGTAATTGGCGTTCAGGATCGCGACCTCGCTCGCTCGTTTCATTCCCTCAGCGCCCATCATGCAGATGTACATCCACGTAATCGTTAGAATGCTGGCGCTGCCGTAGGGCGCGGCGGAAATATTGCCGCCTTTGCCTACCCCGTGGCGCTGATCTGAATCGCTCCCACTTGGCGGACGTTTACCGCGTTCTCCTTCTCCAAACAGGATTCGGCCAGACTCAGGATCAAGAATGAATTCTCGCGGAAGATACGGGGCGAGATGCTTCGCGACACCAATCGGTCCAACGCCCGGGCCGCCGCCGCCGTGCGGGATGCAAAATGTTTTATGCAAATTTAAGTGACAAACGTCGGCGCCGTAATCGCCGGGGCGACAAAGGCCGACTTGCGCGTTCAGGTTCGCGCCATCCATGTAAACCTGGCCGCCGTGCGTGTGTACGATGTCGCAAATTTCGCGAATCGTGGGCTCAAAAACCCCATGCGTTGAAGGATAGGTCACCATCAGAGCAGCGAGGTCGCGAGCGTGTTCGTCCGCCTTAGCGCGCAGATCGGCAAGGTCGATATCTCCGTCCTTCAGACAGGCTACTGACACAACCTTGAAGCCAGCCATATGCGCGCTGGCCGGGTTCGTGCCGTGTGCCGAAGTCGGTATGAGACAAATGTTGCGATGGGACTCACCGCGCGACGCGTGATATTCGCGGATCGCCAGCAGACCGGCGTATTCGCCCTGCGATCCAGCATTCGGCTGCAATGAAATCGCGTCGAACCCAGTGATCTCAGCAAGCCAGTTTTCGAGCTGTTCGCACACTTCTGCATAACCGGCGGTTTGTTCTGTAGGGGCGAACGGATGCAGCTTGGAAATTTCCGGCCACGAAATCGGAAACATCTCGGCAGTTGCGTTCAGCTTCATCGTGCATGAACCAAGCGGGATCATCGACGTTGTCAGGGAAAGATCACGCGACTCGAGCTTCTTGAGATACCGCAGCATCTCTGTCTCGGTGTCGTGCGTGTTAAAGACAGGGTGGGTGAGAAATTCGGAAGTGCGGATCGCGGATTGCGGAATGCGAATTGGCGGCTCGCCCAGCTCGTCATCGGCCAGATCGCGGACGGCTGTGCCGCGAAACACCGACGTCAGCAGCTCGATATCGCGTGGAGTTGTCGTTTCGTCGAGCGAAATACCGACTGCGCGCGGGCCCAGGTCCCTCAAGTTGCAATCCGCTTTTTGCGCGTGCTCTAAAATGAGTGCGCTCGACTCAACTTCGACGCGAATTGTGTCGAAGAAATTCTCGTGGGTGACATTCAAGCCAAGCGCGCGCAGACAATCGGCAAGCTGACTTGTCAAGCGATGGACGCGTTCGGCGATGGCACGGAGACCTTCCGGGCCATGATACACGGCATACATCGAAGCGATGACAGCCAGAAGGACCTGCGCAGTGCAGATGTTACTTGTTGCCTTGTGGCGGCGAATGTGTTGCTCGCGTGTTTGTAAGGCTAGTCGATAAGCGGGGCGCCCGTCGGCATCATGTGAAACACCCACCAGCCGGCCGGGCATATGCCGTTTGTATTGATCGCGCGTGGCGAAGTACGCCGCATGCGGTCCACCGAAGCCAAGCGGAACCCCGAAGCGTTGTGTGTTCCCGATCGCAACGTCAGCACCAAATTCTCCGGGCGGCTTCAACAACGTCAGCGCCAGGACGTCGGCTGCGACGACGACCAGCGCTCCGGCATTATGCGCCTGTTTAATGAAATCCGCGTAATCGTGAATCGCACCGTCAGTTGCCGGATATTGGACTAGCGCGCCGAAAATGGTGTCGTCGAATTTGAAACGCGAATAATCACCGATCTTAATTGTGATCCCAAGCGGTTTCGCGCGTGTTTGCACAACAGCAATCGTTTGTGGGTGACAATTGTCGGCGACAAGAAACGTTTTGCGGTTCGGAACGACGGCATGACAAAGCGCCATTGCTTCGGCGGCGGCGGTGCCTTCATCAAGCAGCGATGCATTGGCAATCTCAAGCCCGGTTAAATCTATGATCATCTGCTGGAAGTTGAGGAGGGCTTCAAGGCGGCCTTGTGCGAGTTCAGCCTGATAAGGCGTGTAGGCAGTGTACCAGCCCGGATTTTCGAGAATGTTTCGCTGAATAACGGGCGGTGTAATGCAATCGGAATAGCCACAGCCGATGAACGACCGCGCTATCCTATTTTTTCGGGAAATCGTTCGGAGCTCGGCCAGAGCTTCCATCTCCGATTTCGATTCCGGCAGGTTCAGTTCTCGATCGAGCCGGATATCCTTTGGGACGGCGGCTTCCACGAGGGAATCGAGATTTTCGAAGCCGACCTCGCGCAGCATCGTGCGCACTTCGTCTTCGTTCGGGCCAATATGGCGCCGCGCGAAGGAATTTGGGTCGATTGTCTTTCCACGCCGGTGCATGGGAGCAGACTACGGAAAGCGAATCGCGCTTCAAGTTTGGTGGCGCAGGCAGGGGCGATTGACCTCAATCGCCCGGGCGCCGCGGGTGAACCGCCCTACCATTATGTTGCGTCGTGAATTTCCACGCCGCGATTTTTCAATAAGGCGCGCAGCTCAGCCAGGTGTTGATGGTTGCGGGTCTCGACCGTGCAAAGAACGTTCACAGCCGAGACGTCTGGGCTGGCGAACGCACGATCATGGACAATTTGCTTAACGCTTGCCCCGGTAGAAGCGATTTGCGCGGCCAGATCGGCCAGCCCACCGGGACGGTCGCTAATCACGGCAGTGAACCGGCCAAGTCTGCCATCTGCGACGAGGCTGCGCTCGATTACACGACTAAGAACGTTGGGATCAATGTTCCCACCGCAAAGCAACAGAACCACTCGCTTTCCGACCAGCCCTTCTAACTTTCCGGACATGCACGCAGCCAGGGTTGTGGCCGCGGCCCCTTCGACAACGCTTTTTTCTGATTCGACCAGACGGAGAATTGCCAGAGCAATTTGTTCTTCGCTTACAGTGATAGTCACATCGACGAGCGGTCTCGCAATTTGAAACGCATTCACGCCGACCTGTGGAATGGCAAGCCCGTCGGCGAGCGTTGGACGCATCGTAATTTTGGTCGGCTTCCCTGCCTCAAGCGCAGCTGAAAAACTCGCCACATTTTCGGCCTCGACGGCGACAATTTTTGTTGCGGGCCGCAAATTCTTCACGGCCAGCGAAACGCCCGCAAGCAGACCGGCTCCGCCCACAGGGACAATCACGGCGTCGAGATCGGGAATTTGCTCAACGATCTCCAAGCCCATCGTTCCCTGGCCGGCAATGATCGCCGGGTCATCGTAGCCGTCGATATATGCCAGACCTTTTTCCTCCGCGATTCTGTGCGCGTGCGCTTTCGCTTCGCCGAAATCTTCTCCGTGTAAAATCACAGTCGCACCGAGTTGCTGGCATGTGCTCACTTTTATGAGGGGCGCGAATTTTGGCATTACCACTGTTGCAGGCACGTCAAGTAATCGGCCCTGATAAGCGAGCGCTTGAGCATGGTTGCCCGCAGAGGCCGCGATGACTCCCCGTTTCTGTTGATCGGAAGACAATTGTGCCAGCGCATTACGTGCGCCCCGTTCCTTGAAACTTCCCGTGCGCTGCAAGTTGTCGAGCTTGCAAAAAATTTTCATGCCGGTGATTTCGCTCAGCGGAATGGAGGGTGGACAAGGCGAATAATAAACCGCGTCCGCCATTCGTTTGCGCGCCGCTTCGATGTCCTGAAATGTGACCAAGTCTTTAACTTTCGAGCGCTGCCTGCGCTGCCGCCAAACGCGCAATCGGAATCCGGAATGGACTGCAACTTACGTAATCCAAACCGAGGCGGTGACAAAACTTGACGCTCGCGGGTTCGCCCCCGTGTTCGCCACAAATTCCCAGTTTGATATTTGGCCGGGATTTGCGTCCCAGGTCGCGTGTTATTTCCATGAGGCGTCCCACGCCTTGCTGATCGATCGAGGCGAACGGATTTGTATCGATGATATCGAGCTCGGCATAGGCTGGAAGGAAACTGCCGGAATCGTCCCGACTCATTCCGAGCGTCGTCTGGGTGAGATCGTTTGTGCCGAAACTGAAAAACTCCGCGTCGCGCGCGATCTGATCTGCCATTAGCGCCGCTCGCGGGATTTCAATCATCGTCCCGACAAGATAATTGAATTTCGTGTTTGCTTCCTTAGCCACGTCCGTGGCCACACGGCGAACGATTTCGATCTGAAGCTTCAGCTCGCGCGGAAATCCAACGAGCGGAATCATGATTTCGGGGCGAACCTTGATTCCTTTGGCCTGCACTTCGGCAGCGGCTTCAAAGATCGCGCGTGCCTGCATTTCGGAAATCTCCGGATAAACGATACCGAGGCGGCAGCCTCGATGGCCGAGCATGGGATTAAATTCGTGCAGCTCGTGCACGCGACGCGCAATCTGGTCGACCGGCACGCCGAGTTTATTGGCAAGTTCGTTTTGCTGAGTGTGGTCCGCAGGCAAAAATTCATGAAGCGGTGGGTCGAGAAAGCGAATGGTCGCCGGCAAGCCATTTAGCGCCGTGAAGATGCCAATGAAATCAGCGCGCTGGTAGGGAAGTAATTTAGCCAGAGCGCGTGCCCGCTCGTCCTTCGTACCGGCGAGAATCATCTCGCGCATGGCGTCAATTCGGTCGCCCTCAAAAAACATATGCTCGGTTCGGCAAAGCCCGATGCCTTCCGCACCGAACGCGACCGCATTTGTCACCTGCTCCGGTGTATCTGCGTTCGTGCGCACGCCCAGGTTGCGGAATTGATCCGTCCACTTCATCAATTGCGCGTACTCCTGGTAAACAACGCTTTTTTTCGGATCAAGCGAACGATCGACCAGCACCTGAACGATCTCCGATGGCGCAGTTGCTACTTCGCCAGCAAAGACCTCGCCCGCGGTTCCATCGATCGAGATGTAATCGCCTCGGTTTAACGTGGTGCCGTTGGCGCTGAGTGTGCGTTTTTGGTAATCGATTTGGATTCCCGTTGCGCCGCAGACGCAAACTTTTCCCATCTGTCGGGCGACCAGGGCTGCATGCGACGAGACTCCGCCGCGCGACGTTAGGATACCTTCCGCAGCAATCATTCCGCGCAGATCTTCCGGGGACGTTTCAATGCGCGCGAGCACGACTTTTTCACCTTTCTCCGAGCGGACGACGGCTTCCTCCGCACTAAACACCACGCGCCCGGAAGCCGCGCCAGGGCCCGCAGCCAAACCGGTCCCGATCTTTTTCGCTTGTTTCGCCGATTGCCGGTCGAAGATCGGGGCAAGGAGATGAGCAAGCGAATCTGCGGGTATGCGACGGACCGCATCTTTCTTTGTGATCAACTTTTCATGAACCATATCGACGGCGATACGGACGGCGGCGTGACCGGTGCGCTTGCCATTACGAGTTTGCAGAATGTAGAGGTGATTTTCTTCCACCGTGAACTCCAGGTCCTGCATGTCCTTGAAGTGACGCTCGAGGATCGCGCGAACTTTCATCAACTCTTTGTGAGCTGCAGGCATTTGCCTTGCGAGATCAGCGATCGGGTGAGGCGTGCGCACGCCTGCAACGACGTCTTCGCCCTGCGCGTTAATCAAGTACTCGCCATAAAAAACTTTTTCGCCGGTCGCAGGATCGCGCGTAAATGCGACCCCGGTGGCACTGGTTTCGCCCATGTTCCCGAACACCATCGTCTGCACATTTACCGCAGTTCCCCAGTCGTGCGGGATGCCGTATCTCCGACGGTAAACGTTTGCTCGATCGTTCATCCACGACCCAAAAACCGCGCCGATCGCTCCCCAAAGTTGTTCCTTTGGATCCTGTGGAAACGATTTTCCTGTTCGCTCTTTGATTAATGCTTTGAATCGTTGCACCAGCTCTTTCAGATCGGCGACCGTCAATCTCACGTCCGGGAAGTCGTGTTTGCCGTAACGTTCATCCTTTAGATGCTCGATCACCGCCTCAAAAGGTTCGTGGTCTTCACCTGGCCGTTTCTGAACTCCCATGACCACGTCGCCGTACATTTGCAGGAAACGTCGATACGAGTCCCAGGCAAAACGCGCGTTGTGTGTTTTTTTCGCGACGATCTCGACAACCTCGTCATTCATCCCGAGGTTCAGGATGGTGTCCATCATTCCGGGCATGGAATCCCGCGCGCCTGATCGCACGGAAACGAGTAAAGGCCGCTCTTGGTCGCTGAATTTCTTTCCGACGGAATTTTCGACTTTTGCCAGTGCCGCCGCGACCTCCGCCTTCAGCTCTCGCGGGTAACTCCGGTTATGAGCGTAAAAGTGGGTACATACTTCGGTCGTAATGGTGAAACCCGGTGGCACCGGCAGGCCGATCCGCGTCATTTCGTGGAGATTCGCGCCTTTGCCCCCCAACAACGCTTTCATCCCGCCTGAGCCATCCGCGTGGCCGTCGCCGAAGTAATAAACGTAACGCGACTTTTTCGTTTTCTTCACACGAACGCGGCTACGAGCCGGCGATTTCAGTCTCTTTGACGGGCGCCGAATTGATTTTCGAACCGTTGATTTGCGTTTTCTGGCCATGTTTAGGATGCAAAAAATCGATAAGAGACGAACGGGCCAAAGTAGTTTCGGGTGTCGCCCTGTCAACGATCCTGAGAACCAGAAGAATCGTGTTGTTTAGAGTCGCAGCCGTCTGGCTGTCCAGAAAGCCGAACAAAGCAATCCAGCCGTTTAAGCTGGTGCGCCCTCGTTGTTCGTCAGAACTTCAGCAATTGTCGCCGTAAAGTCATCGACGCCGGTGCTCGGCACGATGATGCTGTTCCGGCGGCCGTGGGCTTCCTCGGTGATGCGCAAGAATTTCCCGCGCTCGTTTTCCCGGAGCTCCACGTAGAAGTGCTTGCGCTCAATTTGCAGTTCTCTCGCCTCGATGATGTTATCCATTTTTTTCCTGAGGCCGCCGACTTTACTGCATTCATTTTGGGGAATGGAAGAAAAATCGGCAGGAATTTGTGCAAATTCTTATCCCCGGCTCGGAGCACTACCCATGGTCGCCAAGTCGGATGGTGGCTTTCACTCTCAAGCCGCTAAGGAGCTCAGCAGCCGATCTCGCCAAGCACTTCGGCGATCGCGGCGACAAGGTCGTCCACGTGC
Organism: Verrucomicrobiota bacterium; assembly: GCA_046734635.1. Taxonomy (GTDB): domain Bacteria; phylum Verrucomicrobiota; class Verrucomicrobiia; order Chthoniobacterales; family UBA10450; genus Udaeobacter. The sequence continues at coordinate 8,020 of JBKPRQ010000138.1, forward strand.
TTCTCGTTGATGCGGCCGATGGTTCCGATTCTAAAGCAGTCGGCCTGGCTCACCTTGCCGGGATAGATGACGAAGCCGCGGGCACGTAGGCGACGATAGAAATCTTCGAATCGGAAGTTTGGATTTTCCGGATAACGAAACGCGGTAATGATGTTGCTTTGCCGTTCCGCTGGTAAGTATTCGACGAAACCAAGCCTGCGCATTCCTGTTCGCAATGCCTCGTGATTGGCGCGGTAGCGGACTGCGCGAGCAGGTACGCCGCCCTCTTCGCGCAGTTCTTCAAGCGCTCGGGCGAAGGCGAGGAGCACGTGCGTGGGTGGCGTGAAACGGAATTGGCCGTTCCCATCAAGACCTTCCCATTGTGCGAACAGATCGAGACTGACGCTTCGTGCGCGGCCTTTTGTCGCTTCGAGCGCTTCGGGTCGCGTTAACACAAAGCAGAAACCGGGAACGCCTTCGAGACACTTGTTAGGAGAAGAAATCAGGTAATCGATTTTCAGTTTGCCCAAATCGAGGGACACACCGCCAAAGCTGCTCATCGCGTCGAGGATGAACTCGCGCCCGCCGGCTTTTACGATTCGTGCGATCTCATCGATCGGATTCAAAATGCCGGTCGTAGTTTCGCAATGCACCATTGCCACGTGAGTGGCGGCCGGTTCTTCTTCGATGAGGCGTTGCACGGCTGCAGGCTGCGGCGATTCGTTCTCCGGCCAGCGTGCTAGTCTGGTGGAAATTCCTGATCGCTCCGCGATCGCAGCCATGCGCTCGCCATAAGCGCCGTTTGCCAGCACCACGAACCTTCCTTGCCGCGGTAGCACTGACGAAATGACCGACTCGAGCCCGAACGTTCCACATCCCTGCATGAGCACAGCTTCGTAACCCTGTTCGCGCGAGACCCCCCCGATGCGAAGCAATTCCGAGCGAATGCCTGCGACCAATTCGATAAAGTCGGCGTCGCGCGAACCAATGTCGCGTTGCATCGCCGCTTTCACGGTCGCGCTCGTGGTGAGGGGACCCGGGGTGAAGAGAAGCGGATCTTTCATTTCGCATTCGAGCTCAGGAATTGTGAAAAGCGTTCTTTTACTTCGTGCGGTTTCACAGTGGGACGGCCGAGCTTCTCCGGCGAGCCCGGTCGTATCTTCACGTGCAACAAGGAAGGTCCCGGTCGATGACGTAGCAGACGAACGGCTTCGCGAATCTCCTCTGGTCGATCCGCTGCAAAAGCCGAACGGTAATTAGCCGCGGCAGCGAGAGCCGCGAACCGGACAATCCCCGACGCGGTTTGCTGACCTCCCGTAGAATCGTGCGCTTCGTTGTCGAGAATGATGTGAAGGAGATTCGGCGGTTGATAAAAGCCGATCGTGGCGAGTACGCCCAGCTTCATTAGGGCGGCGCCATCTCCGTCAATGACGACGACTGGTTGCTTTGGGAGCGCGTGCGCCACACCGAAACCAATCGCCGACGCCGTGCCCATTCCGCCAACGACGTAGAGGTGGTTGGCGCGATCCGAGATTTCGAAGAGTTCGCGACCGGTTTTGCCAGTCGTAGCAATGATCGCTTCGTCACCGGCGAGAGCGTCGAGAACGAGCTCGATTGCAGCCGTCCGCGTGAGTTGCTCCTTCACCTTTGCCGAGAGGTTTTGCCGCAAATCGGTCTCGACCAATTCTGGCTGGTGGCGACTCGATAAAGGGTGAGGCGCGACCGATCCTTTTTGCACAACCAACGCGAACGGTCGTTTTCGTTGCTCCATACTCTCCTCGGCCTGCGCCATGGTTTTGGCTATTTCCGTTTCGCTGGCGGGAAAAGGCAGCCACGGTATTTCCAAGGTTTCCAGGAGACGGTGCATGATCCTTCCCATCTGTTCATGTTGGGGCTCGTCTTTTACTTCGGGTTGGCCGCGCCAGGTAACCATGAGCAGAGTCGGAACGCGAAACGGGTAATTGAGCGAGGTGAGAGGGTTCACCATGTTACCGAGGCCGGAGTTTTGACACATGGTCACCGTTTTCCGCCCCGCTAGAAACGCTCCGAACGTGATACCGATTGCCTCGCCTTCGCTCGCCGCGCCGACGTAGTCCAACGCCGGATCACCGGTCACATGGTTGATCAGAGGGGTCAAAAAGGAACAAGGTACTCCGGCATATTGCGAATAACCAAGTCCCTGCAGATGATCGATGAACGAGGAAGCGCTGATCATAATTTCAAGACGCCGGCCTCGCTGAAGGCTAGAACGCTTGGGCTCGCGCGAGGTCCTCGAGATCGTCCACGTCTAGCCACTGTCCGGTGATGTAGAGAACCTGAACATCCTGTCCCAGGCTCACGAGATAATTGAAAAGATCGTCGAAACGCAATCGGCGAAAATCTGGCCGCTTGGATAAGGCATCCAACGCGCCGCAGACCGCCGCGGAACCGCGCGTTGTCGTTTTGATCAGGCCGATCCATTCGCCATGGATTTTCTCAGCGGAAAGATCAGGCCCCATTCTGGTCAGGAACGCATCCTCGTCGTCATAACGCAGGGAGTAGGGCCGCGTTGCAGTGACATAGTCGACGCATCCATTCGCTGCACGCTCGTGTGGTCGCTTCCACATCGCATCCACGGCCACAACGATATCGTGTTCTTCGGCGAGCAAACTGTTCAAGATATGTTGGCGAAAGAGAATGTCTCCAAAGGAAATGATCGTGTCGCCATCGATCCGATCGCGGGCCTTGTTCAGCGAAGGCAATTCACCGGTTCCTTCGAAGTCCTCGTTCTCTACGAATTCCGCGTCGGGCGCGTACACCTTCTGTGCCGCATACCCCCGCACTACCGTGATCGCCCGGACCCCGGCAGCGCGAAACTGCGCCACCAGCTTGTGCAGCAACGGCCTTCCACCAACGCGCACCATTGCTTTGGGGATGCTGGCGGTGACTTCCCCCAGCTCGTTGCCGCGACTCGCAGCAAGAATAATCGCGCGCGTAGGGGCACGCCTCTTTGGCAAATAACGTTCCTCGGCAAGTAGCAGTTCCTCGGCATTCTGAAGCCGGAAAACTTCTTTGATTGGAACGATTCCATCTTCGACGTTTTCGACCGAACGCTCAGTGAAAATGCGGCGCGTTGTTTCCTGCATCGCCGCGATTGAGCTGCGGAGATTTTGATTTGCCCAGATCACGACTGCGATTCCCGCCTGCTCAAAGACTTCGACCGGCGTACTGTAATAAGTGGTAGGAACGATCAGGAGCGGACACTTGTTGGCCCACGCTTTCGCAAACGCGAGCACCTCGTCCGGCGTTACCTTCTTGCTGTGAATGAGGAGCGCGTCTGCCCCCGCGAGCCGATAGGCTTCCGCGCGAAGCAGCATTTCATCGATTCCCCAACCGGCGATGAATCCTTCGAGCCGCGCTACCAGACAAAAGTCTGGATCGCTTTGCGCGTCCTTGACGGCTTTAATTTTGCCCGTGAATTCATCAATCGTAGCAAGTGGCTGACGTTCGCTCCCGATAAATGAATTGGTTTTTGGGAAGAGCTTGTCTTCGATGCAGACGGCTGCGACCCCGCGTTGCTCTAGTTTTTTCACGAGTCGTCGCATGTTGTTGAAATTTCCGTAGCCTGTATCACCGTCGAGCAGAATTGGAATGCGAGTGGCGTCGCTCATGAATTCAACGACTTCCAATACTTGCGTCCAACTCGCTTCATTGTTGTCGCGGACACCGAGTGCAGCCGAGATAGAAAGCCCGCCCGCCCAGATTCCGCGAAACCCGGTTTCCTCGACGATCCGGGCGCTCAATGCATTGTGAGCCTCCATCAAAAACTCAAGATGCCCAGATTGCAGGAGCCGCTTGAATTGCTGCGTCTTACTGATTTCGGCGGTAGTCAAGGAAGTCATGATGCAGAGCAGTCTACGATGGGAATCATTGACTTTCTCGCTCCTTAACACCAGTAATTAGTTCTCTCCTGCTTGCTTGCGTTTTTCGGCGAGGCATTCTTTCAGCATCTCTTCATTCCATGCTCACAAGTACGACCGCAACGATCGACCAACTGATTTTGGAGTTGGATGCGTTCGCCTACTTCGGATTTCGTGTGGTCTTCGGCAAAGGTAAGCTGCGGTGAGAAAGGTTCCCGCTATTCTCGACTGCGTCGCTGAAACGAGCGACGTACAGATCGCGGGGTTGAGTCTGCTCGATCGCTTGATCGTGACTGTCCATCGGGCGGGCTGCGCTCCTATTTACCTCATCGCAAAAACCGCGCCGCTAATTCCGCGTGCCAGCGCCCTTGGAATCGACATAACACTTGTCTCAGCAACACCGGAACTCGATGAACAACCCGCGCTTCTCATTAACGGAGGTGTATTCGTCGAGACTACGGATCTTCAGCGAGTAGTTGAAGAACGAGGCCAGCTGTTTTCGGCTGATAATGTGCGGTTGCCGGTTGCGACGACGGCGGGTGACGGCGTGCCGGTGACCGCCGGAAAAATCGCCCTGGCAGTCATTGACGCGACTTCGGCGCGCGAAGCCGAGCGCCGTCTTTGGGCTTCGCTTACCAGCAATGCGGACGGAATCGTCGATCGTTTTTTTAATCGCCCACTCGGTCGCTATCTGTCGAAAATTCTGATCCACGCTCCATTCTCGCCCAACCAGGTTTCGATTGTATCGACGATCGTTGGCATTTTGTCGGGATGGTTTTTCGCAGGCGGATATTTTGTCTCTGGCGCGTTGCTCTTGCAGCTTTCTGCCATCATTGACTGCGTGGATGGCGATCTTGCGCGGGTGCTTTATAAGGAATCGCGCTTGGGGAAATGGCTCGACCTGGTGGGTGACCAGTTCGTGCATATCGCTGTTTTCGCGGGCATTGGGCTCGGCTTGGCTCGGAGCGATCCCAGATCGCCTGCGCTTGCGCTTGGGATCAGCGCGGTGGTCGGCGTAATCATTTCCTTCGCAGTGATCCTGCGCTGCATGCTACGCACGAGCGGTCGCAAATCATCCGGTCTCAAGAGACTGATTGATGCTACAACCAACCGTGACTTCTCCTTGCTGGTCCTGTTGCTGGCCGTAATCGGCAAGCTCGATCTCTTCCTCTGGATGGCGGGGGTAGGTGTGCATCTCTTCTGGATCCTGGCGCTTCGCTCGCAATGGCAAGACGCTGCACGTGCGTCGGCGATTTCGGAAAAATCTGCGTGAAATTGGCGTTAAGATTGATTATCGCCGCAGTGGGCCTCGCGCTGTTTGCATGGTTCGTACAGCGAACTGGAGTGGATACGATTCCGCGGGCCTTCGCCACGCTTGGCTGGTCAGCTCCTCTTATTCTACTGCCGTACGCGCTCGTTTATCTCCTCGATACTGTTGGGTGGCGTTTGTGTTTGGGGCGCACGCTTCCGAAATCGATCAGCTTCGGAACTCTATTCCGCGTTCGATGGGCTGGTGAATCGCTCAACAATGTTGTCCCTTCCGCGTACCTCGGCGGCGAAGCCGTTAAAGTCTATTTGCTCCATAAGCGAGGCCTCCCGGTTGTCGACGGCGCATCGAGCGTAATTGTCGGAAAGACAGCGCAAGTGCTGGCTGAAGTAATTTTTATCGCGTTTGGAGCGGTGGCCGGCTCTTCCATTCTGCCTAGCCATTCACCCGCTCGCGCCGGCATGTTCGCGACCACCGGCGCGGCAACCGCACTCATCGGGATGCTCTTTTGGCTGCAACAAAGAGGAATCTTCAGCACATTCCTGTCGTTGACCCGGCGATTGCGGCTGCGCATTCACGTGCTTACGTCGCGAGCTGAAAGTTTGCGCCAACTCGATCGGCAAATTTCCGATTTCTATCGCAATGATCGGCGGCGTTTCCTTTTCAGTGTGACGTTTTATCTGGCGGGTTGGATCGCAGATTCATTGGACATTTTGCTCGTCTCACATCTGGTTGGGATGCCGTTGGATTGGAGTCAAGCACTGGCGTTCGAGGCATTCATCGGTGTGGCCAAGGCATTGGGCGTGTTTGCTCCCGCCGCCCTTGGAGTACAGGAAAGCGGCGTGATTTTTCTGTTTTACCTTTTCGGTTTGCCGCCCGCGCTGGCAGCTCCTTACGCAATCATACGGCGCGCACGGGACCTGACGTTCGCACTAATCGGTGGGGTGTTTCTCTATGCTGAAGAACCGCTGCGCGGTTTCGCACAGCGCGTTACGCGAGAAGTCGAGGCTCCAGCATGAAAGCCCTCATCTACGCGGCGGGACGCGGAACTCGTTTGCAATCGGACTCGCCGAAAATCCTCCTCGAATTCGGCGGCCGAACGCTACTGGAGTGGCACGCGTTGCGGTTGGGTGAGGCCGGCGTGCGCGAAGTCGTGCTGGTCACCGGCCACTGTCGGAAAAAGATCGCAGAATTGCTTCCTGACATTTGCGCCCGGCATGACATTGCGGTACGCGAGATTGTGAATCCACGCTTTGGCGAGGGTAGTGTGCTCAGCCTGAATGTTTCGCTTCCGGAAATCGAAGACAGCTCTGAGTCGCTGCTATTGATGGATGCCGATGTGCTTTATCCAACCGGGATGCTCGATCGTCTAATCGGATCGCCGCACGCGACAGCCTTACTGCTGGATCGTGAATTCTCCGACGCCGACGATGATCCCGTGCTCGTGCCGGTAAAAAACGGGCGACCGATCGACTTTCGCAAGCAATGGACTGGCGATGCCGAGTTCGTTGGCGAATCGATTGGTTTCTTCAAGATCGGGCCTGCTGATTTTCCGATCCTGATCAAGGAGACAGAAGCGCGAAGTCGAGGCTCCAGTTGCACGGCTTCCTATGATGACGTTTTGAGGACGTTGGTGCTTGCCGGGCGATTCGGATACGAAGACGTGACCGGACTGCCGTGGATCGAGATCGACTTTCCGATGGATGTCATCCGCGCTCGGGACCAACTGGTACCAACGATCGTTCGATCAGCATGATTCCACACGACCTTCACTATTTTTTCCTTGGACAACGTGTCTTCGTCACTGGCGCATCCGGTTTTATCGGGAGCCATGTTGCGTCGTTGTTGGTTCAGGCTGGCGCTCAGGTTCGGGCGCTCACGAGATCGATAAAAGAGCGTCGCGATCCTGCGATCGATTGGGTAGAGGGCGACCTGCTCCGCCAGGATTCGATTGAAGCAGCAATGAAAGATTGCCGATACGTGTTTCACGTTGCGGGGGACTATCGGTTCTGGGCACGCGATCCGCGCGAGATTTTTGCTAACAACGTGCAGGGAACCATCAATCTTTTGGAAGCAGCGAAGCGCCGCGGGGTGGAGAAAAGCGTGTGTACGAGTACGACTGGAATTCTCGAACCAGGAACGCCGGAGCGACTGGCGAGTGAAGAGCGCCTCGCATCGCCCTCCCAATTCAAAGGACCCTACAAACGTTCCAAGTTTTTGGGTTATCTCGAAGTGAAAAAACGGACAGACATGGGCTGGCCCATCGCGACCACGTTGCCCACGGCGCCGATCGGCCCGCATGACCTGAGACCGACGCCTACAGGAATGATCATAGTCGCATTCCTAGATGGAAGGATTCCGTTACTTGCGCGCACAGGACTTAACTTCGTCGATGTACGTGACTGCGCACTCGGTCATCTTCTATCGATGGCGCGGGGCCAGATTGGTGAGCGTTATTTGTTAGGCGGGATCAACCTCTGGTTGCGTGATTTTCTAAAACATGTCCAACCCTATGCGCGCTATCGCACGCCACGTTTTTATGCGCCTCATTGGCTAAGCTTTCTCACCGCTTGCGTAAGCGAAACTGGCGCGCTGCTTCGGCAAAACCGGACTCCGTTTGTGACGCGTGAATCCGTGCGCATGTCGCGCGGTCCACATTTTTCCAGCAATGCAAAATCGGAGATGGAGCTCGGTTATCTTCCTACCTCCTCGATCGATGAGGCCATTCATGATGCGGTGGAAGATTTCGTCGAGCACGGCCTCGCGCCCGTTGCTACCGGTCGATTTTCTTCGGCGCCAGGAAGACAACGATTGCTTCGAACCCCGGATCGTCACGGAGCGGATCCCAAAATGGCTGCGGCTTCGACTCGCCATAGCTGACGTCGGGAGGCCCATTCGGCCGCGTATGCGCCTCTCCGACTCGAATGGGTTGCGGCAGCGTCTACCGAATCTACAATCTCGTGCGCCCAGCTGCTTGAATTCGACGGAGATCGAAGATTACTGCGTTGTTCTCAGCAATAACTGGGCTCGACCATGCCGCAACGAGTCGATCCAAGTTCCTATTCAGCGCCTGAGGGCGAACGTCCTGCGGTTCCGGGCGCGATCGAGTCGCGACGAGCGCACGATCCTTATGCGGCCTTTCGCTTTGCCGACTTCAGCTTGTTCACAGCCGGTAATCTACTTTCGATTACCGGCCGTCTGATGCTGGCGGTGGCGGTGGAATGGGAAGTTTATGCACGCACTCATTCGGCAACAGCGCTTGGGCTGGTGGGCTTGGTCATTGCCGTGCCCGTCGTGACACTGTCGTTGCCTGCCGGACATTTGGCAGATCGGTTCAGTCGAAAACGCATCATCCTGGTCTCACAAATCTTTAGCGTGCTGACTTCGCTGGCTCTGGCGTTGGTTTCCTGGAAACATCTCGCTATTCCTGCGATTGCGCCTCTGCGTGAAAGTAATCGTGTTCTGGTGGGGATCGCTGGGATTTTCGAACGACATCATCCAATCTTCCATTTCGACGACGTGTCGATTCCGTTGATTTATCTACTCCTTTTTCTCGGAGCGGTGGCGCGCACCTTCAGTTGGGCAGCGCGCAGTTCTTTTTTTCCCACGCTGATTTCTCGTGATGCATTTGCGAATGCGGTCACCTGGAACAACAGCGTTTTTCAGATTGGATCCGTTGTGGGCCCTGCGCTTAGTGGATTGCTGGTGGCGTACGTCGGGTTCTCGTTTGTGTATCTGCTGGATGCACTGTCCGCGCTTTGCTTTTTTCTTCTCGTCCTTCCGATTCGGCGCAGCAAACAGCGGCGCGACCAAAGCCAGGCGAGCACATGGAAAAGTCTTATGGCAGGTCTCAGGTTTGTATTTCAGCGAAAAGTGATCCTGGCGACGATCACCCTGGATCTCTTCGCGGTCCTGTTAGGAGGCGCGACCGCATTAATGCCTGTCTTCGCGGATCAGATCCTGCACTGCGGCCCTGTTGGGCTTGGTTGGCTGCGAGCAATGCCAGCAATCGGTGCCTTTGCGATGGCGCTGGCGGTAGCGCACCGGCCACCGATGAAGCGGGCTGGCGAAACTTTGCTTTGGTGTGTCTCCGGATTTGGCATCGCGACCGTTCTGTTTGGCTTGTCCAAAATATTCTGGTTATCGCTGGGGTTATTACTTCTTGTCGGGGCGTTCGATAGCGTGAGTGTGATCATTCGTGGCTCCATCGTGCAACTGGTCACTCCGGATGAAATGCGCGGGCGCGTTTCGTCGGTGAACAATATTTTTATCGGCACCTCGAACGAATTCGGCGCGCTGGAATCAGGGTTGACGGCTGCGTTGTTTGGTCCGGTGATTTCTGTTGTTGCAGGAGGGATTGGAACAATGCTGGTCGTGTTGGGCGTGGCATTTCGGTGGCCCGAAACTCGCAAGATCGGCGCGCTGGACAAGGATCTGCGCTGAAGGTGTAGCCGGCATCGCGAGTGCCGGGCCAGGGGTCGCTACAGTTAGAACGCGCCGTGCAATGAAATCATTCCGTAGGGCGCGCCGCCGTCCTGGTGGTAGCGCACGTCAGCACGGTAGAAATCGAACTGCCTGTAGGGCTGATAGCCGACCTCACTGGTGAACGTGACGATCGGCGAAATCTTCCAATCAAAACCAGCCCCAGTCCGAACCTCGGTGTACGTGATAACTGCATGATTCAGGCGCGGGATACCGTGAGAATCTCCAAACTCATCGTCCACGCGGAAGGTCGCGTCCCTGACGGTTGCTCCTGCATAAAGCGATACATCACGGGTCATGTCATATTGCAGGCGCGGAGTTGGCAGGACAGCATCCAGTAACCACTGCGGTCCTATTTTCCAGCGAACACCCACGGCAGGAAGCACCGGATACTTCCGTTCCACATCGACGCTCACGCCGAGGACAAGCTGCAGATTGGGACTGTAAATATACGTGCCGCCGATGAGGAAAGGCATGTTGAAATCGTCCCAAAACAAATGACCCAGTCCCGAATTGTACACGCCAGGCTGAGTTTGCGCTCTGACAAGAATCGAGTCGGAAAACTGCATATCGAGACCAATAATCGTGCTGAAGGACTGCAGTGTGTTGGGCAGCGCGGCCCCTTCCGGGAGACCAAATGAGAACCGCTCCCATTCAGCGCCTAATCGCAGCACGCCAAGTTTCATCCGCGGCGTTAATACGACGCGGATATCCGAATCGATCTCATCAAAATCGTTAACGTGT
>JBKPRQ010000139.1:0-6472 GCA_046734635.1 Verrucomicrobiota bacterium
TTCGTCAGCTCGCAGTCGATGATCGAAATAACCTTCCTGCCAGATCACGTGGTTGGTTGGCGTGTGGAAACGCTTCCAATCTCTGACGACTTCGCTCATCGATTGATCGCGTCCGAAGGATAGGAGCGCATGTAAATGATCAGGCATTAAGAGAAAAAGTGTGATGTGCCAGCGCAGCTCAGCCTCGTAAAATCTTGCCGAATCCAAAATGCACGGCGCCAGTAGCGGATCTATCAATGCTTTTTGTTCTTTCTCGCGATCCAGCGCGATACGAACATGAAATAACGCCCCGGGTTCAACCCAGTGCGGCACTGTGTGATGCAACCGCTCTAGGAACCCTCGATAGATTTTCACATTTGCGAATCTAACCAGCTAAGCTCGCGATCTCGCAGCAAATACTGAGTTCTAACGCGCGAGCTTGGCTAGGAATATTTGCGCCTCCGGCGGCTCTTTGCCATCGGTCCGAGCTCTCCACGGCGAGTCTTCGATCGGACTGGCATTTTCAGGAGAAGCCGATCCACTACATATCATCACAAAAATCTTGTCTCATTCCGCATCAAAGCCGGTGACAACCGTGTAACCTTTGAGCGGTTGAAAAGCTCAGGGTCCTACACAAGCGTGACCATGTGTGGCAGAACCTGTTCTGAAGGTACGGTGAGTCCGTGCTCTCTTTCGCCCCTCCAAAACCGGGGATGCGCCAAGCGACGCACGGTGTTTCGCAAAAAAAGCCGAGTTTTTCTGACATGCCTCGGGTTTATTTCCTTTGTACATAAAAGATGAATACGACAATCCTTAAACATCGCTTCACTGGGAAAATCCTGCCCACCGCATTGGTGTTGCTCTCAGGCGCGCTCACGGACTTCGCGGAAACGTCGGAATCCTCCCGCTCACGGCCGCGACTGACCGCGCCAGAGGGTACATGCAACCTGCCGCCAGTTCCCACGCCCGGCCAAACTGTTACGTGGACTCTTGCAGGGAGCCCATACGAAATCTGCCAGAGTATCAGCATCCCCGCGACTTCGACTGTCATCGTGGAGGCCGGAGTGCAGGTCAATTTCGATCCCGACATGCAGGTGCTCGTGGCCGGCACGATGCAACTCGAGGGAGAGGCCGCACAGCGCATCGTGTTCCAGGCGCCCGCTGTTTTTCCGCCGATGGTCGACATCGATGGCGCGGTTTTTGACGCGTCATTCTCGAATTTCACCGGGCAAGTGCGGATAGAAAATGGCGCGAACGTCGCGCTCGCCGATTCCAGCTTTCAGGGCCCCAACGGCATCCTTTGGGCGCAGGAGTTGCCGACCACGCGGCCGTTCATTCGCATCGAACGCTGCACGTTCGATTCATCATCTGCGACCCTCGCTGACGCCATTACCGTGCTCCAAGACAATGTATTCAACAACTCCACATGCTTTCTTCTTCGGGGGTTCGCTGACGTGACGGCAACGAACACCGTCACTGGCGGAGACTTTTCAGTGAACCGCCAGGAGAGTTTTCAGCCGTTTTACCTCAATGGCGTGCATGCCAGTAACAGCACCACAGCAGGCCTTGTCCTATCGGGTGGTAATTACTCTGTCGGCATTAACACCGTTCTTCAGAACAATCCTTACCCTGTAGCGCTTGAAGGCGGCTTGCTTCCAGAAAGTGCAATTCCGTTAACCGGCAACACCATCAATGCGATCAATGTTGGCAATGGCGGATTCGCCGGGCGAGGACGCTGGTCTCAGATATCCCTGCCGTATCGACTTACTCAGCCTACTACTGATTTGCCAGGCGGGGATCTCACGATCGATCCGGGTGTGATTGTCGAAGCGACCGATCCCGATGCCGCGCTGCGCTTCCGATCGACGCGGCATAATGTTTTGAAAGGACTTCCCGAAACTCCGATCGTCTTCCGCGGCCTCAATGGACAACCCTGGGACGGTTTACTCTTTCATGTTAACTCCACGACCGGCTGCCGCCTGGAATATTGCACGGTGGAGAACGCGAACTTTGGCGTGGTCAGCACGGATAACTGGCTCTATGTGGATAGTTGCCGCTTTTCCAACAATGTCGTTGGCGCGAACATGAACACGTTCGGCTCGATCAGTTTCGCGAAAACGCGTTTCATCACTAACAGCAGCGGGGTTAGTTTTGATTTGCAGGGTAGCCCTTTCCTTAACAGTCCGCTGACGCCCAATTCCTTCGAAGACAACGGCGCAGGAATCGATGCGTTCACTGCAGGATCCAGCGCCGATGCTCGCAACTGCTGGTGGAACGATCCCAGCGGGCCGACCACTCCGCGGAATCCTGGCGGGCAAGGCGATTCCATCGTCGGCGCAGGCGAACCCGGCGTACAATTTTTTCCTTTCCTAACCAGCCCGCCAGATTTTGACAACACGCCGCCAGTGGTTCGCATGATCGGGCCAGGGCTTACACAACTCTATGCTTCGCCGGACCTTCAAATCCCAGACTTTCTTCTCGATCAGGGCACGAAATACATTCTGCGTTGGACCGCGCAAGACGATGACCCGATCGCCAGCCAACGAATCGATTTCTCACCCGACGGCCATTTTCCCGATCGCTTCTTTACGCTGGTAAGCGATATTCCCGCCTCGGCGCGAACATGGGAGATTACAATTCCTAACCCGGGTTTCGCTGCGTCCAATGAGCCTCAGTTTTTGCGGGTGGTTTCGACCGACGCGAGTGGCCAGGAGGGCTGGGACGAGGTGCCCGTGCTGGTTCCTACGGATAACATCACCGGGGACCTAGTAATCACCACCGACTTGAGCGGGCAAACTTTTACTGCAGGCGAGCCTATTCCTGACATGGACTGGACCGGATCGGTAAATTTCGGAACAATCACGCCGGTAGTGGTTTTGGAATCCGATGGTGCAGGCATCGCGGGCTTGAACATTGGCGGTCATGGAGTGTTCTTCCAGAACTTTCCGTTTGTAAGCACGGACAGGGCGCGGCTGGCACTGCAGGTACGTAACAATTCCAATGACGTGAAATGGTTTTTCGCTTCCGGTTACTTTTCAATCCGTCACGATTCTCGCCTGGGATTTGAACCGCCCTTCGTGGACCTCAAGTCTCCAGTTGGCGGAGAATCGTTTCCCGGCGGTTCGATGGTTCCAATCTCGTGGACAGCTACAGCATCAGAAGGTCTGCGCTCGTTCGACATTCAGGGATCATACGATTCCGGTCGCACATGGCACTTGATCGCACACGATCTTTCAAGCACAGCGGTGAATTACGACTGGCAATTGCCGCCGTCCACCGGCATCGCTGACGTGCGGGTCCGCATCGTTGCCAGAGATGTGCGTTTTCAGAACAGTTCTTCCACCAGCGGCGCCTTCAGCATCACAGCTGGGGCGGCAACGCCAACACCGTCGCCGACAGCTACACCCTCAGCTACAGCTACGCCTTCTGTCACGCCAACACCTACAGCGACTCCTACTGCTACAGCTACACCTACCGCAACCGTGCGACCTACTCCTACTCCCAGAGGTATTCCGAGCCCAAGGCCACGGCCGACGCCGCACCCGCGGCCCTGATTCCCGAGTGAGAAGTGATCGGTTATAGCCGCTTCGCTGTGTCGAGGCGCACAGGTGGAACGCGTTCTCCGTAACGCGTTGGCAAAGGCACCGCGGCTTTGCCGCCTGATATTCGCGCTTTCGGCGACCATTTCCCATCGGTCCGAGCTCTCCACGGCGAGTCTTCGACCGGACTGGCATTTTCAGGACAAGCCGATCCACACCTATCCCGCCAAAAATATCGGAATTTTGGCGTAACCTCTTGCCGAATTTCATGCACTAGTAAGTGAATACTGCCAAACAGATGGCTGATACGACGCTACGAGAGGAATCTTACGAAAAGAAAAGCTAAACATCCCATTAGAGCCAGCGTCGGCCGAGGCATCCTTGTGCTCCTAACGCTGGGGCTTGCCTTGTGGGTGGCCTCGTTCGCATCAGGACAACGGGGGGACCGCGAATTCAGCAAGAGGACCTTAACTTTTCCGCACTCGCTAGCGGAACGGCAGCAAGGAAAAGGACAGCACGTTCAAACGACTGCAGATAGCGTTAATGCTCGCCAGCCAGAACAAGCAGGACCTCGTACTGTTCGGTCGGTCCAAGAGGGTCCCAGCGGTATCGACTGCGATGACGCACCGGGTATCGTGATCCATGATGACGGCACCGTCGAGACCGGATATCAAAGCGGCCCGGGAATAACGGGGATCTTCGCCGACAAGTTTACCCCGGCCAGCTATCCGAGCAGTTACACGTCGGTGTGCCTGGCGTTTAACAGGCTGTGTGGAGATGGAACATCGGAGCGCGTGGAGGTGGTGGTCTTTGACGACGACGGGCCGGGCGGGAGTCCGGGCACCGAGCTGGGCGCAATGCCGGTCACCGTCGACAACATCCCGATCTTCCCAGATCCGACACCCGTGTGGAACAGCTTCGACATCTCGTCGCTGAACATCGTGGTCAATGATGGCAGCGTGTACATCGGCGCGCGCTGGACGCCACCGAGCTTCTTCGACCGGGTGTTCCTCGACTCTGACGAAAATGGGCCCGGTGATGGTGACGGCTACTATTTTGACAACTTCGATAACTTCTGGACTCCGATTCGGAACTTTTTCCCATTCTACCGAGCCATGTTTGTGCGCGCGGTTGAACAATCGGGTGGCAAATCTGGGGGAAGCTTGACGAAGAGCATCACCGGTGGAGCGATCACAAAGCAAGTTGGCAATCCTAACCAAACCTTCACTGGAAGCCACACGGTCCAGAGTTGCCAATACGTTATAACTCAGGGGGCAGATAGGATCGTGCCGGGGAATACAGACATCGGCAATCACTGCGACGGGTGCGATACGTTGATTCCGCTGCCTTTTAGCTTCCAGTTGTACGGCACCACCTACACCGAGGTGAACGTTAACGACAATGGTCGTTTGGATTTTGTCAATGTAAACGAACCCGGCGGCTACATCACAGCGTGTCTACCAGCGCCGCCCGGCTATTTCACCGGACTGCCGTATGACAATACCATCTTCGCTCTGTGGCAGGACATGCGCACCGATGTAGTTGGGGACGGATGCGATAGCTTCTCCAGCGGATGCGGCATCTTCACGTCGGTCACAGGAAGCGCCCCCAACCGCATCTTCAACATCGAATGGCGCACGGTCCTGTATGGAGATGAAACGGTGCCGCAGAATTTCGAGGTGCGTCTTTATGAGAACGACCCAAACCAGCGGTTCGACGTGATCTTCGGCACACTCACTCCCCCCAACTTCCTCGTCGAACGGGCGTGGGTGTCGGGCGTCCAGGGAAACGGCAGCCAAGGATTCTACACTGAGGACTTCTGCATTTGTTGGCCCGATCCACCTCCGCAAAACGAATCGCGCGTGTACACGCTAACCCCCTGTGGGACACCAACACCAACACCCACACCTACAGCTACAGCAACTCCGCGGCCTACTCCAACACCAAGGCCGAGTCCAATACCAAGGTCTCGGCCCACGCCGCATCCGAGACCGTGATTCCAGATAGCTTGTAGCTGATTGTCGATAGTTGATAGCCAACCGCAGCCAAGGCCGGTCGACATTGCGGTTAACTACGTCCGCGAAACGGAATTTCTGGGGAGCACAGGCTGGCAGCCTGCGCTCCCACAGAGCCTTGGCCGAATGGGGAGTCGCACCAAAAAATATGGGAATTCTACATAACCTCTTGCCGAATTTAATGCAGTACGTAAATGAATAATTCACAAGCTATTTCGATACGACACTTCTAAAATCAAAACGAACCCTGTGAGAAACTCCATCCTTATATCTGTCACCATTGCCATCCTAGCCACGGTCGGCACTTCCTATTCACAAGTCAGCCAGGAGTGGGTGCAGACCTATAATGGGCCTGGCAACGGCATCGATATCGCGTTTTCAGTGGTAGTCGATGACCTCGGCAATGTGTACGTTGCCGGGAATAGCCCGGGCGACACATCGGCCAACGATATCACGACAATCAAATACAATTCATCAGGCCAGCAGCAGTGGGTCCAGCGATACAATGGACCGGGTAACAGCGACGATGGCACGAATGGAACAAATGCCATCGCGGTAGATAGCGCGGGGAATGTTTACGTAGCCGGTTGGAGCGCAGGGACAGAAAACACAGACTACGTCGTAATTAAGTACAACAGTACCGGCGATCAACAATGGGCACAGCGGTATAACGGACCTGGGAATGATTATGACGCTCCGTATGGTATTGCGCTCGATGGCTCCGGCAATGTCTATGTAACAGGCACAAGCACCGGCGACGGAACAGGCTTCGACTATAACACGATCAAATACGACAACGACGGTGTTCAGCAATGGGCGAAAAGCTATAACGGATCCGGAAACGGTTACGACGCGGGCCAGGCACTAACGGTGGATGGTTCCGGCAATGTTTACGTCACGGGTGTCAGCACCGCTCAAAACGGGTTGGGCGATTGTGTC
>JBKPRQ010000140.1:0-9758 GCA_046734635.1 Verrucomicrobiota bacterium
CCGAACCGGAATCGAAGATGTTTGTGCGCTCGCGAATGAGCACGAGGCGGTCCGCTTGCGGATAAGGCAGGGGCCGCAGCAGGACTGCATTGACCACGCTGAAGATTGCCGTATTCGCGCCGATCGCGAGCGCCAGCGTTAAGATCGCGATCACACTGAAACCGGGCTGCTTTCGCAGCACACGGAAAGCGTATCGAATATCCTGTTTCACGCCGCTAGCTTTGGTTAAGGCAGAACAAAGACCTTCATCGCGATCAGCTCCGTGAGATCATCTGAGTCTTTGCCGCTTGGCTAACCGCACCTTGCTCGAGCCCAGCCGCCGGTATGCTCAGAGAACTCTGTGCAAATTCCCAGATCAACAGGACGGCGCTCAAGACGAAAGCGACGTATAGGACTGCTTCGAGAACTCCGCGCCCTTTCTCTTCCGAGCGGACCAACAGAGCGTAGGTAGATTCGAATTGATTTAGCGTTTCGTGGTTCATGCAATTCCTTTACGCAGGTGTCGTGCCACAAATTATCCTGTCGCGTAATCTGCTCATAACGATGAGAATGCGTGGTTTGATACATCCAAACGTATGTGTCCAACGTTTCGCGATTGGGAACAAGCCGTTCCATTTTTGGGACGGTGCCGCCGTTGTCTCCCGCCGGCCAGATCCGTCGGTATCACAAGCAGCGCGAGGCGCCGAGGGGCATCTAGCCTAACGAACCAAACGCCAGTCCCAGTCCGTAAGTAACAACCGCGACGATGATACCGATCCAGGTCATTTCCAGACCGGACGCCCACCAGGACCGTATCGTGATCAGCGATTTCAATGCGCCTACGAGAAAGTGCGCGACTAAACTGATAACGAAGGAAATAATCACGGCCGTCATTCCGCCCGAGAAAAAGAAAGGGATGATTGGGACAAAAGCGCCAATCGCTGTGGAGATCGCAGCCGAGGTCGCAGCAGTCCATTGATTCGGAAACCGATGTTCGGACAAGCCGAGCTCGCTTTGGGCCATCGCCTGCACGAACTGTTCAGGTTGCTCGGCAAGACGTTCCGCCATTTTCTGCGATTCTTCGGGAGTGAATCCCTGCAATTGATAGAAGAGCGACATCTCTTCGATTTCTTCCTCGGGATTTTCTTCTACCTCCGCCCGTTCGCGCGAGATTTCGGCTTCATAAACTTCCGCTTCGCTCTTCGCGGCAAGATACGCCCCTGCCCCCATTGAAAGAGTGGACGCAAGCATGCCGGCAAGCCCCGAGATCAGAATGTAATGTTGCTGATTGTTCGTTGCGCCGGCTACGCCTGAAACGATTCCAAATACCGCGCCCAATCCGTCGTTCGCGCCGTAGATCGCATCAGCAACCCAACTGCCTCCTCGGCCGTGCCAGCGTTCGCGCTTCAGGATTTTGTCCAGCGCCGTGCGCGGGCTAACCGGTGGCGCCATGGCACTGAGCGCACGCGCATGCGCTTTTTCCTCAATTGCGCTTTTCCGCAGAAATTCGTGCACATCTTCTTCGCCGGCCAAGGCGCGCTGAGCTTGTTCGTGAAATTCCGCTTCCTGCCGTTCTTCCGTTGCTTCCATCCGGCGAATGGCGATTTCGGCACCGGCAATCTTGTTCCACCAACGGCTGAGGCGACGCTTAAGCGTATCCTTCAGCGCAGGCGGTTCTGCGCCGAGGTCTCGGAGTTTTGTCTCCCAGCGTTGCGCGTGGCGCTCTTCGGCTTCGGCCATGCGAAGGAGAATGCCTTTGCGTTTCTCATCATGTTCACGCGCAGCGAGATCGCGATAGGTTTGCGCCGTTTCCACTTCTGCCTGCCAATTGCGTTTGACGACTTCGATCGTTTGGTGCCGATCTTTCGAATCACGAGGCGGATTTTCGCTAGGCATATGCGCTCAATCAGCTGGTTCCAACGCCGCGCCGATCGCGGGCTCTGCTCTGGCTTTTAGTTGCTGAGCGGTAATTACAATCGCGACTGAGCCAATAATCAGCGCGGCGGCAATCAGCACACGCAGTGTTACAGTTTCTCCGGCAAAAGCGGCGCCCAACAACACGGCTACGATCGGGTTCACATACGCATAGGTCGCGACTTTCGCGGGATCACAGTGACGCAACAGCCAGATGTAGGCAGTGTATCCGACGACAGCTCCGATGATTACCAAATAAATAAACGAACCGAGTGATAACATCGAGATCGAGCCAAGATGAAAACGCCGCGTTTCACCGGTTACAATGCCGGCAAGTAATAAAAGCACTCCGCCGCAAAGCATCTGTTGAGCGGCAGTCAGAAATGGAGAGGCCGCGTGTTTCGCCGCGCGCGAATAAAGCGATCCCGCCGACCAAATGAAAGAGGAGACGAGCAGGATTAACATTCCGGTTGCGGGATGTCGGCCATCGTTTGAATGGAAGCGCAGAGCCGGCCCAAGCAAAACGCCGACGCCAACAAAACCTCCTACCAGACCGAGCCAGATTATTGGCGCCGGCCGCGCCGCGGTTCCTGTGGCCCAGCCAAGGAGCACGATATAAATCGGGACGATCGCCACAATCAGCGCCGCCAATCCTGTATCGATGTATTGCTCAGAAATTGTGACGCCGCCATTGCCTGCAAGCAGCAGACACGCGCCAACGACGAGTGATACGCGCCAGTTTGCCCAGCTCGATTTGCACGCGCCTTGCGACCACGCGATCGCAAACATGATTATTCCCGCCAACAGGAAGCGCGCCCCAGCCATGAGAAACGGCGGAATACTCTCGATGGCAAAGCGGATGCCGAGATAAGTCGAACCCCACACGAGATAAAGCGCGGCGAAGGCGATGAGGATTCTGACTTTTGTAGGCGCAGCCATGAAGCAATGACAATCTCGCATTCACGAGGCAGAGCAAACGGGTTCGCACGTTTGCGAGCGCCAAAATGGCTCCAGCGGAAAATATTCGCTACGCGCCGCGCCTGAAAAGCAATCGATACAACAACAACAGGATCATCGCGCCAACGACAGACATGATCCAACCGGCGACATAATTTTCTCCAGCAAAAATACGACCGATCCACGTTCCAATGAACGCGCCGGCGACGCCAAGGAGAATTGTAACGATGCAGCCCCCGGGATCTTTTCCCGGCATCAGCAGTTTCGCGATGGCGCCGACGACAAGGCCGATCACCAGAACCCAAAGAATAGAGTGAGCGCTAAAGTCCATAATGAGCCGAGTTTTATAGGATTCGCTGCACCACAGCAAGACTTAAGGCGACGGCTGTACACCCGCCGTGCTGCTACAGTTGAACCACTCGCGCAGAGTGAATGTCTTCGCTCGCGCACATTTCCTTTAGCAACTGTTCGCCCGGCGCCGTGTCCAGGTTCAACACGGTCAGTGCCGTGCCGCCTGCCTGATTTCGACTAAGCGACATCGTGGCGATGTTTACGCCATGCCCGCCGAGCAATGTCCCAATTCGCCCGACCATTCCAGGGCGGTCTGTGTTTTCCAACACTAGTACCACACCACGCGGACGCGCTTCTACCGGACGGCTGTTGATGCTAATGATTCGCGGAGTGGCACCGAAAAACGCGCCACCGACCGACACGGTCTTTCCTTCCCCTGCAGCGGATAATTCGAGCATGTCGGTATAATCTCCGGGGGCGCTCAGACGCGATTCACTTAGTTTCAAACCGAGACCTTCGGCGAAACTGGGCGCGTTCACTTCATTGACTTCTGCGCCGCCGGATATTTGCAGGAAGCCTTTCAAGATTGAGCGTGTGATCGCCGTCGTATCGACTTCGTTGACTTTGCCGCTGTAATTGATGTTGAGAGTTTCCACGCGCTTTGGGGCAAGCTGTGACAGAAACCGGCCCAATTTTTCACCAAAACGGAGATGTGGCCCAATGATTGCCAGCGTTTTCGCGTCAAGGCTGGGCATGTTTACCCCGTTGCGAATCGTGCCTTCGAGCAGCGCGGCACGAATCGAGTGCGCGATTTCAATCCCAACACTTTCCTGTGCTTCCGCAGTCGACGCTCCGAGATGCGGAGTAAGAACAAGATTGGGCGCGCCACGCAATAGCGAATCGGCCGGGAGCGGTTCAATCTCGAAAACGTCGAGTGCCGCTGCAGCGACATGGCCGCCTTGCAGCGCTTTTACCAGCGCCGTTTCCTCAATCAAACCGCCGCGCGCGCAATTGATGACGCGAACGCCGCGCTTGGTTTTCTGTAGCCGCGTTGCATTAAGAATGTGACGGGTTTCCGCCGTAAGCGGTGTGTGCAGTGAGATGAAATCCGCGCTCGTGAGCAGATCATCGAGCTCGTCCACCAGTTCCACCTGCAGACTACGAGCGCGCGTCGCGGAAAGATACGGATCGTAGGCAATCACGCGCATCCCGAAAGCGATAGCGCGCCGACTGAGTTCGCTGCCGATCCGCCCCATCCCAATTACCCCCAGCGTTTTGTTGTAAAGCTCGACACCTTCGAAATTCTTTTTGTCCCAATTTTTGCTGCGAACGTTTGCATCGGCCTGTGGGATTTTGCGCGCCGCTGAAAGCAACAGCGAAAACGCGTGCTCGGCCGTGGAAACGGTGTTTCCGCCAGGCGCGTTCAATACAATGATGCCGCGGCGCGTGGCCGCCTCTACGTCGACGTTGTCCACCCCCACCCCGGCGCGACCGACCACGCGCAACTTCGTGCCGGCATTCAAGACATCGGCGGTGACTTTCGTCTGGCTGCGTACGACAAGGCCACTGAAGTCCCGAATTAAGTCGACAAGTTCCTTTTCGCTTAACCCGGTTTTGACCAGCGCTTCAATTGCGCCATCGCGAGAAAGCTCATCCACTCCACGCTGCGAAATTGCGTCGGCGATGAGGACTTTGGGCGGGGTCACGGTAACTTGAAACTAAAACTTAAATCTTAAAACTTAAAACTCTTCTGTTTACGCTAATGCCGTCATGCAAGAACGCACAAAATCCTTCTACGTCGTATTTGCCATCGCGGCGGCGCTCATTGTTCCTGCTGGCATTGCATTGCGAACCGTCATTCATCCGGTAATTCTGCAAGCCACTTCCGATAATCCGACCCCATTCGGATATACCTGGAGCCTGGCGCTGTTCATTATTCCCATTGGCGCACTGGGATGGTGGTTTGCCTGCCGGCCTGATCTCAAGTTCCCACGAAAAGCATTTTGGAGGACGATCGCGGTGCTCACGCCGCTCGGATTCGCCCTGGATCTTCTTTTCGGCAACGCCTTCTTCACTTTTCCAAACAAAGCCGCCACTCTTCACTGCGAGATTCCTGCGCTGGGCGGCGCGATTCCAATCGAGGAATTCATTTTCTATCTGACCGGCTTCATGCTCGTTCTGCTGAGTTATATCTGGGGCGACGAATATTGGATGGCGGCTTACAACGTCCCTGACTACGAGGAAGTGGCCAGAGACATACCACGCATCGTCCGTTTTCATTTTGCGTCCGTCGTCCTTGGTGTCGTCTTGATCGCAGCTGCAATTTTGTACCGAAAGTTCATCTCCGGTGCATCGGAGGGGTTCCCGTGGTACTTTTTTTATCTCGTCTGCGCTTCGCTCATTCCATCCGCCGGCTTTTTTTGCACCGCACAACGGTTCATTAACTGGCGCGCGTTCAGCTTCACGTTTTTTCTGCTTCTGCTTATCAGCTTACTTTGGGAAGCGACGCTCGCTTTGCCATATGGCTGGTGGGAATATCGCGACAATATCCTGATTGGGCTGCAGATCGGAGCATGGTCCGGCCTGCCTATTGAAGCAGTGTGCGTTTGGTTGGCTGTGACCTTTACGACTGTGATCACGTATGAAGTGATCAAAATTTGGAAGGCCCTTGGTACCGGCGCGCTGGAAGCCTTTTTTGGAATCGGAAAATAGGTCTGCTCAAACCCTTGTCAGCCGTAAATGATCAAATGAATCGATTCGGGTAATTGCTGTGCGACGTTCGTAACCACGCTCCCGCGAAGCAATTTGGACATGGCGGTGCGCTGTGATGCACCGATGACGAGATAATCCACGCCTAGCGTGGCTGTAAGATCAAGAATAGTTGTCGCCGCGTCCTCGCTCACGGCGTACACCGGTAGCACACAGACATTCCGTTCAGCCCCCAGCTTCAGCATTGTGGACATGATTGCTGCCGCCTCAGGATCATCCTGCCATTTGGGACGACCGGGCGCAGTTGGGCCACGCGCGTAGAAGACGACAATTTCCTTCACGTACAAAACATACAATGTCGCGTTGCGCAGCTGCGCTTCGTCCAATGCGAATCCGAGGACGCTAGTAATGCCCCGCGCCGCGACCATGATCCTGTGGCCCTCTTGAATGCGTGTCTCCACGGTTGAAGTCAGATCGGGAGTCACCATGGCGGCAACTTCGCGCCTTAGAGTGAGCGTTTTCAGCCCCGCGATCTTATGCGAGTAGGCGCGGAATCCGAGGCCTACGCCCAAAACGCAAACCGCGAAAAACAGAGCGTCAGGTTTTGTTTTGGCGATGGTCACTTCGACCAACGCAAGCACGAGGAATGTGGCACCCATGATCAGGCGCTCGTAGGCCCGCAGTCCCAAATGCTTGTTAAATGTGCATGCGCCGAGATTGACTGAGATAGCGCCAACCACGCCGATGGCATACAGACCGGCAAGACTTTCGAATTGCCTCATGATCGCCAGCACCAAGATCGGAATTGCAACCGCGACAATCAATGGAACGCGGGGCACGCCGTGTTTATTCAGGCGCGCGAATTGCCGCGGCATCTCGCCGTCCTGGGCCATCATGTAGATCACGCCGATCAATGCGACAATGGCGGTGTTGACGGCGCTGACGAGCAGTAGGCCAAAGACGACGCCGACGAAAAGAGAAAAAGCTTGCCCGAACCACGCGCCTCCGACCAATCCTGCGTAATGTTCCCCAAGAAAGCGTAACATATCCTCCTTGTGCGCGATCAAATCTGGCGCCAACGATTTCGGCAGCGATAGCATCGCCAAGCCGAGCAGCGCCGTTCCACAGACTACTTCGATTGCCACCGGTAGAATCGCTTTTGTCGCCGTCCGCGTGACTTTCGGGGCATCCGATGTGGAGCCCGGATCCAGTTTCATTACGCCAGTGAGATTCGCGATAGCCTCTACACCGCTTAAAGCCAGAATCACTCCGACAAACTGCACCCAGGCCGTCTCCAAATTAGTATGACGCGGCTCCAGATGGGCCAAATTCAGATTTCGCGCACTAAAAGCGATCGTCGCCACAACCACGATGACAGCCGGCGCAGCCAGCCAGATTGAGACGCTCCCGCTATGTTTTGGGCCGAAATAATTGAGGAGACCGAGCGCCAGAATGACCCCCATCGCTACCACTGGCGCATATTGGGTCGGCACACCAAAATAACTGACTCCCGCCCAGCCACTCAATGCTGCGGTGACAATAAAATTCGCGATTAGCAAAAGCGCCCCGACCGATGCCAGAAAGCGACTTTGTTGCCGCGCCGCAGAATAGACGCCGCCGCCATCCGGAAAATGGGCGCAGACAATAAGATAATTGAATCCGACGATCGCTGTTAGGAGACAAACGGCGAGGATGATCGGACCCGACGCGAACCCGGCTGCGACAAAAGCCAGCCCGAGCACGTATGCCTTGCTCGTCCCCCAATCACCGTAAAGCAGCGCAGCGGCGCGCTTCCAATCGACATTGCGCGGCCGATGGACTCCTGCAGAAATAATCTCGGCCATCGCTATAAGGTGCAACTTTCAATTGCCCCAGCGCGTGCTGGCAAGTTCTTTCTCAAACGTCGCCGGCCTCGGCCTTAAATTGACTTTATCGTAATGTTTGCGCGACTGACTTGCTCGAGTCAAACTTCCACCCGCGCGCCTAATTCCACTACGCCGTTCGGTGGGAGGCAAAAATACGAAGTAACATCGCCGGCATTTCGCGTCATCCAGGCGAAGATGGAGCCGCGCCACGAAGAGAGACCAAGTTTGCGCGTGGCCAGGATCGTCTCGCGGCCAATGAAATACGTAGTGCGCATGGGATCAAAACCGAGGCCAGATTGTTTTATGCGATCGAGTGCGGCAGGGACATTGGGTTTCTCCATGAACCCAAAATGGATCTGTGCGCGCCAGAATCCTTCATGCAAATTTTCCAGTGCGACGCGATCTTTTTGGTTGGCAAGATAGGGAACCTCTTCCGTTCGGACAGTGAGCAATACCACCCGCTCGTGCAGAACTTTGTTATGCTTGAGATTGTGAAGCAGGGCGAGCGGTGTCCCAAATCGGTTTCCTGACATGTATACTGCGGTCCCCGGCACGCGTCTGATACTCTGGCTTTTCAATTCCGACAGAAAAGCATCGAGTGGAATGCAAATTTCGCCGAGTCGGCTGCGAAGGACACGGCGTCCCTTCCTCCACGTTAGCATCAGGAAAAGAATCGCAGCGGAGACTAGCAGCGGGAACCAGCCGCCATGCGTTATTTTTAGCATGTTCGCGCCGAAAAACGCGAGGTCGATCGTGATAAAAAATGCAGCGATCGGAAGAGCTGCCGCGGCAGGCCACTGCCATCGTCGACGAGCCACGACATAAAACAAAATTGTCGTGATGAGCATGGTGGTCGTAATCGCCACGCCATAAGCTGCCGCTAGGTTACTTGATGTTCGAAAGCCGAGGACCAGAGCAACGCATGCGACCATCAAGCCCCAATTCACTAACGGCACATAGATCTGCCCGATAACTCGCTCCGAGGTATAAACGGCCTTTACGCGCGGGCTGTAACCGAGCTGGATGGCTTGCATGGTGAGCGAAAACGCGCCGCTAATGATCGCTTGAGAAGCTATAACTGCAGCAGCCGTCGCGAGCAGCACCAGTGGATAAAGTGCCCACGGCGGCGCCATTCGGTAAAAGGGATTAACCGCGGCGTCCGGCTGAACAAGCAAAAGAGCTCCCTGCCCAAAATAGTTCAACGCGAGGGCCGGTAGAACAACTGCAAACCAAGTCAGGCGAATAGGGGCCGTTCCAAAATGACCGATATCGGCGTAAAGCGCTTCGCCCCCCGTAACAACCAGAAACACGGCGCCAAGCACCACGAAACCGCGCCAACCATTGATCATGAAAAATTCGAATCCGTAAATGGGATTGATGGCGGCAAGCACTTGGGGCGCGCGGAGGATCTGCTGAAATCCGAGCAGGCTGATCGCTACAAACCAGATCATGGTGATCGGGCCGAACACCGCGCCTACACTGGCAGTGCCGCGCGACTGAAAGAAGAACAGCCCAATCAGAATGACGACGGCAATCGGCGGGACGTAATGATCAAACAACGGTGTGGCAACATGCAAGCCCTCCACTGCTCCCATGACCGAGATCGCCGGAGTGATGATTCCATCCGCGTAAAGTAACGCGGCTCCAAATAGGCCCAACAGGAAAAGGAACTTCCCGCGCCGCAACACATCATTTACCAGCGTCGCCAAGGCGAGAATTCCGCCTTCACCGCGGTTATCGGCCCGCAGAATGAGGATTAAATACTTAACCGAGATAATCAGGATCAGGGACCAAAGGATTAGTGACAGCACCCCGAGCACGTTTGCGTGAGTTGGAGGAACACCGTGGTGTCCGTAAAAGCACTCTCGCATCGCATAAAGCGGACTTGTGCCGATGTCACCATAAACAATTCCAAGACTGCCAAGACAGAGTAACGCGAGGCTTCTCTTCCGCCGCTGGATGGACGCGGGCGCTGGAGAAACGTGAGCCGGCCTAGCAACCGGAGGCAGTAAAGATGGGGGCGCAGCATTCACCTGTTGCGGG
>JBKPRQ010000141.1:0-14078 GCA_046734635.1 Verrucomicrobiota bacterium
TTCTTTCCCGTAGCGGCCCGGGCAAACTTCAACGCGCCTTCCATTGCTTCCGTTCCTGAATTACAGAAGAACACGGCGTTCAGATGCGACGGGGTTCGTTTTGTCAACGCCTCTGCGAGCAAACCGCTCAAGAGCGAGCAGTCCATCTGCACCATATTTGGCAGATCGAGATCGAGAACATCGCGAATCGCTTGTTTCACTACCGGATGGTTTCGCCCGATGTTGAACACGCTGTAGCCACTCAAAAAATCCAGGTACGACTGATTATCCATGTCGTACAGGTACGCGCCTTCCGCTCGCGCATAGACCTTGTCGAACCCGATCACTCGCTGAGCCTGCACCAGCGTCGGATTGATGTGGCGCTCATGGAGTTGGTAATTTTCGCCCAATCGCCCTGCAATGATTTCCTTTAGATCGAAAGCCATCGGAGAACGTTGCGCGATCTGCATAAGGAACGCAAATGGTAGGGACGACGCGCTACCGTCGCCGCGCCGCCACAGCGCAGCGCCATGCCCCTATCCAAAAAAACCGCGGGATCCACTTGGGACCCCGCGGCTTTTGAATCCAACGCTGCTACTTAGTCGTTGTCTTCAACGACTACACGTTCGACTACTCGCTCCCTCTCAGGCCCAGTGTAGTAAACGCGCACCTTTTGCCCAGACCGCAGCGGCGCAGTCACGACTTTGCCCGCGCCATCGACGATTCGCGCGGCCGTGCCCAAAGCAAAACTGACTGGTCCTTGTTCACCCCTGACTATGACAGTCTTGCCTGGCTCATATGTGGTCACTGTGCCAGCCGTGTAGGTTGTACTGGTTGTCTGTGTTGTCGTTGCTGGTTCTGTTGTTGTTTGGGTTGTCGTTGTGCTCGTCTGCGCGAACGCCAAAGGCGCAACAAATGCGCAGGCTAGAGCAATTATTGTTCTCTTCATATGTACCTCCCTTGTTTGTTTTGATGGTTATCTGCCGAGCGCCATACTCGGCGAGTCGATAGGCATCCCTGGATCACCCTGTCCATTTTTCCCTTGGACGGTTGCGGGCCGCCGCTATTCGAAAGGCACACGCTTCCGTCAATCTAACACGACTATGTGATCGATCAGACGCGTGTAACCGTCGTTGCCGTAAAACACCACCACGCGCGCGCCCGGTTTAATCGGGCCGCGTACAGGTCGACCAAACTTATCATAGACAAGTCCGGGTCCGAATGAGTCAAACCGCTCAGGATTCCCACTGTCCGTGCGAATGACCAGGGTTCCGGGCGGCTGGTAACTGGCCGCGCTTCCTTCCTGATATGATATGCTCGGTGCTGTTACCGTAACTCCCTCTACGCTAGTTATCGCAGTCGTTCTCCTGGTAGTCGTCGTTGTGGTCTGCGCAAATGCCGGCGCCGCAAGGAGCGCGCAAGCGATCGCAACAATTACTTTTCTTACCATAATGCCTCCATCTTTTTGATACCCAAGGTTCGTAGTTCGAATAGCTGCCGGACGCTTCCCAGATGTTACGATTTGATGAAAATCTATTTGAGTGATTGAGCGGCCTTGCAGATTCGATAACGTGAATCTGCCGATGACCAGCCAGATGCCGACTGCCCAGCCAACAGTCACCCCTGAACTCGTCAAGCAACACGGCCTCACGCCGGAGGAATTCGAGCGCATCAAGAAAATCCTCGGTCGCGAGCCAAATTTCACCGAGCTGGGAATTTTCTCTGTAATGTGGAGTGAGCACTGCTCCTACAAGAACTCAAAGAAAGAACTCAAGAAATTTCCGACCACAGGTTCGAACATTCTGGTCAAAGCCGGCGAAGAAAATGCAGGTGTCGTCGATATCGGTGACGGTTGGGCAATCGCGTTTAAGATGGAAAGTCATAACCATCCCAGCGCGATTGAACCGTTTCAAGGCGCGGCGACTGGTGTCGGAGGAATCATCCGCGATATCTTTACGATGGGGGCGCGCCCGGAATTCTGCCTGAATTCCCTGCGGTTTGGACCGATCACCGCAAAAACTTCGAAGTCCGAAACCCGAAATCCGAAATTAGCCGCTAACACGCGCCTGTTCACCGGCGTCGTCTCCGGGATCGCGCATTACGGCAATTGCATCGGTATTCCGACAATCGGCGGTGAAATCTATTTTGATGAGAGTTTTGAGGGTAATCCCCTGGTAAATGTTTTTTGTCTCGGTGTGTTGCGTCATGAGCAACTGGCGCGAGGCACGGCAAGCGGTGTTGGTAATCCAGTATTTTACGTCGGCGCGGAGACGGGACGCGATGGCCTGGCTGGAGCCGCATTCGCTTCGCGCGAGTTGACCGAGCAATCGCGTGAAGATCGTCCGGCCGTGCAAGTCGGCGATCCGTTTAAAGAGAAGCTTTTACTCGAAGCATGCCTTGAGCTGCTTGGTCATGATGCCGTCGCTGGGATTCAGGACATGGGCGCTGCTGGCCTTACATGCTCGACATGTGAAACCGCCAGCCGCGCAGGAAGCGGGATCGAGATCAATCTGGCGAAAGTTCCGAAACGCGAGCCCGGAATGACGCCTTACGAGATTTTGCTAAGCGAATCGCAGGAACGGATGCTGATCATCGCCAGAAAAGGAAAAGAGAATCTCGTGCGCGCAATTTTTGAAAAATGGGACGTACCGTGCGTCGAGATCGGCCGTGTAACTGATGACGGCATAATGCGCGTGCGTGATAACGGCGAAATCGCCGCAGCGATTCCCGCCAGGCCGCTCGCTGACGAAGCACCTCTTTATTCGCGAGAAGCAAAAGCTCTAGCGGCGGTCTATGACCGCCGGATCGATAATCTTCCAAAGATCGACAACCGCGAGGCGTTGCGCCAACTATTGCGCGATCCAACGGTCGCATCGAAAAACTGGGTGTATCGGCAGTACGATCACACAGTGCGCACCGGCACACTCGTGAAGCCGGGCTCGGACGCCGCCGTTTTCTTTGTCCGTTATGCAAACAAAATCCTCGCTGCGACTAGCGACTGTAACTCACTCTATTGCGCGCTGGATCCGCGGGAGGGCGGCAAGATTGCCGTCGCCGAAGCGGCGAGAAACCTAACCTGTTCTGGCGCGCGTCCTCTTGCCGTCACCGATAATTTGAACTTCGGCAATCCCTACAAGCCGGATAATTTTTGGCAGTTGCGCGAATCAGTCGAAGGCGTTGCCGAAGCCTGTCGCGCGTTTGGCACGCCAGTCACCGGAGGAAACGTTTCTTTATATAACGAGAGCCCGGCAGGTGTGGTCGATCCGACGCCGACCATCGGAATGGTGGGTTTGATCGACAAGGAAGAGCATATCACGACGCAATGGTTCAAGAATGAGGGTGACGCGATTATTCTGGTTGGAAGTGGCGCGGGCTTCCAGCCGACAGCTCGGCAGGATGCCGATGCCACGGGTCAACTCGGCGGTTCGCGTTATCTCAAAGTTTGTCACGGTTTAAAACTTGGCCCACTGCCGCCTGTCGATCTGGCCTACGAAATTAAAATTCAGAATGCGGTGCGCGACTTGATTCGCGAAGGGTGGCTGAAAAGCGCGCATGATTGCAGCGAAGGCGGTCTGGCGGTCGCCCTCGCTGAATGTTGTTTCAATCCAGAGAAACTTTTAGGAGCGGAAATCGCGCTGAATGCGGGCGACACGCTCGCCACTACAGTACTATTCAACGAATCGCAGTCGCGAATCTTGATTTCGGTGGCGCAGGACAATCTGCAAAACACAATATCATTTTTGCAGACGGGACAGATTCCATTTCAAGAACTGGGCAAAGTCGGCGGCAATCAACTTCGCATCCGCGTCAATGGTGACGAATTCTCATGGCCAATTGCCGATCTTCACGACGACTGGTGGAACGCGATCCGCCGCGCCGTGGAAAGTGATTCGGCCGCCGAAGGCATCCCGAGCTTATGAAGCGATATGTCGGCGTCATATTTTTGACTGTGACGCACGATTTGTGTCGACAATACCCTGCAGGCATCTGTATGGCGTGCTGTGCGTGACTGAATTTCCACATCTCCGAGATCGCTTTGCCATACCAACGATTCGTTGAACCTGGCGTAATTTGGTGAATTATTGAGTGTGATCTCTCCAGACAACATCGACATTGTCAAAGCCGAGACCAATCCGTTCCCCCAGCATGAATGCGGGCTGTTCGGCGTATTCGGTCACCCGAACGCTGCGGTCCTGAGTTATTACGGTCTCTTTGCTTTACAGCATCGCGGACAGGAGAGCGCTGGAATCGTCACCTGCAACGGCCCGGGCACGACTTTCCTGCAGCACAAAGACATGGGTCTCGTCTCTCAGGTGTTTGGACAGGAAGAACTGGCGAGATTGAAAGGAACACGCGCCATCGGGCATACGCGTTATTCGACGACGGGCACCAGCACGATCAAAAACGCGCAACCTTTCGTGGTCGACTGTGTGCGCGGTCAGATGGCAATTGCGCACAACGGTAATTTGATCAATGCCGACCTTCTGCGCGACGAGCTGGAGCGAAAAGGCTCCATCTTCCAAACCACCGCCGACAGCGAGATCATCTTACATCTTCTGGCCCAACCGTCGAAGAATGGCGGAAATGTTCTTGCCGCGTTGCGCCGGATTCAAGGCGCGTTCTCACTCATCATCATGAGCGAACGCGAACTGATCGGGGTGCGCGACCCGTTTGGCTGGCGCCCGCTTTCCCTCGGCAAACTCGATGGCGCTTATATCCTGGCATCTGAGACATGCGCTTTTGATCTGATTCATGCGGAGTTCATCCGCGAAGTCGAGCCCGGCGAAGTCTTGATCATCGATGAAAACGGATTGCGCTCCGAAAGGCCTTTCCCAGACGCGCGGCCGGCGTTCTGCATGTTCGAATACGTTTATTTCTCGCGGCCGGACAGTATGCTCGGCGGCGTTAACGTTGGAAAAGTGCGCATGGAAATGGGGCGCGAACTGGCAAGAAAATTTCCGGTCGATGCAGACATCGTCGTGCCGGTGCCCGACTCGGGAAATTATGCCGCTCTTGGTTTTGCCCAGGAGCTAAAGATTCCGTACGCCCATGCGTTTGTCCGCAACCACTACATTGGCCGCACGTTTTTGCAGCCGAGCCAGCTCATCCGCGATTTCGATGTCCGGGTAAAGCTGAATTTAATCAAGGAAATGGTGGCTGGAAAACGGGTTGTCGTTGTGGATGACTCGATCGTGCGCGGCACGACCGCGCGAGCGCGCGTCGTGAACTTGCGCGAAGCGGGCGCTAAGGAAGTGCACATGCGCGTGAGTTGTCCCCCACATCGGTTTGCCTGTCACTACGGCATAGACTTTCCCGATCCAGAAAAGTTAATTGCGAATCAGATGTCGATGCAAGACATCTGCAAATACCTCGGTGTCGACAGCCTCGGTTATCTGGATGTGGAAGGCATGGTGCGCGCGACAGGGAGGCCGTTGAACAGCTTTTGTTTGGCCTGTTTCAACGGGGATTATCCCCTACCCGTCGATCCTGCGCTGGACAAGTTCATCATGGAAAAGCGGGAGCAGCGCGCCAAAGCGCTCGCCGATCAGGAAGCACATCCAAGCTTGTTCGCGGATTTGAAATAGCGCGTGCGCGCAATTTACAGAGAAGGCGTTGCCTTCCCGAACGAAGCTGACAGCTTCCCCTACAGCAATGACAAAAAAGAAAAAGGCATACGCTCGAGCAGGAGTTGATGTCGATCTGGGCAATCGCCTCAAAGCACAAATCCAATCGCTTGTGAAGCAAACCCATGGACCACAAGTGTTGGGTAAGATTGGCGGTTTCGGCGGGTTGTTCCGAGCGAATTTTCCTGGAATGCGCGAGCCCGTGCTTGTTGCAAGCATCGACGGCGTCGGGACAAAATTGAAGATTGCGTTTGCTCTAAACAAACACGACACGGTTGGTGCGGACCTGGTTAACCACTGCGTGAACGATATCGCGGTCTTGGGTGCGCGGCCCCTTTTCTTCCTGGATTATATTGGCTGTGGAAAACTCGAAGCCCGTGTGTTCCAACAATTGCTGCGCGGTTTTTCGCGTGCCTGTCGATCGGCGGGCTGTGCTCTTCTCGGTGGTGAAACGGCGCAACTACCCGGAATGTATCGCAAAGGGGAATATGATCTCGCCGGCTGCATCATTGGCGTTGTGGACCGCGGCAACATCATTGACGGCAAAAAAATTTGCGCCGGCGACGTAATTCTAGGACTGGAATCGAATGGGTTGCATACAAACGGCTACTCGCTGGCACGAGAAATTCTGTTCGGCAAAATGCGGCTCAAAGTCACTTCGCGTTTGCCCGGTTCGGAAATCACGGTCGGCAAAGAATTGCTGCGCGTGCACAAAAATTATCAGGCGATTCTGGCAAAAATATCGGTCGGCACCATCAAAGGTCTCGCTCACATTACAGGTGGCGGTCTCGTTGATAACCTGCCGCGGGTCTTGCCTGCAAACTGCGACGCAGTCATTGAAACGAAAAACTGGCGTGTGCCTCGGATCTTTCAGCTACTAAAGGAAAGTGGAAAGATCGATCCTCAGGAGATGTATCAGGTTTTCAATATGGGAATCGGAATGACAGCAGTGGTTTCCGAACGCGATGCCCAACGGGCGATGCGAATCTTAAAAGCAAAACAAATCGGCCACATCGCACGCGGAAGCGGCAGGGTGCGTTTGGAGTTCTGAATCAAGCGAGTAAGCAGGCTAGGTCACAGTATTCGCTGGCACCTCAACCTGCGGCGTTGAGTCTTTTCCTGCGATCTTGCCTCGACGGATCACTCGCTGCAGACCAGCGCGGTGCGCTGCCAGATCGACAAGCTCTGCCACGCGAGACTTCAGCAAGCGCGCTCGTGTCCAGAGGAACACAAGAAAGAGTACGTAGGGAACAACAGCCCAAAGATCCACGTGCGAAATATTCAACTGCCGGTAGATCAACAAACTTAATACAACAAGATTGAAAATAATGGTCGTCGTGACGAAGCGGCTGCGAAGCCGAACACGAGTCAAACACTTACCGCCGCCGTGATACTCAGTGACGGTTTGAAGCGCAATGCTCCACCAAAAATTGCCGTAAATTTGAATGTCCCACTCGTTCCATCCGCTGTCAGTGGAGTAACGCCAGCCTTCTTCATCCAGCAACTCGAAGATAGAGCCGAGCAAATAATGGCGGTCTCTCCCTTGTTCGCTCCAAAAAACCCGGCGACTCAGGCTGCCCGCAAGGCGGCTACGCTCAGGCAGATGTTCATGTGTCCGAATCACGCTGGCAGGTGTGCGCTTGAAATGCAGCCAGGTGAAATAACGCGAAAATCCGCGTACGAGCGGTTGCACAAAAGCCAGAAACATCACGAGCAATCGAGCCCCCGCCGTATCGAATTTCGGTTCGATGGAGGCTCGTACCATGTAGGAAAGGGCGACGCATAGCGTGCCGCCAAGCATGAGGTACGGAACAATCCGCAACGCCGGAAGAAAAATGCCCAGGCCGAACAGAAAAACCGTTAGAGCAACCCACTCAATGCTGCTTAGGTAAGCCGCTACATCTGATTGAGGCGTTGGATACATCGATTGAAAAAAACCTTCGCCGAACATTCCGTGGTAGATCACCGGCCGGTTAATGAACCAACTGAAGCGCGGCGTCCCGTAGATTTGGCCGCGCCATTTTGCGGTGCCTGTTGGTCCGAAAAAGATCAGATGTTTAAAGCGCAACAGTGATTCTGCTTCGCCGTAGCCGTCCTGCTGCTTCAAAAAAGCGCGAAGCGTAAAACGTCGATAGTGCCACACGATGGCCGTTGGACTGAAAGCAATGACCCAACCAGCCTGCTGAAGTCGCCAGCAAAAATCGACGTCATCCCCTGCTTTCCGGTATTCCGTATCAAAACCGCCTACGCCTTCAAACGCCCAGCGATAGAACGCCATGTTACAACCAGGAATGTGCTCGGCGACTACGTCAGTAAGCAATACATGGCTCGGTCCGCCCGGTGCCGCTGCGACACAGGCTTGAATCCAATTTTTGGCTGGCGGCGTAACGTTTGGTCCGCCCACCCCGGCGTAATTACCGCTTACAAGAGTGCCGATAAGATAGTAGAGCCAATCGGGATCAACCATGCAGTCAGAATCGGTGTAGGCGAACACTTCACCCTTGGCTGCCGCCGCGCCGGTATTCCGAGCGTGGCTCAATCCTTGATTGCTTTGATGAATGTAGCGCACCCACGGGAACTGCGCCGCGATATAGGCTGTATCGTCGGTCGATCCGTCATCGACGAGGATCACCTCGTACTCGGGATAATTAAGTTTGCCTAACGAATCAAGGCACGACGCAAGAGTGGGGCCACCATTGTACGAACACACAATTACTGAAACGAACGGCGCCTTCGGCAAGGGACGATGAGGCAGCGTGGAATCGTTTCTGCCCAGTTTCTCTTCCAACATGTAGAACGCCTTCTTTGGTTGGCGATCGCGCGTAACAATCCCAAACGCCCAGTCGGTAATTTCCTGTCCGCCGGTGAACCATTCGTCCGTCCAGGTAAAGAAAATCGTTCCAGCAAGACCGCACTTAACGACGCTGTCGATGTGCCAGCCGAGCATCTCGGCCTGCTCGTCCTGCGAATGCCGGATTGTGTCCATGCCGAATTCGCCCAGGATAAGCGGATGCTCGCCCGTGAGATTTTGCAGTCGCAACAGATAACCTTCGAAATCGCGTTGATTGTGCAGGTAAACATTGAAACAGCAAAAATCGGCATTCTGCGGCAGCAGATATTCCGTGGGCGGGTACGTCGCGTAGGAAAAGAGGGCATCCGGATCGATAGCGCGCCCGATCCGTATCAGTTCCTCCACAAATTCAATCACCCGGCGCGCACCGAGCCAGCGCGCCATCGTGCTGGAGATTTCGTTGCCAACGAGATAACCAAGGATCGCCGGATGCCCGGCGTATTTGCTCACTGTCGCCCGGACCGCTTCGGCAATTTGCTTTCGAATCGATCTGTCACGCAGGAACTCGATATGTTTTTCCCAGGGAAGGGTCACTAGCACGCGCATTCCTGCGTTCATGCATCGATCAAGAAACCAGGGCGGCGGTGCATGATAAATCCGTACAACATTCAGACCGATCTGGCGCATGAGCGCGAGATCGGTCTCTACCTGTTCGGGCCGGCCGAGGTAGTTTCCCTCGGCGTCCGGCTTAAAAGGACCGTATGTAACGCCTTTCACGAAAAACTTCTTGTCGTCTTCCAAGAAGAATTTCGCCGCCGGGCGAATTCGCGAGTCCTTAGTTGTTGTCATGTCGAGCGGAGTCGCCTGCCAAGCCGTAGCTCACGCGAAGGCTGGAGACATCTCTCGATGTTTGAGGGGGTTCGATCAAGAGATTCCTCGACTTCGCCCGGGATGACAAAAGAGAAATCCAGCCTGCGGGTTTGAGTTGGCTTGTGATTGTATCCAAAGCAGCAGAACACTGCCGCACTCCACAAATGCGCAGACCATGCTTGTTATAGCTCCGCCAGCGCTTCGCGAATTACCGCGGCTGTTCGCTCGAGGTCGTCCCCAGTATGTGCCGTGGATATGAACCCGGTTTCAAACTGCGATGGCGCAAGGGAGATGCCGCGCGTTAAACAAGCATGAAAAAATCTTGCGAATCTTTTCAAATCGCTCCGCCGCGCGCTCGCGAGATCGAGAATCGGTCCCGGAGCAAAGAACAAACAGAACATGGAACCGATCCTGTGAAATGTGATGTCGCTTCGTTCCTTGATGACACTCCGCGTAAGTTTTTCGAATTGCGCTCCGAGCTGTTCCAGTAATTTCCATGCGTCGACGCGCTCGAGCTCGCGCAGTTGTGCGAGACCTGCCGCCATAGCCAGGGGATTTCCAGATAATGTACCCGCCTGGTACACCGGACCGTCAGGCGAAAGATGGTCCATGATTTCGGCTCGGCCGCCAAATGCGCCGACTGGCAGTCCGCCGCCAATCACTTTCCCCAACGCCGTAAGGTCGGGTTTGATTCCGTAACGTTCTTGCGCCCCGCCGCGGGCCAGACGGAAGCCGGTAATTACTTCGTCAAAAATCAGGAGCGCGGCGTTGATGGTGCATTCCTCTCGCAAGATCGACAAAAAATCGTCGTGCGGAAGATAAAGGCCCGCGTTCGCCGGAACTGCCTCTACAATTATCGCTGCAATTTCTCCTTTGTTTTCAGCAAACGCCTTCCGCACAAGGTCTTCGTTGTTGAATGGGAGTGAGATGGTGAGATCGGCAAATGCTTCCGGCACGCCTGCACTGTCGGGCCGTCCGTGAGTAAGCGCGCCACTCCCCGTTTTCACCAGGAGCCCATCGACATGCCCGTGGTAACAACCGTCGAACTTCATAATCTTGTCGCGTCCTGTGAAGGCGCGCGCGAGGCGAATGCACGACATGGTCGCCTCGGTACCGCTGCTCACCATTCGCACTTTTTCGATCGAAGGCATCCAATCGCAGATCAATTCTGCCATCTCGACTTCCAACGGATTTGGAATTCCAAAACTTAGACCACGCGTTGCGGCTTCACGTACTGCGTCCACGACGACTTTCGGCGCGTGACCGAGCATCGCTGGTCCCCAGCTCCCCAGGTAGTCGATATATTCCTTCCCATCGACATCCCAAATCCTTGAGCCCTTCGCGCGCGCCACGAAAAACGGCTTGCTGTCTACATTACGAAAGGCGCGCACCGGTGAGTTAACACCTCCGGGGACGCGCTTTTGCGCGCGAGCAAATAGTTGTGAGGAGCGCGAAGTCATATCCAATTGCAAACGTCCAACGTTCAACGCTCAACGTCCAACGCTCAATATTGTCCGTTCATTGACACTGACACAGCGCACTGGATACTTTGCGTCTGCGCAAAATGGCGGGGTAGCCAAGTGGTAAGGTCGCGGTCTGCAAAACCGCTATTCGCGGGTTCGATTCCCGCCCCCGCCTCTCTTCACGAATACGAATCGCGGAAACGCCACCTCTTCAGCGATTTCTCGATTAAGCCTTTCCGATCGCGCGGAAGTAATCTGTGCCCGCAGCAGCTTTCCGTAAACAAACACGCCTGT
Source organism: Verrucomicrobiota bacterium (assembly GCA_046734635.1). Lineage (GTDB taxonomy): Bacteria > Verrucomicrobiota > Verrucomicrobiia > Chthoniobacterales > UBA10450 > Udaeobacter. Next base: position 11,022 of record JBKPRQ010000141.1, read on the forward strand.
GACGAGTAGAACCACCGACAACACGATTGAGCAAAAGTGAATTCTCAACACCCCTGACTTGGGAAATAACAGGACGGCAAGTGAACTCAAGACCAAGTCGATGGCGAGGAACGCAATGTAACTCCAAAAGACAAGTCCCCTGAAATCGAGAGTGATCCAATTGCCCCCTCCTCCATCTGTCGTCGATCTCATATCTATGAAATAGATGGGAATCGCCAGCAGCCCAAGAAACAGACAGATGGCCAGATGTTTGCGCCAGATCGAGGTCATAAGGCTTCTGTCTACGAAATGACACGCACAAAACTGATCGCTGATTCAAACGCTGCAAAGCGTGACCCCTGAAGCAAAAGCCGCCAGGCGTGAAATGCGGCGGCTCATTTGCTTCAGTTGGTTGATCGTTTTAGTGATTATTGAGGACAGTTTGCGGTTCAGGTTTAGTGAGTTGAAGCTGGGCGCTGACCTTCTGAATTTGCGACGCCTGCTCTTTCACCTCTGCTTGTTATCTTCAGGAGCGTGGAGTTTCGGACGATTCTCGTATTTCTGTCGAGACCAAAACTGAAAGGCAACTCTAGCTAAAGGCGAAACGAGCTAGTGGTGCGTTGCTTTACTCGTGCAACCGAATCGGCCGCGAAGCGAGATCGAGTTTGCCTGACGACATGACGCGCTCGATGAACCCAGTGTCGTAATTCCCAGCCCGGAATTCTCCGTTTCGCATGATAGCGGCATGAAACGGCACGGTCGTCTTAATGCCGGTGATGTAGTACTCATCGAGGGCACGTCTCATTCGCTCGATTGCATTAATCCGGGTCGCGCCCACGGTGATGATTTTCGCGATCAATGAATCGTAATAAGGCGGCACAGTGTAACCGGTATACGCGTGCGAATCGATTCGAACGCCGCGGCCGCCTGGAGCATAGTAAAAGTCGATACGTCCCGGCGTTGGCCGAAAATCCTTCGCTGGATCTTCCGCGTTAATGCGACATTCGATCGCGTGGAGTCGAGGGGTTGCATGCGCGATATGCTCCGAAAGCGGTTCACCGGCAGCAATTCGGATTTGTTCCTTTACCAAATCGCACCCGTAAACCTCTTCCGTGATCGTGTGCTCGACCTGGATGCGAGTATTCATCTCGATGAAATAAAAGTGTCTGTCCTGATCGACCAAAAACTCGATCGTGCCTGCGTTTTCATAGCCGACAGATTTGGCCAGCTTCAGAGCAGCGTGTCCCATTTTCTTTCGCAGACTCGCCGTCATGAGAGGCGATGGGCATTCTTCGATCACTTTCTGATTGCGCCGCTGAATGGAACAATCGCGTTCGCCCAGATGAACCGTGTGACCATGGCTATCAGCAACAATCTGAAATTCGACATGATGCGGATTGGTAATGAGCTTCTCGAGATAGACCTGATCGTTCCCGAAAGCTTTCTCGGCCTCGTGACGCGCACTGTGAAAGGCTGATTTAAGACTCGGTTCATTGTGCGCCATGCGCATTCCCCGTCCGCCTCCGCCCGCAGTCGCTTTGATCATCACCGGATACCCGATTTTTTTTGCAATCTTGATTGCGTCGCTTTCTGTCTCGACAATTCCGTCACTTCCTGGCGTCACGGGCACGCCGGCTCTTCGCGCCGCAGCGCGTGCGGCATTCTTGTCGCCCATGGCCTGCATGGCCTGCGATGAAGGTCCGATGAACTTGATATTGCAGCTCTCGCAGACTTCCGCGAAATGCGGGTTCTCAGCGAGAAATCCGTACCCGGGATGAATCGCATCCACATCGCCGATTTCAGCGGCGCTCATGATGCGATCGATCTTCAGGTAACTTTCGGTGCTGGGCGCGGCGCCGATACAAATGGACTCGTCTGCGAGTTGCACATGCAATGAATCCACGTCGGCTTCAGAATAGACTGCGAGAGTTCGAATCCCCAGTTCCTTGCAGGCGCGAATCACGCGCAGAGCGATCTCACCGCGATTGGCAATCAGGACTTTCTCAAACATAAGGTCGCGCGATTCCGGCGCGCCCGGCGGTCGCGCCCTACCATGTCTGTCCTAACGGACTTTGAAAAGCACCTGGCCAAATTGGACCGGCTTGCCGTTTTCAGCCACGACCTCGGCGATGACACCACTCGTTTCCGCCTTTATCTCGTTCATCACTTTCATCGCCTCGATGATGCAAACCACTGTCTCCTCCGTAACGGTTTTTCCAACATCAACAAAGGGTGAGGCGTCTGGAGACCCAGCGCGATAGAATGTGCCTACCATGGGGGAAACGATTTCCTTGAGCGGAACGCTTTCTATTGGCTTGGGTGAGGCAGGCGCGGCTTCAGATGCCGTAGCCGCCGCCTTGGGTGAAACTGCCATCGGAAGCAACGCGCCTGCGGCGGCTTGACCCGAAGAACCTCTTTGAAGTTTTAAACGGAACCCTTCCTTCTCGATCTCGAAGACTGAAAGATCGTTCTTCTTCATCAAGTCGATGATCGTTTTGATTTCCTTGATGTCTTTGGGTTCCACCACGTGCTCCTGTCAAAAGGTAAAGAGGCTAGGTAAAGCAGTTTTGGGAATGAGGTCAAGGCAATCGTGGCTATTGTTGCTATGAAATGATTGAGGCGCTGCCATTACTCGATTTCAAAATCATCGATGAAACCGACGATTACGCAGTGATCGATAAACCGCCGTTTCTCCTGATTCATCCCACGAAACCCGATGGCACACGAACATTGTGGCAGGAATTGCGCGGACTCTTCGCCTTCGAAATTGCAGCCGGTGGCCAGGTATCCATTGTGAATCGGCTCGATCGCGAGACCAGCGGTCTGGTCTTGGTCGCGAAGAAAGCTGATGTCGCACGTCGATTTGGCGTTCTGATGCAACGGCGACAACTAAAGAAAGAATATCTGGCGATTGTCTGGGGCTGGCCCGAGTGGGAACGCACACTCGTTGACGCCGCCTTGGATCGACAAGGAAAACATCAACACTCCGCGATCTGGCTTAAACAAATGATTCACCCAAATGGGGCTCCAGCGCTGACTGAGTTCAAAGTCGAGCAACGGTTCGCGCGATCCACAGGT
>JBKPRQ010000142.1:0-19382 GCA_046734635.1 Verrucomicrobiota bacterium
CTCCAGGCCTCCTCGATTGTTACCTGGCAGATACGGCCTATGATTCGCAGCAGTATGACGGCCCTGAAGATCCTTCCCGCGCGCACAATTTGTGGCAACCGTTGCCAGGTGATCATGGTGCTCACGGCGCCTTCGACGCGCGTGCTAAAGATTGCAGTCTACAATTGTGGACAAGCGAACATCGCGTCTTGATCGCAGTTGGTGTGGCGGCGCTCGCCATTTCGGGCATTGTCGCGCTGTTGAAGAATAAATGATCGCAGTTTGCGAAAAAAAACAGCGTCACCAGTCAAGTCATTTCACCACATAAAAGGCACCCAGAATCATGCCGAAGACGATGTGTGCAACGTAGGACGAATGCGCCAAGCCCCACCGATTTCTGGACGAGAATCGCGCCAAGACCGAACCGCTGTCAAATCGCGGCCAGCAAAGCCAATCGATTGAGCCGTGTTTGGAAATCAACGGGGCCGAGCGACCATTTCCAATGATCGCGTAATTTTGAATCTTTGTTGTTTCCGCAGCCATGAGCGCGAATACCGAGATGTTAGTGCTGGAGATTATTCAGCCTTGATAAAGCTAATGTCACCACTGCGTTCGATCCGCGCAATCTTAATCCTGGACAGATCGTCGGTTGCTGCATCGAGCCGCATATCTTCTTCGAGATCGTGTTCCGAAATATGGTTTAACTGCATGTTGTGGCGTTGCAGCCTGCCATTCTGTACCAACACCTGGGCTTTTCCTTTAATCAAGATTCCAACGCCATGTGAATAGTAAGCGGCTATACCGAGAATCCGGTGAAGTAGCACGAGAACAAACCCAGTGCCCAGGGTCGCAAAAAATGGCGCCGACCCATTGATGGCGCGCGCCAACATGGACGCGATAACGACAATTAGAACTGCATCGAAGGCCGTCTTTTCCGCGAGCGAGCGTTTGCTGGCCATTCGCACCATGATCAGAGTCGTTAGGAACACTATTAAGGCGCGTAGTGCCACCTGCAGGAATGTTAACTGTTTAGGTTCCACACCTAAACCAAGAAACGCTTCAACAAATTGTGAGAATGTATTCATATCTGAAAGTTTCATCGCGGACGAAAAGTTCTACGCGCGTATGGACTTCTGAAAACCTCCAATCCAATCGGGAGCCGAGATTCGTTTCCTAGGTTGAGTCCTGAGACGGAGGAATTTCTATGGCACGAGGAAGCAAGAAGAAATATACATCGAAGCAGAAGCGAAAGGCATCTAAGATCGAAAGAGGCTATAAAAAGCGTGGTGTTAGTAAGAAAGAAGCAGAGCGCCGGGCCTGGGCGACGGTAAACAAATCGGACAAGGGTGGTCGTAAGAAGGGCGGAGGAGGTCGCGGGAAGAAGCGAAGTAAGGCAAGTTCGAGAAAAGGTGGAAGAAAAGGCGGTCGCAGATAAGCGCTGTCGCCAGCGCCATTAGTGGCCATGTAACAAAAGCTGTCCAAAGAAGCAAGGTACCAAGCCGCGCGCCCGCAATCGAATAGGGTGCACTACCAGAGGACCCTTCTGCAGCGCCAGAACTAGCCCGGTCCAAGAAGGGAAAAACGCCTTAACGGATTCCTTCTAGCACGACGAGGCATTACTTTGTGCGACTGAGAAACGGTCCTAACAAGCGCGGTCCTAAGCTAATGTTAGCCATTTACCACGGTACCACCGTTTGGATGTAAAATCTGACCTGTCATGTATGACGAGTCGTCAGAAGCGAGGAATACAAAACTTGGCGCAACTTCCTTGGGTTGACCTGGCCGACCTAGGGGAACATCGGAGCCAAATGTTTCGACTTCTTTTGCCGGAAAGGTCGATGGGATGAGTGGAGTCCAAATAGGTCCCGGTGCGACGCCGTTTACGCGAATACCTTTATCAGCTAGTGCTTGTGAGAGTGAACGGGTAAAGGCAATTATGGCGCCCTTCGTTGAGGAGTAATCCAAGAGATGTGGACTGCCTTTGTAAGCAGTTACGGATGTCGTATTGATAATGGTAGCACCTCGTTTCAAATGTTTCATGGCTGCCTTTGTCGTGAAAAAGAAGGAGAAGATGTTAGTCCGAAATGTGCGTTCGAGTTGCTTTGCACTAATTTTCTCGATCGATTCTTGTGGGTGTTGTTCGGCTGCATTGTTTACGATGATGTCGAGCTTCCCGAACGCTTTCACAGCTTGCTCGACAGCCTTGCGACAAAATTCTTCCTGGCCGACATCGCCTGAGATCAACAAGCATTTACCGCCTTGTTCTTCGACCAGATGCTTCGTCTCGCTAGCGTCTTTCTCCTCCTCAAGGTAAACAATTGCAACGTCGGCCCCTTCTTTCGCAAATGCGATAGCAACGGCGCGCCCAATCCCGCTGTCACCGCCTGTAATGATCGCCACCTTCTCTTCTAATTTTCCACTACCCCGATAGTCTTTATCTTCGGCTCGCGGCCGCGGCTTCATCTTGTGCTCGCGACCAGGTTGCTGTCGTTGATGTTGACGCGGCTGAAGCTTTTTTTCTTTGGGCATAGGTCTCCTGCGCCACCGCAAATCGCGGCGTCATATCAACGACGTCGTTTACGTGTGCGAGCGGCCTTCTTCGCGGATGCCGAACGAGACCGTGCTGAGCGTCGCTTTGCCACCCGTTTGGCGTGTTTCGACAATGCTCTCTTCGACGCCGAGCGGCGGCTTTCGCGCTTGAGCGCGCGTTTGCTTGCGCGCGAACGCCTGGCGGACGGTTTTTTGCGTGCGCGTCCCTTCGCAAGCTGCCGTTTAGCCTGACGCTTCGTTCGCGTTTTTCCTCTCTTTGGTGGAGGTAGCTTCACTCCGGCCCGCCGTGCCTTGGACAAGCCAATGGCGATTGCCTGCTCAGGCGAGCGTGCGCCATGTTCGCCTTCTCGGATGTGCTCCATTTCCTCACGCACAAACTCTCCTGCTTGAGTGGAAGGAGACTTGCCTTCGCGTTCATCTTCGTGCGCCCGTTCGATTGTCTCCTCTTCTGGCATGACACCATTGTTTCGCTGCTAAAACGGCATTTGGACGTTACGAAAATTGGTAATGGTCCTCCGGTAGGGTTGCATCGAAGCAGCTCCCACAACTATTCTTGAGGCTTATCAGCCCTTTCTGGTATCGCGTAGGTTTTTGATACGATCGTGAGCCGCTACGATGTCTGTATACTGATGCGCCACGATCTCTTGGATCGAAGGCGAGAGATCGTCCTCCAGCGCCTTTTTGTATTCTTTCACTGCCGAATCTTCGCCGCGTTCACATTCTGCCAGGATCGCATGATCATCGCCTCCGGTAAGGGTTGATTTCAAGTTGATCCAACCGCGGTGCAAGGCACCAGCGGCGCTGCTGCTGGCTTGAGGTTGATCTTTACCCAGGCTGCGAACCTCGTTCTGTAAGGCTGTTACAAAACGCGCGCGCTGCTGGGAGTATTCGCTAAAAAGCGATTTCAACTGCAGATCTTTCACCGCTTCAGCGGCTTCCTTGAAGCCTTGCTGCCCGTCTTTGAGTGTCTCGATCAAGTCGTCCAGTGCCGAGATGGTTTCTTTTTGCTCTTTCATACAAGTATAGTCGCGTCCGCCGGCCTGCTCGCGTGTTGGATTTTTCAGAATCCAGTTGTGGCGCGTCGCGCTTCGATTTTCCGGGGCGAGCATAATCCTGGTTTGCACGGCTGAAGGGCGCATCTGCGGCGAACAATGAAGCATGGAGAACATTCCTTTTTGGATAGATAGCGCGTCCATTCAGCGGTTCCCAAAGCTGCGAAGCAATGTAAACGCCGATGTTGTTATCGTAGGGGCCGGGATCACCGGCATCACGGCTGCATATTTACTGAAGGGGGCCGGATCGACAGTCGTGTTGATCGAGCGAGAGCGAGTGGCTTCAATCGATACAGGCCACACAACTGCTCACCTTACCTGCGTTACCGATGTCGAACTCCAAACACTGGCCCGTAACTTTGGTAACGACCACGCCCAAGCCGCGTGGGACGCAGGCGCTGCGGCGATCGATGAGATCGAGAGGATCATCGCCGAACAAGACATCGAATGTGAGTTCAAACGTGTCCCCGCTTACCTGCATGTTTCCACGGAGCGTTTTTCCAAAAAGGAGACGTCGTTTCTTAAGAAAGAGGCTGCGGTCGCCGCGAACCTCGGATTTGACGCGGTTTATTTGCGATCAATCCCGTACTTCAATTTGCCGGGTGTGCGATTTGCCAATCAGGCCAAATTTCATCCAAGGAAATATCTTCGATATCTGCTTAGGAAAATTCCTGGCTATGGCTCATACGTTTTCGAGAAGAGCGTCGCGACCGAGTTCGATGCAAAGAAGCGTCGTGTTAAAGTCAACCGCAATTGGATCAGTTTCGATCGCATCGTGATGGCAACAAACAATCCGCTTGTGGGCCTGGCGAGGTTAACGGGCGCAACCCTGTTGCAGACAAAGTTATCACTCTATACGAGCTATGCCCTGGGGGCTCAGGTCCAGCCAGAAACCGTTCCAGAAGCCCTCTTTTGGGACACAAGAGATCCTTATGATTATCTGCGAATCGATCGACATCGCGGTTACGACTACATCGTGTACGGCGGTGAAGACCATAAGACAGGACAAAAGAAGGCAACCGAACAGTCTTATGCACGGCTACGGGCACGATTGAAAAAGATTATTCCAAGGGCGCGGGTAGATCATCGCTGGTCGGGCCAGGTTATCTGTACGCCTGACGGTTTGCCTTACATCGGGGAAAATGCCGAACACCAGTTTGTCGCCACAGGTTACTGTGGGAACGGGATCACATTTGGTACGATGGGAGCGATGATGGCACGCGACTGGGCTACAGGTAGAACAAATCCGTGGACTGATTTATTCGCCGTAGACCGGAAAAAAATCAAAGGTGCCACCTGGAATTACCTTCGGGAAAACAAGGACTATCCCTACTACATGGTTAAAGATCGGATCACTCGGCCCGAAGCCGATTCCATCAGAAAGCTAAAACCTGGGGAAGGTATGATAATCGGCTCGCGCGGGAAGAAATGCGCCGCTTTTCGCGACGGCAATGGAAAAGTATATAAACTCTCCCCTGTCTGCACGCATCTTGGTTGCCTTGTTAGGTGGAACTCAGCTGAGTCGACTTGGGATTGTCCTTGTCACGGCTCACGCTTCAAAGCCACTGGCGAGGTGATAGCCGGACCCGCTGAAGAAGGGCTAGGTTCGGTTTAAGTCTGCATGCACTCGATTCGATCCTATAAACCGGAGTCTTACTCGATTGATTGATCGGTTTGCACAACAACCAAAACCGGACACGCGGGCAGTGTTCAGGCGTTTTTCGGTCGCCAGAGCCTTAGAGTAATGGTTTCCAATGGGCGCGCCAGCAAGAAGAGTCAATAACAAGAACGGAATCGAAGTCGCATCGGACGAATCCGCGGCTGCAGCAGAAGAAGCTGGACTACGGTACGTAGGCGATGCCAGCCCGGGTTATAGCCGCCGCATGAACGGCAAAGACTTCGAGTACTTGGATACAGAAGGCAAAAGGATCCGAGATGAACAGCGGCTAGTCCGAATCAAACGGTTGGCGATTCCTCCCGCTTGGACGGAAGTTTGGATTTGTCCATCAGCCACTGGCCATATTCAAGCCACCGGTCGCGACGCACGCCGGCGAAAGCAGTATCGCTACCACGAGCGTTGGCGCGAAATACGCGACGAAAATAAATTCGAGCGCCTAGCCGCGTTTGCTCAGGCGCTGCCAAAGATTCGGCGGCGAATTGCTCGGGACATGAAGTTGCCCGGCATGCCGCGTCAAAAGGTGCTCGCGACGGTTGTGCGACTGCTGGAGCGAACTTTCATGCGGATCGGTAACGAGGAATACGCGCGCGAGAACAAATCGTATGGCCTAACCACCATCAAAAATCGGCATGTGACGTTGAGGGGCGCGCATTTACGTTTTCGCTTTCGTGGAAAAAGCGGACGACAACACGAAGTAGACTTAAGAGACCGGGCAGTCGCGAAGATCATTTCAAGGCTACAGGACTTGCCCGGGCAAGAACTGTTCCAGTACGTCGATGATGATGGCGAGTTGCGTGACATACGGTCGCAGGACGTGAACGATTATCTGCGCGAAATCACGAGTGAAAATTTTACAGCGAAGGATTTCCGAACCTGGGCTGGTACGCTTCTGTCAGCGCTAGCCCTCAACGCACAGGGCGGATTTGAAACAAACAAACAGGGGAAAGCGAACATAAAGACAGCAATCGCCGCCGTAGCTCAACTTCTCGGCAACACCCCGGCGATTTGCCGTAAATGTTATGTGCATCCGGCGATCGTAGAAGCTTACCTGAACAGGAAACAAATTGCGGGATTGGGCGAAGCGATCAAAACGCCTGGGAGCATCAATATCAATGCAGTGGAACGGGCGCTCCTAAAATTTCTGCGGCCGCGGCGATCCGAAAGCAATAAGAGTTGACGACTCCGCAGGACATAGTCCTCGACTGTCACTAAACGAGCGATTAGCTCATATCAAACTTTGCCCAACGCCGCCCGATCACGGCTATGTGCAATCTATGGCGTTGGCGCCGGCGACTCTGCAGGCGACGGCGACGGCGCTTCCGTTGATCCCTGTGTCTTTGGCGGATTCCTTCTAGTTCCAGTAACCTTGTGCCGCGCCGGGGTTGGTGACGGTTTGGCAGCTGCCGGGGCCGTTGTTGTCGCAGTCGTTTGCGGTTACAAAATGGCGAATGATTTGCCTTCGCGATGCTCCACTTGATCCATGGTGCACTGGCGAGGTTTTTTGTCCACGCGCCAGCGAATAAGCTTTGTGCCGTGTCGAAACCTTCCACCGGTAAAATGGTCGTACGCAACTTCAACGACCACCTTCGGAATGACTGGCTCCCATTCGCCTGTGCGCTCCGTGCTCCAGCGGCTCGGTCCGCCGGGCGCGTTGCCAGTGAATCCAGGTGGTTTTCTCAGGGCTTCGAATTTTCTCGTTAATGCTCGGCGTTCCGACGCCTTGAAAGCAGATGTAAATCCTACGTGATGCAGCAGGCCATCTTCACCATAAAGTCCAAGCAGGAGCGAACCAAGAACGCGCGCGCCACGCGCGTAACGAAATCCGCCAACAACACAATCCACTGTGCGGATTTGTTTTACTTTAACTGCAGCGGTACGCTCGCCAAAGGTATACGGAGCGTCCAGGTGTTTCGCAATAATTCCGTCAAGATCGCCCCCGGCTTTCTCAAACCAGTCTCTGGCAGTCCGATGGTCGGTCGTAGCGGGAGAAAGGCGTAAATTTTTGATTCGTTTGAGATTTGAACGTGCAAAAGCTTCGAGACCTTGTCGGCGCTCCCGTAGGATTTGCCGCGCATATACCTGTCCGTTTTCAGCCAGTAAATCGAAGACGATGTACGTTGCCGGGTTGGCCTTTGCCAGTTTCTGAACACGGCTCGCAGCCGGGTGCAGACGCAGTTGCAATTCATCGAATGAAAGAGCGCCTCGGACGGGAATGACAAGTTCGCCATCCAGAACAAATTTTTGCGCGGGCAAACTGCTTAGCACATTGACGATCTCGGGAAAATAACGTGCTAGCGGCTGACCGGCCTTCGACTGCAGGTAAATCCCTTTGCTGTCACGAAACCCGAGACAACGAAAGCCATCCCATTTCGGCTCATACTGCCAGCCGGATCCAGTGGGAATCTCTTCGGCTGAGCGCGCTTCCATTGGAAGCAATGGCGGTTTCAAATGCATGACTACGTTCTCGGCGCAATCGTGACTGGACGCTTTGATTGGACAGGCACTATTTCGTCGACCAGCAATGGAAACTGTTCATCGCGTGATCAGCTCAAAAATTCTGCGAGCGGCTCCATCGGTTTGATGTGCGCGCAGAAAATCTTAAAAGCGGCCAGGATCGGCACAGCCAAAATGATGCCCACGATTCCCCACATCCACCCCCAGAAGGTTAGCGAGAGCAGGATGAGAACGGGGTTCAGAGTAAGTGACCGTCCCATGATCCATGGGGTGATGAAACTGCCTTCCAACGTGCCAAAAGCGAGATAGACAGCAGGAAAGAGGAGGGCATATCCGAGGCTATCGAAACTCAACAAGGCGCCGACTGTCATGCAGATGATTCCTGTAAGTGCGCCCAGATAAGGCACGAAATTAAGCAACGCCACCATCACACCCCACATTACTGGGTTGCGCAGACCGAGTAGACCCACCGCGGTTCCGACGGCCAATCCAAGACAGACATTAATAACCGTGATGGTGAAAAGATAGCGCGAGACCTGCGACTCGATGTCGTGCGCAATCGCCACAGCGGTCTTCTTATCCGAGAGCGTCGGCAGCAACTTGACCAGCTTGGCAATGAAGGCTTGGTCGTAGACGAGCAGGAAATAGAGTAGGATTACTGACAGAACAGCGCTGGCGATAAACTCCGGCGTGCGCAAGAAAAACATCTCGGTAATGGGACGCCGCTTTACTTCGACACTTCTTGTTTCCCCACCAGCTGAAGTCAGCTTCTCGATCTCGCCGGTCGCTTGGGTTACTTGCGATATCGATTTTTTTACGGGCAGGAGCTTGTGTTGCAGTTCCGTCAAACCGGCCGGGGCTTTCTGAAGCCATCCCATCGTGGGCGCGGCGAGCGCTGAGATTCCGTAAGCAACAAGTGCAAGAAATCCGATAAGGATCAGAGCCGAGCTTACTGGCAGCGGAACCTTCAATCGAGCGAGTCCACGCACTATCGGCCTCAACAAAAAACTGATCAGGAGTGCAAGAACCACCGGCAGCAGGATAGAACGCATGAAATAGATGGTGTAGAGGACTGCCAGAATAAACAACCCGGTGAGTGAAATCGACTGGACACCAAACGGTCTCTGCATCAGCTCCGCGATACGTACGCGGGCACGCGAGGTGACTCTCTCCGCCTCGTGTTCGTTATCAGACGCGTCACTTCGCGAGTCCACTTTTGTCGAGAGAAAACCCATCTATGCTTCGTGAATTCGAACGGTACTTTTTATCCAGGCGTGTGATGCTTTGCAGCTCTTACCGGGGTTATCTGAATTACCTTGGTCGCCGCGCAGGCCTTATCTTGCTGATCGTATCCCTTATTGTTTTTTTGTTTAGGGATTGCATTGCCCGGCCTGCTCGAATCACCTGGCAGAACCAATGTCGCTCGAACTCGATCATTGCAATTTTTATCAAAACATCATCTGTTGGCTGCACCCACTCTATTGGCACTGCATTACAATGTGCCGTCGGACATACGATGCGCAGCGGGCCATTCGCATGCGTGGCCCCAAATACGTTAATTTGCCGCCCAGTGATAATTTCGCCGCAAACGAGGCAATAACGTTTTTCGTCTAGAGAGCGCCAGTGCCGGAACTGATCGAGTCGTTGTAAGATGTTCAGTTTTTCTTCATCGGATAGTTTGACCGAAGAAACCAGCGTCATGGACCCAACTTGCTTTTTCAGTGGTTGTTCTGCAATAGGGCGACCTCCCGATTAGCGTATGGGTCAAAATCCTAGAGGCTGAGTCTTTTTCGTCATCTCTTTCGCTTGTTGCGCAACGCGATTCTAGAAGACAAGCGTGTATCGGCCTTCAGGAATTTCCTCATCAGCCAAAGCGCTGAGCCGTTTTCCTTCTTTGTGTTTGATACTGTGCAATCCGAAGGGACGAACAAATTAAAATCGCGCATGTAAGCATCGTTTGCCGTGAACAGGACACAAAAGTTCCCGGCAATGCCGGTGAGAATTAACGTTTGCGCTTCCAAGTAGCGAAGAAGTGTCTCAAGGGTGGTAGAAAAAAATCCGGAATGCTTTGGCTTGAGTACGAAGTAATCGCTTTCTTCCGGGCGCAATAGTGTTACCACGTCCCGGCCGCGGCCCTGTAGTGCGCAGTGATCGACAGTGTGCCGAAAATCGGATTTCCATCGTCCGAAGTTGTCATTTACATAAATCACCGGTACGCCTGCTTTTTGCGCCCGCCGTTTTAGGCGCAAAAGATTTCGCGCCATTGGTCGCGCGTACCTCAGTAACCGCTCCGCCTCGGGAAAATCAAAATCGTTGATCACATCGATCAAAAGCAGTGCGAATTTATGTTTGTCCGGTGCACTGCCGTGCAAATCGATATTTTTCTGCGGCATAATCGACTCGACTGATCCGGGAAAATCCCAAGCCTCCCAAAATTATTTATCGAAACGGAGCCACTGATTAATTATCAGGGAAACAGCACTAAAGGCGAGCCAGTAGACGATCCATTCCTGTAGGGTGGCACGGAAACCACCTGTCCACAGAAGCAAGCAAACGGCGGCACTGGCGCTTAGAGAAAAACAAAAAATGCAACTGAGCCATTCCTGAGCCGAGCCGCGACCGCGCGGCAAGGCGTTGCGAATACGTTCAAATACGCAAAGTGGTCCGCGCTCTTTCGAAACCAAATGGCTCAAGCGAAATGTGGCAAGGGCGCCAGAGACAAATAATAACCAGCGCACGTTCTTAACGCGCTCTGTCAGCGCAATTCAACAGGCTCGGCATGGCGGGAATGACTCCCATCGCTCTCAGCTCGTTTGCGCATGCCTTGGAATTGTTTTTCGAGTTTCTTGAGTTCCTCGTCGGATAAACTCTCCAGATCAACGAGTGTGTTGCGGGCGCCTTTGAGGGCACGAATCAGCTCGTCCAATTTTAGATGGACTGCCTTGGCATCGCGGTTTTGCGTGTTTTGGATCAGAAACACCATCAGAAAGGTGATGATGGTCGTGGCAGTGTTGATGACTAACTGCCAGGTATCGGAAAAATGAAACATTGGTCCGCTAAGAATCCAGACAAGAATAACGAACACAGCTCCGCAAAAAGCCCAGGCACTCCCGAGAGCGATCGCAGAGTGGCGGGCGAAGACGCGAAATCCATCGCTTACCAAACAAAAGATATCCCGCTTCTTTTGCTTTTCGGTTTGGGTTTTCATTACCAGAGCATCTTAACTTCGCACGCAGTCCAAAAAGAGAGCACAGTTCTAGCTGTTCTTAGTGCGGGCTCCGCCGGCAGTTCCCGTCAGTCGGTTTTTGACAAACTCAACTATCGCTGGCTTGAGCAGGTTCGCGCCGATGTTGAGCGCCCCTAGAACAAAGCCGGTTTCAAGGAGTTTTTTTTCTTTTGGTTTTCGACCCGTCTTTGCATCGACGTAAATTTTTTTCTTCCGCATCGGAGCCAACGCGATCAGCACACCGACCGACGCCACGGCGGTAATCCAGAGAATGGTTTGTTCTCGAAATGATCTCCGCAGTTTGGCCGAAAAATCCAATTCATACTGCAGGCCCCGCAAATCGCGTTCCATACGCTCGCGCGAACTGGTTATCTCCATTCTCAGCCCGTCGGTTGATTTTTTGCGTGCAGATTTTTCAGCCATTCGCGATCCTCCTTTAATTCAGTCAATGTTGCGCCAAAGAAGGGCCTGGTCATTCGGTTGCGTGCGATGACGAGTAGAGCGAGCGCAATCACAAAATGCGCTCCGGCGGCGGCCAATGCCATCCAAACCCACGAGATTCCGGCCAGATGGGCGGAACCGACAACAGCGCTAGCAAGGAGAAAAATATAACCTAACACGCAAAGAACGAGGGTTAGAATCAAACAAACCGCCAGCACCAGCAATTGCACCAATGCTGCTTTCGAGTCCTGAGCGAAAAGAGCAAAGCGGGCTTCGACAACCTCCGTCAGCGCACTTGCAAGCGCAAAGAGATTTGCGAGTAAACTTGCGTGCCCCGCAGGGTTGCGGGAATGAGTCGTCTCGCTGGTCATCTGGCGGCACCGCGATCAGCGCCGGAAGATTAGGCCCAGGACAAACCCGATTCCAAGCGCTGTGAATACTGCTTTGGTTGGATTTTCGCGTACATAATGGTCAGCATCTTGCCGGAATGTCCGGACGCGATCTTTGGCATCGTCCCAGGCTTGCTCAGCCTTACCGCGATATTCTTCCGCGATCGCACCCGCAGCCGAGCCCACATCTGCCGCCGCTGCGCGGGCGTGCGTCATACCCCGCTTTGCTTTTTCTTCCACCTGCGGCGGAACCGCAGGGCCTTGATTCATCTGGGTTTCGTCAGCCATAGTTTTCCCCTTCTTCGAGATTTATTTAAGCTTTCGGTGCCGATGCTTCGCTGACGGTGCTGATATCCTCAGCGCCGTCAGCTTTAAAAATGTGCTTTGCCCGATCAACGTCTTCGCTTTCATCCGTGTGCACGGCGACCAGGTAATTCCCCTTTTTCAACTTTTCGTCGTAGCGCTTTGCCTCGATCTCCGGGATACCTAGACCGATTAAACCGCCAACGACACCGCCGGTAGCCGCCCCGACCGCTGCGCCACTAAGAGCTCCCATGATAGGACCCGCGGCAATAAATGGACCGACGCCCGGAATTGCTAAGGCGCCAATTCCTGCCAGTAGTCCGATTACACCGCCGGTGGCACCACCCGTAGTTGCACCCGTTGTCGCGCCTTCCGGAGCCTTTGTAGCTTTAACATGACCAACGTCACGTGTGCCGGCTGTGTCAGGCATTAACACTGAAATTTCCGAGGTGGCGAAACCTTGGCTTTGAAGCTGCTGGACAATTCGCTCAGCTTGGCCCTGTGTAGTTGCAATACCGAATACTGATTTAGACATAATGATTTTCTTTCGTTTGTTGTTGAGGTTAATTTGTTACTTACCTTGTTACTTTGGTTCTTTAACGTCGAGTTGATCGTCGATCTGGGCTCCGCCGGCAGCTGATCTTGCAATCTGATCGACTTTTGCCTTTTCTTGCGCAGTCTTAACAGGACCGCGGAGTGTGACTTGCCCGTTGGCGGTGATAATTTTGATGTTCTTCGCAGTCGTTGATAGCTCGCCGTTTTTCATCAACGCCTGCCGGATAGCCTGAGTAACTTTTAAATCCGCCGAACTGTTCGACTGGTCGCCAGATGTCTGAGTGTCACCGGAGCGATCGCGCTCGTTTGTTTTCGTGTTATCGGGCTTCGACTTCTGGTCGTCGGCGGCAAATGCCGCAAGGCTGAATGCGCTGAGACAAGCTATGGCTAGTAAAGTTCGTTTCATGGGTCTTTTAGTTTAATCGATTGTTTAGTTTGAGTTTTAGGTATCAGTGTTGTTGATCGCAACCGGTAAGCCGACCGGTTTTATTTATTTAGCCGCCACGTTGATCACGGAAGTGGCTAACTTGGTTAGCTTCTTGTCTGTATCCGATTCCTCGGTCAAGGTAGTCTGAAGTAACTGGGCACCATCCGGATCTCCTAACAGCTCGGCGTAAGTCCGAGCACAGCCATAACCGGCCATCTCATAGTGCTCAACGCGCTGCGCCGCGGCAATTAACCCGGCATCGCGCACTTCGTCTTCAGCATCTTCTTTGATCATCTCGTCTCCCTCTTTTAACAGACCCTCCATGCCCTCACATTTCGGGCCACGGGTTGACTCATCGTGACTCTCTAAAATCTTTTCGAGACGCGCCACGTGTTCCTTTGTCTGGTTCAAATGTTCTTTGAATCCCGCCGCAAGCTCTTTGTTAGCAGCAGCTTTAACCATTTTCGGGAGCGCTTTTATAATCTGATTTTCAGCGCTGTAGAGGTCTTTCAGTTCGTGAATATAAAGGTCTCTAAGTGTTTCTAATTGCATATGTAGATATGATATTGTTGTTCTTGCTCGTAATCAGGTGGTTCAGGAAAGCGAGGTCGTGCCTAATGTCTATGTACAACCCCGCAGCAGAAAGATGAGAAGCAAAATCGGAATCGGAATTCCTAGCAGCCAAAGTAAAATATATCCGGTCGCGCCAGCTTGTTTGATTCTATGTGTTACACGCATGTTAGTTGCTCTTGAGGTTATTGATTCGAACTCTTTCGTTGTGCGCAGAAACTTGCCGTATGCGTTGAAATACACAATCGGGCTAGAGGATGATTAGCTGGTCAGCCAAAGTCCTATCCGCGACGGGTATGGTATTAGGAGCGCGAACGCCGCGTCTACACCAGGCCCGGCTTTAGAATCGTAGGCGATTACCTTATGGTGATGGAGGATGTGTCGTTGAAAACCGCTACTCAGATCTTTGAAACCAAACAGTTCGATGAGAAGCGATATTTTATCTTCGCATTGAAACGAAACAAAAGGGGGAAGCATGGATTGGTTGGGTCCCGCCGGGTGTTCGATGGATTCAGGTCCGATGGGAGCTCAGCTCTTTTTGGGAGAAACAACTTCTTTAACGGTTTGGACCTTCTCCTTGATTTCGTTAACTTGAGGATGCACGTCCCTGATCAAATCATGCTCGGCCTGGGAAAGCTTTTCGATGCGCGTTGTCACTTCATGCAGCTCTTCCAACATCGCATCCTGACGGGATGAGATGCGATGCATCCACCAGAAGCACACGACCCAGCAGACGGTTCCGATACAGGCCAGCACGAACGCCATTGCTTCGAAATTTTGCATGGCAAATTGCATCGCGATGATTGCGAACATCTAGCAGGGTTGCGCGACGATGAAAGCGCCCGCGGTCTTCACCGCGGGCGTTTCGGTTTTAGCTGAACGATTTGAGCCGCTGCAGTTACGGTTTGACCGTTGTTGTCGTGGTTTCTTTGGTCTCGTACGAGGACAGCGGTTTCGCTAACGTAACTTTGGTCACAACCATTCGGTCGCCTTCCTTGGTGTAGGTGTATGTCACCGGCATGTCTGGCCTGAGCGCCTTCCACTCCACTGGGCGGCCTTCTGGGTCAACGAGTACGGTCTTATTGGTGTAGTAATACTTCACCGGAGTCGTACTCGATTCCGTGCGGAACATGATGTAGTCCGAACCCGGCGTATAAGCCGTGATCGTGCCTGAGCCGTTAAGCGTGCTCGTACTCGTGGTGCTTTCGCTCACACCCGTTGTGCCGCCCGTGGTTGTGGTTGTAGTTGAGGTTTCCTGCGCGAAAGCTGTACTCAATGCGACCGCGCCGGCCGCGCCCGCGGCCAATAATTTCACTAATCTAGTTTGTTTCATATTTGTTACTTTGGTTAAACGGAAGTTCTCCGTCGTGTGCTTGTTTGCGACGTGTCCTATCCGCAGTTTATTCAGTCCCACCATCAATCGGATGACACTACGCACCTACGCGTCTCAGTTAGCTTCTTGCGAGTAATACCAGTGCAGCCGTTTACACCTTGTTTGTTACTCTCATTGCTTGTCGTATTTCATTGGGAGAGATCGCATTGCCCTGTCTGCTCGAATGATCGGCCGCCATCGGCGAAGCGTGGCTCACTTGTGAGCATATCGGGCAATCAGGCGGAAGGCGGATTAGCATATAGGTAAAAGTCTTAGCCCCCTTCTTGCCGAGAAACTGCCTGCGCATTTTTGAAATGAGATAGCGTCGTTGACTCAACTCTTTTAGGGGATTTGAAATCGGCCTTTGTAATCTTATCGCCCTTGTGCACAGTGAGTATTGAAAAGATGCAAGGAGCGCGCGAAACAATTTCCGAGCCAGCGCTCTTTTCGAACTGCAGCCCGGGAATTGAACGGGCTAAAACAGAGTCGCTTTGATCCGTATGGGAAAGCACAAATTAGGTCGAAAATCCGCCGCAAACGTCTCAACGAACTTTGTCGACGAACGCTGCCCCAGCGGGGTCGAGGGGCTCGACGGTATATTGGCGGGGGGCTTGCCGCGCGACTGCTTTTATTTAGTTCAAGGGGATCCGGGTTCTGGCAAGACGACACTGGCGCTTCAGTTTCTTCTCGAGGGGGTACGGCGAGGCGAGAAGGTTTTTTACATCACGCTTTCGGAGACCAAAAAGGAGTTGCTTAAAGTGGCGCGATCACATGGCTGGTCTCTCGATAAAATCCCGGTATTGGATTTGTCCGCCATTGAAAATCTGTTGCGGCCCGAAGCGCAGACGACAGTGTTTCATTCATCCGAAGTCGAGTTGACGAAAGTCAACCAGCTACTGCTCGATGAAGTGCGCAAGACGCAGCCAGCACGAGTCGCTTTCGATTCGCTTTCGGAATTTCGATTAATGGCCGAAACCGCTTTGCGCTATCGCCGCCAACTTCTGACGCTCAAACAGCAGTTCGAAAAATTCAAGAGCACTGTTCTCTTGCTTGACGATAAGATGAACAAAGCCGGGGTGATCGACCCGCACGTGCTTAGTCTCACTCACGGCGTCATTGACATGGAACAACTCTCGCCCGACTACGGCACATCACGACGCCGGATGCGTGTTTCCAAATTGAGGGCCGTGAAATTCCGGGAAGGCTATCATGATTACATCATTGCCACCGGTGGATTGCGCGTCTTTCCTCGCATGGTCGCCTCGGAGCATCGTACCGATTTTCCACCCGGGGCTGTTTCCAGCGGCATCAAGGAGCTGGATACCTTGCTCGGCGGTGGGCTGGATCGAGGGACAACAACCCTCATCATCGGTCAGGCAGGGACTGGCAAATCGACTCTAGTGTTGCAACAAGCCCTCCAGATGGCCGACCTCGGTCAACGCTCTATCCTATTCACATTTGACGAAACGCGCAGTGTGATGCTGAGCCGAGCCAAAGTGCTGGGATTCGAGTTGGATAAATCGATTAAAAGTGGGATGATCACAGTCCAGCAGGTTGATCCTGCCGAACTTTCTCCAGGCGAATTTGCCGTTCGCATTTTGAATGCTGTGAAGGCGGGCTGCAAGCTGGTCGCGATCGACAGTCTCAACGGTTATCTCAATGCCATGCCGGGAGAGAAGTATCTGAACAATCAGCTTCACGAACTCTGCACTTGTCTCAACCAGGAGGGCGTCGTAACGATCCTCATTCTAGCGCAGCAGGGATGGGCCGGCGTCGCCGAAGTGCCCGTGAACCTCAGCTATCTTTCGGACACTGTGGTAAGCCTGCGATATTTCGAAGCTTATGGAGAAGTAAAACAAGCTATTGCGGTGGTTAAGAAGCGTAGCGGACTCCACGAGAAAAGCATTCGCGAATTCAAATTGGTGCAAGGCAAAGGCATCGTTATAGGGGAACCATTAAAACAGTTTCAAGGCGTGCTAAGCGGCGTGCCTGTCTTCCGTGGCAGTAAAAAAGAAATTCTAAATTACTGAAGCAATGACGCGTCGCGCATCAATCTCAATTCCCATGAATCAGTAGGCGGCCCGTTGATGAGTGATACTACTCCCGAACACACACGCACGGGACCCCACAAAGAGGAGTGCGTGGTCATCATTGCGCCCGTTGGGAACGATGCTGCGGCAATGGCGGCTTTGCTAGAGGGCGAAGGTTTTGAAACACGCATTTGCGATGGGTCGGATAGATGTGCCCGACAACTAATGGATGGCGTAGGCGCGCTACTGCTCACCGAAGAGGCACTGGAATCAGCGCAAACTTCGCTTGTTTTGGACATTCTTAAGGCACAGCCCCCCTGGTCCGAATTACCATTCATCATTCTCACAAGCGGCGGCGAATCGCACCGAGCGGGATTGCTGAATTTGGCAACCGCGGCTGCTGGAAGCGTGACTTTACTGGAGCGGCCCATCAGCAGTCTGACGCTGGTGCGCTCAGTGCAGGTTGCGTTACGTTCTCGGCGGCGGCAATATCAGGTACGAGATCTCGTCACCCAGCTCGCGAACTTGAACCAAACCCTTGAGCAACGCGTTGCTGAACGCACTCACGCAGCAGTAGAACAGGCAAAGAAGCTTCGCCTGCTCTCGGCCGAATTGGCGCTTGCAGAGGAGGGTGAGCGCAGGCGCATTGCGGAGATACTGCATGAAGATCTACAGCAATTACTTGTTGCGTCGCAGATGCAGCTTGAGGCGCTGCGCAGAACTCAAGACGCCCCCCAACGGGAAGCGATGGCTTGCGAAATTGCCAAGGCGCTCGAAAGTGCGTTCAAGTTGACGCGATCTCTCACTGTGGAACTCGCGCCGCCAGTTTTGCACGAGGACGGTCTAGCTGCGGCACTCGAGTGGCTCGCAGCTGAAACACGTAAAAACTACAATGTTGAGGTGACGCTTGAGGCAGACTCTTCAGCGAACCCGGAAACCGCTGACGTGCGGATTTTTCTGTTCAGAGCCGTGCGTGAGTTATTACTAAATTCGGTCAAGCACGCGGCCGGTAGCGCCGTCCACATCACGATGCAGCATCTGTCGCCCGACAAGGTCCGCGTCATCGTGGCCGATGACGGTCCGGGATTCGACCGGACAGCGCTTGACAAACAAACAACGGGCCTTCAAAAATTCGGCCTTTTCAACATTCGCGAGCGTGTACAACACTTCGGAGGCGAATTTGATATCAACAGTGGCCCCAATTGCGGGACCAAAATAACGCTGTCGCTTTTTCGCGGTTCCGGGCAGGGCAACTCAGATCGCCCGATGGGTCAAGGTGACGCAAGACGAGTTAGGTCCGTGTCTACGAGCGGTGCGCGTCATAGGGCTGCACGATCCGGTGCGCATAAACGGTAACAAATCCTGCCTCTCTTCGAAGTCGCTATTGCGTGGTGAGATTACTGTCTTTGCTCTCTAGCTCCTCGTTCTTAAAGGTAAGGAGGATGAACTTCGTTCCGTCCTCGTAGCGATAGGTCGTCTTCTTGAAGATAACCATATCCTTTGTCTCTGCGGTCGTAGGTGGACCTAGAATGGATTCAACTTGAGTCTTGCTCATGCCGAGCTTTATCTGGTCGTAATTTGCAGCGGTGATCTTTGAAGTAGACAGCATTGACGAGCCGTGCCGATCGCACCCCGCCAGCACCAATGCTCCCAACATCAGAACTGCCACGAGGGATGTCAAATTTCGGATCGCCAGCATCTGTGTACGGAACGAGGTGGATAATTCGGGCCTTGTCGTTCCTGTTTTCCGAACATGAAAGAATCTGGCGATAGCTTGGACGAACACGGCGGGGATGATTCTCATAATGAGGATGGATTCGTTTACAGCCCAGGCTAGGACCCTATAAAAAATCGCCGAGTGCGCACTGCGAATTGAATTCATTACATCTGCCGAATGCTGCGACGCCATGAAGTGCAATGCAGGAAGGCACAGGGGTGCACGACTGCTTGGCACTCTTTCTGACCGAGCCACTAATGCCGTTTGCTGCGACTGCCAGGTCGTTTCCGAGCGGTCCGTGATGATGTCGGTTTTCTCCGACGTCGGGCCGGTTTGCGTGATTTTGTTGTCCTCGAGCGACGCAATACTCTCTTTTTCGTCTTGCCGCTGGAGCGCGTACGGGCTTTGCGTGATTTAGCAACGGATTTTCTGGACGGGCGTGGTCTGCCGCGGGCCTTCGAGATTGCTTTGGACCTTTTCACGGCGCTCCGGACGGTCCGCCTTGCCGCTGGAGCAATCGGACGCCCCTTTTCAGCGGCTTTTCCGGCAACAGCGCCCACCACTCCGCCGACAACAGAGCCGATCGGTCCTGCTATACTACCAATCGTAGCTCCGGCGACAGCACCGGCAGTCTGTTTC
>JBKPRQ010000143.1:0-17110 GCA_046734635.1 Verrucomicrobiota bacterium
CCCAGCGAGTGATCGGGTTCGACAAGGTCTACGCGCGAGCGGAAGGCGCGTACCTGTATGACATGGATAATCAGCCGTACCTGGATTTTTTGAGCGGCTACAGCGTTTTCAACATCGGGCGGAATCATCCGGTAGTGAAACAAGCGATTCGCGACGTTCTCGATCTCGATCTGCCAAACATGGTGCAGATGGATTGCTCGCTCTTGAGCGGATTGCTCGCGGAGGCGTTGACAAAACGAACCCCATCGCATCTGAACGCCGTGTTCTTCTGTAACTCAGGAACGGAAGCAATGGAAGGCGCGTTGAAGTTTGCGCGGGCTGCCACAGGAAGAAAGCGAGTGGTGTCGCTCGCAAGCGCGTTTCACGGGCTCAGTCTTGGTTCGTTATCGTTAATGGGCTGCGAGAGTTTCACCGAAGGGTTTGGGCCGCTGATGGAAGGATTCGACGCACGTGTGCCGCTCGATGATGTCGAAGCGCTGGATCGGCAGTTGCGTTCGCGCGACGTGGCGGCGGTCGTAATTGAGACGGTTCAGGGAAAAGGTTGTCAGACTTCCAAGACCGATTTCTTTGTCCGCGCGCAGGAGCTCTGCCGGAAATACGGCACACTGCTGATCTCTGACGAAGTGCAGACCGGACTGGGCCGGACTGGTAAGATGTTCGGATTCCAGCATTGGAATCTGGAGCCGGACATGATCACGCTGGCGAAAACATTGAGTGGCGGGTACGTGCCGTGCGGCGCGATTGTAACGCGACGTGATATTTATCAAAAAACGTTTTCCCGTATGGACCGTTGTGTCGTCCATTCGACGACCTTCGGCCGCAACAACCTCGCGATGGCATGCGGGCTGGCAGCACTGGAAGTAATCGACGACGAAAAGTTAATTGAGAATTCGGCGACGATGGGCGCGTTACTGATGGAAAAAGTGGATGCGCTGCGCGCCAAACATTCGTTCATCAAAGAAGTTCGCGGCAAAGGACTGATGATCGGGATCGAATTTCACGAACCGCAGGAGTTCAAACTGAAGATGGCTTGGAAGCTGTTGCACAAGATCGACAAGGCGCTCTTTGCGCAAATGATCGTGACCCAGATGCTGAGCAAGCATCGTATCCTTACTCAGGTTGCCGGGCACGCCATGGACGTGATGAAAATTTTGCCGCCGCTTATCATCGGTGAAAAAGAAGTCGGCATGTTCGTCAATGCGCTCGACGACGTACTCACTGAATGCCGCAAATTCCCGGGGCCGATGTGGGAAATTGGGAATAATTTCGTCAAAGCTGCGCTTGGTTCACGGCGTACACCCGAAGCCCGCCCCGCCGTTTCCGCATAAAAGATTGGGCGTGCGTTGGCGAATTTACGCGAGAGAAAGTCGAGAGACTTTATCGTTGTCGATCTTTTGATCGAGGCGTACGTTTCAGACGAAGTCCAAACGGAGAATTTATTATGAGCACTGCTGTCGCTGAAGAGAAGAAAACCGGATCGAAACTGAATCAGCTCGATCAACTCAAAAAGTTTACCAAAGTTGTCGCGGACACCGCGGACTTTGAGTCCATGAAGGAATTCAAACCGCAGGACGCGACGACAAACCCAAGTCTCGTATATGCTGCCACGCAAAAAAAAGAGTACTCCCGTTTGCTTGACGAGGTGCTGACTGACCGGAAGAAATCCGGTCTGAGCGGGCAGGAACAGATTGAAGATATCTGCGATCATCTGCTAGTTCAATTTGGTTGCGACATTCTGCAGATTGTTCCGGGGCGCGTTTCGACTGAAACAGATGCGCGGCTGTCGTTCGACGTCGAGGGCTCGATCAAAAAGGCGAGGCGGTTGATCCAGCTTTACGAAGACCGCAACATCCCGCGTGAACGCGTGTTGATCAAGATCGCGTCGACTTGGGAGGGATTGAATGCTGCGGAACAGCTACAAAAAGAAGACATCCGCTGCAATATGACACTGATGTTTTCGATGCCGCAGGCAGTTCGCGCAGCGGAAGTGAAAGCGCAACTCATTTCGCCGTTTGTGGGGCGGATTTACGATTGGTACAAGAAGGAAATGAAGCGCGATTATGCCGGGGCAGAAGATCCAGGTGTTCAGTCCGTTGTGGAAATTTATACGTATTATAAGAAATTCGATATTCCAACCGAAGTAATGGGTGCCAGTTTTCGTAACACCGGGCAGATCCTTGAGTTGGCGGGATGCGATTGCCTGACGATCAGTCCCGAACTAATGGAACAGCTCTCAAAATCCACCGATCCTGTTGAGCGCAAACTAAGCCCCGAAAAAGCGAAAGCAGCGAAAGTCGATAAGTTGGAATTAGACGAGAAAAAATTCCGCTGGCTGCTGAATGAGAACGCCATGGCCACGGAGAAAACAGCAGAAGGTATTCGCAAATTCGCCGCCGATGTTGTGAAGCTCGAAAAATTCGTCGCGAGTAAACTGTAGCTGAACTTCTGCGGACCGCGTAACGCGTCGAACAGCGACGCCGCTACAGGCATGTTTAACGTTGTCCTGCTTCGGCCGGAGATTCCGCCCAACACGGGCAACATCGGTCGGCTTTGCCTGGCTACACAATCGACTCTGCATTTGGTCAGGCCACTTGGCTTCTCGTTGGATAATCGACAATTGAAACGAGCAGGGCTCGATTATTGGGATGAGGTAAGCCTTCGGCTTTGGGATTCCTTCGACGCCTTGCAGCGCGTACAGCCGCCGAATGCGAAGTACTTTTTTCTAACGACAAAGAGTCAACGCCCTTACTACGAGACCAGATTTCAGCGCGGTGATTTTCTCGTTTTTGGCCCCGAAACAAGAGGGCTTCCAGAGAATTTGCTCGCGGCCAACAAAGACCGTTGCATCGGCATCCCAATGCATGGAACCCGCAGCCTGAACCTGGCTACTGCGGTCGCAATCGTACTGTTCGAAGCTGTGCGCCAACAGCAACGCTGATCAAAAACATCGCAACACCGCGTGCACGCTGGGAGTTAAATTAGCGTTGGGAAAGAAGACATCCGGAAAATGGCGTTGTGACGTTGAATAAGTGAGAGCCTTAAGAACGTCCAAAGAGTCTAGAAAGAAAAAGTTTATGAGAACGTTTTTAGTTTTGATGTGTAGTATTGCGCTCGCGTTCACCGCGTTCGGCGCGCAGGAAAAGAAGAAAGACGAAAAACCAGCACCGAAAAAGCCGGCGCAGACCACACAGGGCGCCCAACAGCGCGGTGGTCCCAAGCAGGTTCCCCCTAAAGCTAGCGGTCAGCATCAGCAAACAAATGCCTCAGGTGCGGGTGCAGGAAAAGGCAAGGCAAAAGACAAACAACAGGCAAATGTTCCTGCGGGGCAACCGTCAGGAACCGGACCGCAAAAGGCAAAGGAAAAGAAAGGTGGGCAACCGACTGCGACCGCTGGTCAAGCTGCTGCTGGTGGGGCGGCTGCCGGCAAGTCAAAACAAGGTCGAGCCAATGTTGCTCAGGGAAAACCGAAGCCGATTAAACCGCAGCACTTCAACGTTCCAAAACAACCGAACACCGCGAAAGCTCCTCCTGTGAAGTTCCAACAAAACAAACGAATTGAAGGAAGCCAAAACTGGCAGGGACAAAAATATGCTGCTTTCCGCAACTACCAGTCCGAATGGCACGATAAGAATTGGTGGCACAGCCATCACAACCGCATCGTCTTTGTGTTCGGCGCGCCGTATTTTTGGAACGCGGGTTACTGGTACCCGGCCTGGGGATACGCTCCCGACGCGTATTACGCCTGGGACGGGCCTATCTATGCCTCCAATAATCTTCCGCCCGATCAGGTAATTGCTAATGTGCAGGCATCACTGCAACAGCAAGGTTATTATCACGGCGACGTCGATGGTTTGATTGGGCCAGAAACGCGTGGAGCACTCGCGGCTTATCAGCGCGATCACGGACTTTACGAGACATCAGCGATTGACCAGCCAACACTGCAATCGTTGGGAATGGCATAATAAGGATCCCTATCCCGAAGCCGTCGCCGAACCTCTTTCGACGGCAGCTTTCTGTAGCACCCCGCAGCAATGACGACTTGCGAACAATTCTTGCCAAAGCCGTAGTCGAATAAGTATACGAGGCTACACGTCTAGCAATTCAGTGAGAAAAAAATCTATGAGAACATTCCTTATTTTAATTTGCAGCCTTGCACTCGTCTGTTCTGCGAGCGCTGCGAAAAACGACAATAAACAGAAGAAGCAAGCGCAGAAGAGCAGGCAGGCTCAATCGACGCAGTATGCGCGTCCTGCAGCCGCGCCTAAGAAGGCACCGCAGAAGGCGGCCCCGAAGCGTTATCAGCCGGCTTCAACGGCAGGATCATATCAGAAGGCCAAAGCGCGGCAGAGCGTCAATAATCAGGGTTATCAATCGAGATCAAATGTAAAGGCTGCGAAAAAGAGTTCGCAGCAAATCGCCCCGCAGAATGCGCAAGCGCAGCGATATGCGGCTAAGAAGACGAAACAAGCGCGGCCGGGTGTCAATAACCAGGGTTATCAATCGAGGGCGAATGTAAAAACTGCGAAGAAGAATTCGCAGCAAATCGCCGCACAGAATGCGCAGACCGCACGCTACACGAACTCTGCAACATACAATAAGAAGACAAAGCAGTGGAAAGGTAACACGGCTTCTGCCGCCGCATTGCAATCGAATAAGAAATACAGGGCACAGCGTTTCAATTTAGCGTCGAACACGCGTCCAACAAAATTCACCAGCGTGAAGTTTCAGCAAAACCGCCGAATTCAGGGAAGCCAGTACTGGCAGGGTAAGAATTATTGGGCCTTCCGAAATTACAGACCGGCGTGGCATGACAGGGGTTGGTGGCACAGTCATTACAACCGCGTCGTTTTCGTATATGGCGGCTGGTATTATTGGAATTCGGGCTGGTGGTACCCGGCATGGGGTTACGCTCCCAATGCATATTACGCTTACGATGGTCCGATCTACGGTTACAACAGTTTGCCACCGGATCAGGTCGTCGCCAACGTTCAGGCAGCATTGCAAGAACAAGGCTACTACCAGGGCGAAGTGGATGGCTTGCTTGGCCCACTTACACGCGAGGCGATTGCAGATTACCAGCGCAATCACGGACTCTATGAAACCGCGGCCATCGATGAGCCGACTCTGGATTCGTTAGGGATGACGTAATAAACTTCTGTTAACCGAAAGCCGCCGTCGATTACCTCAACGGCGGCTTTTTGGCGTACATATGAGCGAGACGCTCTTGTGTTAGGATCGTGTTTACGGCAGATAAAGGACAAACTTTCCGCGATGGCAACGGCAACTCCGCAATTAGTGGCGCGCGATCTTTTCCAATCTTTCCGAATGGGAGCTCGGCGGATTGAAGTCTTGCGCGGTATCTCGATGGAGGTTGCGCGCGACGAAGCGGTCTTTCTGTCCGGCGCTTCAGGTGCAGGAAAGACGACGCTTCTCTACACACTGGCCGGGTTGGAGCGTCCCGAGTCCGGCTCTGTCGAATTCGAAGGACGAAATCTTTACAACGGCAGGTCTGCCTCGCAGGCGCGGTTTCGAAATCGGAAAATGGGTTTCGTATTCCAGGGATATTTTCTCCTGCCGGAACTGACTGCGCTGGAAAACGTCTCGCTGCCGGGGATGATCGGTGGAGAATCCACGATGAAACGGGCTGAAGAAAGCCTTGCAGCCGTTGGTTTGGGCGGCCGAATGCATCATCTGCCAGCAGAACTTTCAGGAGGTGAACAACAGCGGGTAGCGATTGCGCGTGCGTTAATAAACAATCCCGAAATCATTTTCGCCGATGAGCCGACGGGAAATCTCGATTCAAAAACCGGCGATGCAATTATCGATCTGTTGTTGGACCTGACGCGTTCGCGACACAAAACCCTACTCGTGGTGACGCACGATGCTCGCCTCGCAGCGCGTGGCGACCGTCAATTGCATATTAAAGATGGCCTGCTGCAAGCGATGGAATGATGGAGTAATGGATAAGCAGAGCTCGCATTCCTCTAATACCTCATTGCTTGATTTCTCTTGTTTATTTGCAACTTGAATTGGCCGCTTAAGCGTTGGAGATTTTGTTGCGATTATGAAAACCACTGATGCGACGGTGTTGGACGAACCGAAAATTCACAAACCCGGTGCCGAGGCAGTCACCGAACCAGCAGTCGAAAGTCGGCCGCGTCGGACGACCGGCATCAAGGATGCGAAGGTTTACATCGACGGAAAATTCTACGCGGAAGCCGACGCGAAGGTTTCTGTGTTCGATCATGGTCTGCTTTACGGCGACGGAATCTTCGAGGGCATCCGCTTTTACAATGGACGAGTTTTCCGGCTGGAAGAGCATCTGCATCGATTGTGGGATTCAGCGCGTTCGATCTGTCTCGAAATTCCAATGACAATGCGAGACATGACCGAGGCGGTGCTTGAGACAATCCGGCAAAATCATTTGCGCGATGGTTACATCCGGCTGCTGGTTACCCGTGGGATTGGCAATCTGGGTTTGAACCCGACGCAATGTAAGTTCCCGAGCGTGATTATCATTGCCGCCACGATCGCCCTTTACCATGAGGACTTTTACCAGAAAGGACTAACGATTGTGACCTGCGCGACACGTCGGAGCAACCCGGCGGCGCTGAATCCCGCAGTTAAATCATTGAATTATTTAAACAATGTGATGGCGCGGATTGAGGCAAATTTGGCGGGCGCGGATGAAGCGCTCATGTTGAATGATGCAGGGAACGTTGCCGAATGTACTGCCGACAATGTGTTCATCGTTAAACACGGCCAGATTTTCACGCCACCCGTCGCAGCCGGTGCGCTGCGAGGGATCACACGCTCGGTAGTATTTGAAATCGCCGCCGAACTTGGGGTCAAAGTTCGCGAGACCGACATCACGCGCCATGATGTTTTTGTTGCTGACGAATGCTTCCTCACGGGCACGGCCGCAGAGATTGTCCCGGTCGTAAAGGCGGATGGGCGATCGATCGGCAACGGAAAGCCAGGGCCGATCACCGCGCGCATCATCGCGCGATTCCGTCAGGTGACACGCGAAACCGGCACACCAATTTTTGCCTAGAAATTGAGCGAAACCAGTTTTGGCGCAGAAACGTCGTGGAAATATTGGGGTTGAATGTTTCCAAAACAGCAAGGTCTAATTAAGCGAGATGTTGTGTGACGTTTGCAAATGCAATGACGCGACGGTCTTCCTGACGCAGATTCTGGAAGGCAAAATGCAGAAGGTGAATCTGTGCGACGCATGCTCGAAGGAGAAAGGTGTGCAGGATCCGACCGGTTTCGCGCTCGCGGACTTGCTGCTTGGCATCGGAGCAGCAGAAGAAATTGAAAAAGGAGGATCGACTCAGAAATGCTCAGTGTGCGGCTTTAGTCAGGCCGACTTCAAAAAAACCGGCCGGCTTGGCTGCAGCGAATGCTATGTCACATTCGGGGACGGTCTCGGTTCGCTCTTAAAAGCGATGCACAAGGGCACCGAACATATCGGGAAATTTCCGGAGCGAGCGCAACGAACCATGGCTCTGAATCATCGAATGCGTGCTCTGGCCGAGAACTTGCAGAAAGCTGTGGCTGACGAAAACTACGAGACGGCCGCGTCGTTGCGTGATCAGATCAAACAACTCGAAAACGAGCTATCGAAGGCGTCATGAAAATTTCCAATATGCTCGCCACAGCGGGAGAGTGGCTGCGCGGTGACGGACCTCATCATCAAATTGTGATCAGCAGCCGCGTTCGGCTCGCGCGCAACTTGCGCAACCGTCCTTTTCCAGGTTGGGCGAAAAAGGCCGAGCGCAGTTCGATTTTGGAGCTGATCCGGTCGCGAGTGGAAACGCTTCCGGAAATGCAGGAGGCGTTCGCGGAAAGCTTGCAGGACTTGTCCGCTCTGGACAGGCAGGTCCTGGTTGAACGCCATTTGATCAGTCGAGAGCACGCCGCCAAGGGCGCTGGAAGCGCAGTCGTCGTCAATCGGAGGCAGACTCTCAGTATCATGATCAACGAAGAAGATCATTTGCGGATGCAATCGATTCGGTCCGGTCTGCAACTGAAACAGGCATTCAAACTTGTCGACAAGGTGGATAGCGCGCTTGAAAGCAAACTGGATTTTGCGTTCGATTCCCGTCTTGGATACCTGACGGCGTGCCCTACGAACGTCGGTACTGGAATGCGCGCCTCCGCGATGTTGCACCTGCCAGGCCTTGTCCTGAGTGAGTTGATTAACCAAGTCATCCAAGCCGTGAGTAAAATCGGTCTCGCAGTCCGTGGACTGTACGGGGAGGGCACCGAGGCGATGGGCAATCTCTTTCAGATTTCCAATCAGACCACGCTGGGCGAGAAGGAAGAAGAGATCATCAGTCGCCTGAGCAAGGTAATTGAAACAATCATCGAGAAGGAGCACAACGCGCGACAGATGTTGCTCCAGAAAAAACCGAATACGCTTTTGGACCAAATCGGTCGTGCATACGGCGTTTTGACTTACGCGCACGCCATGGCTTCCAAGGAAGCGCTTAACCTGCTGTCGGTGATCAAACTTGGGATGGACCTCGGAGCGTTTCCGGAAGATCGGCGCCTGCAAATCGATGAATTGTTCATTGAGACGCAACCGGCGCATTTGCAAAAAAGCTCGCAGCAAAAGTTGAACGCGGAGGAACGCGACCATTTGCGCGCCCAAATTATTCGCGAGCGTTTGAAACTCTTTCCCAAACCTGATATTAGTAAGATGGCGAGGCAGTCGGGCGGTGACTCGATTGTCGTGCCATCAAACGATGAATAATTTCACTCCCCGGGCTCAACAGGTTCTGGCGCTTGCTCGCAAGGAAGCCGACCGATTTAACCACAACTACGTCGGCACCGAGCACCTGCTTCTCGGGCTCATCAAACTGGGCCAGGGAGTCGCCGTCAATGTTCTGCAAAAGATGGGTCTCGATCTTGAGACCGTGCGCATGGAGGTCGAGAAGCAGGTCGGTTCCGGACCAGAAACCAAGATGGTCGGAAACGTTCCATACACTCCTCGCGTCAAAAAAGTACTGGCGCTCGCAGGCAAGGAAGCCAAGGCGCTCAATCACTCTTACGTCGGCACCGAACATATTTTGCTGGGACTTTTGCGAGAGGGCGAGGGAGTCGCCGCGAGAGTTCTGAAAAGTCTTGAGCTCGACATCGAACGCACACGCAATGAGATTCTCAAAGAGCTCGATCCAAATTTCACGCCCTCTGAGTCGGATCAGGAAGGCGGCGAGCCGACGAAGAAAGACGTCAAGACACCAGCGCTTCGCGCGTTCGGTCGCGACTTAACAGATCTGGCAAAGAAAGGCGAACTCGATCCAGTAATTGGCCGGCGCAATGAAATCGAGCGGGTCATTCAAGTGCTGTGTCGACGGACAAAGAACAATCCGGTTCTGATTGGCGAAGCGGGTGTCGGCAAGACGGCGATTGCCGAGGGTCTGGCCCAGGAAATTGCCAGCGGCAATGTGCCTGAGTTGTTGCGAGATCGACGCGTAATCACGCTCGATCTTGCGCTGATGGTTGCAGGCACAAAATACAGGGGCCAGTTTGAAGAGCGCATCAAAGCGGTGATGGACGAGA
Source organism: Verrucomicrobiota bacterium (assembly GCA_046734635.1). Taxonomy (GTDB): domain Bacteria; phylum Verrucomicrobiota; class Verrucomicrobiia; order Chthoniobacterales; family UBA10450; genus Udaeobacter. The sequence continues at coordinate 9,571 of JBKPRQ010000143.1, forward strand.
TTCGGCGTTCCAAGAACGTGATCCTTTTTATCGACGAGCTGCACACCATTGTTGGAGCGGGTTCTGCAGAAGGCGCAATGGACGCTTCGAACATCATCAAGCCCGCGTTGAGCCGCGGCGAATTGCAATGCGTCGGCGCCACGACGATGAACGAGTATCGCAAGTACATTGAAAAAGACGCAGCGCTGGAACGACGTTTCCAGACGATAAAAGTCGATGCGCCGACGGTTGATGAAGCCATTCAAATCCTGAAAGGTTTGCGTCCGAAGTACGAAGCGCACCACAAAGCAAAGCTCACGGACGAAGCGCTCGAGACAGCGGTCAGATTTTCCGATCGTTATATCACCGGACGATTTCTCCCGGACAAGGCAATCGACGTTATGGACGAAGCAGGCGCACGTGCCCGCATCAATTCCATGACGCGTCCGCCCGACGTAAAGGACATCGAGAAGGACATCGAGGAGATCCGGGTTGAAAAGGAAGGGGCAATCAAGGCGCAGGATTTCGAGAAAGCCGCCGCGCTTCGCGACAAAGAAAAACAAACAAAAGAAAAGCTCGATGCCATTCTGAATAAATGGCGCGAAGAGCGAGAAGAGAAAGAGGTGGTGGTGACCGCGGACGACATGATGCACATCATTTCGAAAGTCACGGGTGTTCCTCTCCAGCGTATGGAACAGGAGGAGACACAAAAACTCCTCATGATGGAGTCCGAGATGAAGCAGCGTGTCATCGGGCAGGACGAAGCGGTCACCGCGATCAGCAAAGCTTTGCGGCGATCCCGCGCGGATTTGAAAGATCCAAAGCGACCGATCGGATCATTCGTCTTTCTCGGTCCTACTGGTGTCGGCAAGACGTATCTGGCACGCACACTTGCCGAGTTCATGTTCGGCGATGCCGACGCATTAATTCAGATCGACATGTCGGAGTACATGGAAAAATTTACTGCGTCTCGCTTGATCGGTTCGCCTCCGGGTTACGTGGGCTACGAGGAGGGTGGACAACTTTCGGAAGCGGTACGTCGCCGGCCGTATTCAGTGGTGCTTTTTGACGAAATCGAGAAAGCGCACCCGGATGTGATGCATTTGCTTTTGCAAATTCTCGAAGATGGCAAGATCACAGACTCGTTAGGGCGCAAGATCGATTTTCGGAACACCATCATCATCATGACTTCCAACGTGGGGGCGGATTTGTTAAAGAAACAGACTGTATTGGGCTTCGGTGCACCGATGGAAGGACATGATTACGATTCGATGCGCGACAAGATTCTCGATGAAAGTAAACGCGTCTTTAAGCCCGAATTTCTTAACCGGCTTGATGAAATCATCGTGTTCCATTCGCTTGGCAAATCGGAGCTGTTGCGAATCGTGGACCTTGAAGTGGATAAAGTACTGGCCCGCATCAAGGCCAAGGACGTTCATATTGAGTTGAAGGAGACCGCAAAAGAATTTCTCATCGAGAAAGGATACGATCCTCAATATGGAGCACGGCCCATGCGTCGTGCGGTGGAACGTTATCTCGAAGATCCACTCGCGGAAGAATTACTCCGCGGCAACGTCAAGCCAGGTGACCGCGTCGAAGTCATTGCTAGTGACGGAAAGCTTGGCTTTCACGCCGCCGAGCCGCATACGCCGGCGCCTGCGGCGAGTTAGAAAGTTTGGTTCGCTCGGCGAACGAACCCTGCCAGGTCACGCGCGCGGATGAGCGTCCGCGTACGCTTTCTTGAGCCGTTCGACGGTGACGTGGGTGTAGATCTGGGTCGTCGAAAGACTGGCATGCCCAAGCAAAGCCTGAACGCTGCGTAAGTCGGCACCGCGATCGAGCATGTGCGTCGCGAAACTGTGCCGCAGCTTGTGTGGGCTGATTGATATTGGAATCGATGTATGACGAACATAACGTTTCAGGACCAGCCAGATTGAACGCGCGGAGATTCGCTTTCGCGCCTTGCTGATGAATAACGGTCCCGAATGCACGTTTGCTGCGGCGCGGTAACGTGAGATCGCTTCCAGCGCAGGCAACCCCACCGGGCATACGCGTTCTTTGCGGCCCTTGCCGAATACGCGGACGGATTCTGTGTAAAGGTCGACGTCAGCCACGTTGAGCGCCGCCAGCTCGCTCAGTCGCAGGCCGCTGCTGTAAAACAATTCCATAATCGCGACATCGCGCAGAGGCATCCAAGTCGGAGCAGACTTGCTTTTCGATTCGCGTGTTGGGGCGGCGAGAAGTTCTTCGACCTGTTGACGCGTGAGGACCAATGGAAGCTTCTTTTCAATTTTCGGCAGTTGCACCTCGCGCACAGGATTACCGCGCAACCCTTTTCGAGCTGCCAGAAACTGATAAAACGTGCGTAGCGCAGAGAATTGCAATCGCACGTAAGAACGGGCCTGTCCGCGTTTCGAGATCGCGAACAAATAATTGCGAAAATTGTCGGCTTTGCATTTTTTCCACGGTGTTTCGTTTTCAGCGCGAAAAGCAGTCAACGCCTGGCGATAAGCCTTCAACGTGCGCGGCGAAGCATTTCGTTCGTTCGCGAGGTAGCGCAGGAATTCCTCAGCAAGAGGATCCTTCTTAGGGGAAGCGTCTGGGCCGTCTGTCATGTCGAGCCAAGTCGAGACTTCTCTTGTTGTTTAAATCGCTTGGACCGCAGAAGCAATACTGAGATTTGATTCGCTCGCTTCCCGCTCGCTCAGCCTCCGGCCTTCCCGTCCATCTCGCGGCTTCCCCAGCCGCTAGATTTTCGACTCCGTTCGGAACGACAATAAGCAGAGAGAATCACTCTGGTTTTTCTACGATGTAACGGAGATCCTCTGCAGTAGCGTGACCGCGGAATTGGCTTTTGAAAATTGGGGGCGGATTGGTGGATATCAGCTGGTACCCTTTCAAAACGAATTCAGGATACACTCCGTTGCTCGCAGGTTCGTAAACCTTATCGCCGCTAAAGGAACCATAGAGTTTGTATTCATAGTTGTTATCGCTACCGAAATCGAGACGCTCGCGGTCCGGGGCGAGCTTTTGCTTTTCATTCAACATCACCAGTTCCGCTGTGCTCCAAGGTTGGCCCGGCCGCCGGATGTAGCCCCAAAACTTGTAATCGGATTTGTAATAACGTCGTCCGATATAATAATCCCCCGAGGGTTCAGCTGCGATGTTTTGTGCCATTTCGAGCCTGGCCTGTTGAATTCCCTGCGGAACGGTTTGGCAGGCGCTCAAAAACGCGGCGCCAAGCAAGAGATTGCTTGCGAGCAAAAAGCGAGTGATGCGTCTCATTCTTTCAGGTGCACCTCTTTTATCTCAGCTTTGCGCTCGGCGCAAACCAAGCTAAAGAATTGCGCTGATACGACCCACTGGCTACCTTGCCGGCTATTATGATCGAACTGGAAGTGTATGCGCGCGGTTTGCGTGATCTGAACAAAATCCTGGAGCTGGACCTTCAACTTGAGCCGATTGCAGGCCTTCGTTACAAGATCGATACGAACCACGACCTTGTATATTTCGAGTTCGACCGACCGACTTTGAGCGTGCGTGAGATTCGGGCAATTTTTTTCAAGCTCGGACTCGAACCTCTGTTCATCGGCGCGGTTCCGCCGGAGCTTCGACCCAGGACAAAAACAGAGCCGTTAGACGTTTAGGAGCGGCGACGATTCATTTCGATTGCCGTGTCAGCAGCGGTTCACGAAGTGAACAACGAATGGCGATCGGATAATTGTAGAATACCATTGCGGCTTTACTATCCGTCGATCACCAGTTTCTGATAACAGCACTAACGATGGTTCAATTTTTTAACGCTTTGGGGGCGCCGCTGCTCTCGTTTTTTCAATATCTGGGCGAAGTTGTGTTGCTAGCAGCCGATACCTTTCGTTCGATTTTCACCCACAAGCTCCGCTGGAAATTATTTCTCAATCAAGTCGTCGAGGTCGGTTTGCTTTCGCAGCTCGTCGTCGTGATCACTGGTGGATTCACTGGTGCGGTCTTTTCGGCACAGACATTTTTCCAATTTAACAAGTTGGGAATGGGCTCCGCCGTGGGCGCGGTTGTTTCCGTTTCGTTATGCCGTGAGTTGGCGCCGGTCTTGACCGCGTTAATGGTGGCCGGGCGCGTCGGCGCCGCGATGTCAGCCGAGATCGGCACGATGAAAGTCACAGAGCAAATCGATGCGTTGCGTGCGCTTGCGGTTTATCCGGTTGATTATTTGGTCGTGCCGCGTGCGCTTGCCATGATGGTATCAATGCCGCTGCTGGTCGCGGAGTGCATATTCGTCGGCATTGTTGCCGGCTATTTCGTTGCGATTTTCATGCTCGATATTAATGGCACTTACTACATGGCAAACATGGTGCGCTGGACACGCAGTCGCGACATCATTATGGGTCTGTCAAAAGCGTTCTGTTTCGGCTTACTCATCGTATTCATCAGTTGCCAAAAAGGGTTGACCGCCCGCGAAGGCGCGGTCGGCGTCGGCCGGGCCACAACTGAGGCGGTGGTGAACGCTTCGCTCGCGGTTCTGGTTTGCAATTTTTTCCTCACCATGTTGTTCAACATCATTTACCCGGCGGGATATCAGTAATATTAGGTAGTTGAGAGTTGACAGTTGAGAGGTGAAAGTTTGTGCGTTGCGATGATTGAAGCACCGCCATCTCCCAAGCCCTCCATTGAGCCTCTTTTAGTCTCGAGCATGTCTTTGCCAATGATTGCGGTTCGGGCGTTGGCGAAAAGGATAGGACCGCAGGAAATTCTGCGTGGCATCGACTTGGAAGTCGCAAGCGGCGAAACCCTCGCCATCATTGGACGCAGCGGCGGCGGCAAAAGCGTCTTACTCAAACATCTCGTAGGATTGATGCAGCCCAGTGCGGGAGAGATTTGGATCCAGGGGCAAAACATTATTGGGATGAGCGAACGCCAGCTCGGGGAAATCCGCAAAAAGATCGGCATCCTCTTCCAAAGCGGCGCACTCTTTGATTCGATGACTGTAGAAGAAAATATCGCTTTTCCATTGCGCGAAGCTGGCGAACGCGATCCGAAAGTTTTGCGCGCAAAGGTCGCGGAGATGCTCGACGTGATGGAAATGGAAGGCCAGGAAGATAAGATGCCGGAGAGTTTGAGTGGCGGAATGAAGAAACGCGTGGGCCTTGCGCGTTCGATTATCCGCCGACCTTCCTGTGTGTTGTACGACGAGCCCACATCTGGACTTGATCCTGTGGTTGCGGACAGCATCAATCGATTGATTCGCCGACTGCAACACCGGTTTGGAATGACCAGCATTGTCGTAACCCACGATATGAAAAATGCGTTCGACGTGGCCGACCGAATTGCCTACTTGCATGAGGGTCGAATTTATTTTCATGGAACTTCGGCCGAACTCCAGCAGTCGACCGATCCGCTGATCCAGGATTTCCTCCTCGGACGCTCCAATGGGCACCGAGGGGACGGGGTTGAGAGTTAAGAGTTGAAATGTGAGGGTTGAAAACTGATGAATCGGCACGAGCGAGGTTTGGAATTTAAGGTCGGCATTTTCGTTTTTGTGGGATTGGCGATGTTAGGCGCTCTAATCGTGCAATTCGGCAGATTGGGAGAGGGTTTCAAAACGTATTACAACCTCACCGTCCGCTTCAACGATGCGAGCGGACTCTTGAAGGGCACCGATGTCTTGCTCGCCGGCGCGAGAATCGGAAAGGTCGCTGGCCCTCCGCGCTTGGTTCGCGAAGGTACTGGCATCGCTGTGCCGCTGAAAATCTACGATTACATCAAGATCCCTGAGGGAACCAAATTCACGGTCGGAAGCTCTGGTTTGCTGGGCGATCGGTTTGTAAATGTAACGATGCCCCCCGGGCAGCCGAAGGGATATCTGCCGCCGAATGCATATATCAGCGGTGCGCGAGAGACCGGCATCGACGATCTCACACGCGAAGGTGGCGCGCTCGTGAACGATCTCCGCGGAACGGTTCAAAAGGTCGATACGGCTATGACCAAGTTGAATCAGGAAACACTTTCATCCCAGAACATGGAAAACTTGAAGGCGAGCATGGAGCATTTAAACCAGGCTACCAGTGCCCTGGCAGAATCATCAAAGAAGTTGGACGGCGTCGTCGAACAGGCGGGATCCACAATGACTTCCGCGAAAGAAGCAGCTGACAACTTACAAAGCGCGATCGATGACACGCGCAAGCTGCTTCGCAACGCCACACAGGGAAAAGGCCTGGTGGCGACTCTTCTGAACAATCAACAGTTGGCTAACGATCTGCACGCGCTGATTAGTAATTTGAGAGCGCACGGCGTTTTGTTTTACCGCGATAGCGCTGCTGGTTCTCAAACGAAACCGCAGGAGCAAACGAAACCAGCTCGTCAGACTAGGGGACGCTGAGATTGCTGAATAGATTAGCCGGCGGTTTATTTCAGCTTGTCTTGAGCAAGCCTCGACAAACTTCGGCTTGGTTTAGCCCGTCGATACGAATCACTTTGTCACGCGATTTTTCACCGCGTTCCGGGACGATGGCGCGCTGAGGAACGCTCAATTTTTTCGCCAGAAATCTACGCAAGGCGGCGTTGGCTTTTCCTTCTACCGCCGGTGCCCGCAACTTAATTTTGATCGCGTCGCCATATTCTCCTACCACTTTATCGATCTTGGCATTCGGAATGACGTGAACTCGGATGGTCGTCACTGCTCGATTGATACCTTGATGTACATTTCCCGATTGACAACAGAGACTGAATCCCGGCACAGAAAGTTGTCTATGGACACCACGAAACTAACAACTGTCATATCATTGCTTGTTGCCCTAAGCATAGCTTCAGAGCGGCTCGTCGATATCATCAAAGGACTCGTTCCCTGGCTGAATCAACCACGGCTGAGACCTGCCAAGGAAGGGTGGAGGAAAGCTGCCCTTCAAATACTTGCCGTAATAGCCGGTATAACCACGGCTTGGCTGGCTAGCGCTGCGATTCCGAAAGGCGTCGGCATTCCGGACGATTGGACTGGAACGCTCGCACTTGGCCTGTTAGCGAGCGGCGGCTCAGGATTCTGGAACTCGATCCTGACGTACGTGACAAAAGCCAAGGATCTAAAGGCAGCGGAGGCTGAAACCAAGCTAATCGAGGTGCGCGCGAAGAAAGGGACATCGAAGCACGGCCACTAGCGCAGACCCACCGCTTCGCGAACCCGTTTCATGACTTGGTCAGCGATTTCATTAGCGCGGATTGCGCCTTCTTCGAGAACGTTGTCAATATACGATTCATCGGCCAGGATTTCTTCGCGACGTTTGCGCATCGGCGCGAAATATTCCCAGAGTTTCTCGAAAAGCTGTTTCTTGAAATCGCCGTAACCGGTCCCGCCTTTTAGGAATTTCTCCCGCATCGTCGCGATTTCATCCCTGGACGCGACGAGCGAATAAAGCTTGAAGATTGTCGATTTCGCCGGGTCTTTCGGCGCTTCCACCGGTGTCGAATCGGTCACGATGCTCATGACGCGTTGTCGCGTTTCCTTTTCATCGCCGAAGATGTCGATGTTGTTGCCGTAGCTCTTGCTCATCTTCTGGCCGTCGATCCCGGGTAG
>JBKPRQ010000144.1:0-16610 GCA_046734635.1 Verrucomicrobiota bacterium
ACCCTGGCTGCAATTGGATGTTGAACGTTGGACGTTCGACGTTGAGCGTTTAACCGTGATCGGCAAATCAAAACCAGCCCTGCTGATTGTTGCTCACGGCTCGACGGTGAACCCGGATTCCAGTGCGCCGACGTTGGCGCACACCGCGGAGATTCGGCGTCGGAAAATTTTTGCGCAAGTGGAGTGCGCGTTCTGGAAAGAGGAACCGAGTTTGCGAGATGCTCTATTTTTGTTCGATCCGGAATCGATCCCTCAAGTTTGCGTGGTCCCAAATTTCATCAGCGAAGGCTACTTCACTCAAACCGTGATCCCGCGCGAGCTGGAGTTGAATGGCGCCACGACAAAACGACCGAACGGACAAATATGGAAGTACGGCCAGCCCGTCGGAAACCATCCTGCCATGACTGAATTGCTGCTAAAACGTGCACGCGAAGTTGCGCCCGGGGTCGATCCTGCCGAAACGAGCTTGCTGATCGTCGCGCATGGCACGGATCTGAATGAAAACAGCGCGGTCGCAGCGAAACGCGAAGCAGAAAAGATCCGTGCGCTCGGGAAATTTGCGGAAGTGCTCAACGTATACATGGAAGAACCGCCTTTAGCATCCGACTGGCGGAAATTGACTAAGACTCGAAACGTCGTGGTCGTGCCGTTCTTCATCTCAGACGGACTGCACAGTTATGAGGACATTCCAAGGTTGATCGGGATCGCTGTAGCCGCGGGCGTTGACCGTGGCCAGCCGGGGTCAGCGCACTCGGCAACAGCGCGTGGCGAAATTTTCCGCCACAATCCGTACGAGATCGACGGCCGCTCACTGTTTTATGCGCCATCGATCGGGACCGATCCCAGGTTTGCCGATATCATCATAGAGGAGGCTACAAAAAGTTGAAATCCCGCTCGCGCTCGGTTTCTTTTTGCGCGAGATTGTTGTCCCGCGAATGAAGGAAACCACGTGCAAGAAGCTGCAGGAGATCGGGGGATTTGCGCTGGCCGGCGGTTGCACCAAAAAACGAATGAAGCAACTGGTGGAAATGATTCGCGAGGCGCGCGATTACCGGTGGCTAGCGGTTTACAAGATCGTCAAAGATGAATTCGTGATTCTTGCCGGCACAGGCAACGAGCCGCCCGCCTATCCCCAGTTTCCTACTTCGCAGGGACTGTGCGGCGCTGCGCTTGACTCGGGAAAGCCGATCATCGTCGGCGATGTGCACAAGGATCCGCGCCACCTGCCCGCGTTTCATACGACGCGCTCGGAGATCGTTGTCCCGATGAAGAACGAGCACCGGCACATTCTCGGAATGATGGACGTTGAGAGCGACAAGTTGAATGCGTTCGGCGAAGAGGATCGAGAATTCCTGGAGCGGGCTGGGGGTCTCATCGCGCACTGTTTGCACTAGCGCGGCGCGCCCGGCGGCCGCGCCCTACCGATGGAAAATGCCGTCGAGCGGGCCCTCGAACTTGGTTCTTTTTGTTTCGGCCAAATCTTGGTTCGAAAAATTGGCGACGATTTTGCTCTTTGCCATCGCGATGACGAGGCACGCGGGGATTTGGAAGAGTTTCGAGACCCGGAAGATGCGATCGAGATCGCAAGATACGCCGACGATGGAAACTATCGTCCGCTAAAAACTGCACCGAATTTACGACATGGGTGGTGCATGAATCTTCCGGGATCCGACAAATTACGACGAGCTCTCGATCATTTTTATCCAGGCAGACTGGCCGTCCTCATCGCGTGGCAGCGTGGGCAGCTGCGCAGTACGCCGCTTCGCGAAACCTTGGATCGCCAATCGGGGATGTATCGTATCGCCGCCAAAATTTCAGACGCGCAGATTGACGATCTCGTCGCGGATTTTTGTCGCTCCAATGGTGGCTGTTTGCGAACGATCTTGTGGAAACGCAACCAGCGCGGCGCGATTGCGTCAGCGAAGTTGCCCAGGGAAAAGTTTGATCCCGCCTGGGATCAGACAGCGTCAGTCTGTAGTCGTCACCCGGCGGGCGACGCGCGCGATCCGCATAGCGAAGCGGCTACAATCCCTCTGCTTTGCCAGGAGGCATGCAATCTCTTGGTGGCGGCATGCCGGAAAGTAGTTAAGGCCGAATGATCATTCGTGCGCGAGCCGTGGTGACGATGGATGGAGCGCCCATCGAGAATGGAGCGGTTGCAGTTTCTGGAGATCGAATTGATGACTCGCCTCCCGGCTCGTCACCCTCTCGGGCCGCCCGTCCATACCGCACGGCTCCCGCCGGTTCCATTGTCGATGTTGGAAAATTTCCGGAGATCTCCGCTGGCTATCCGGGACAGGAGATTATCGATCTTGGCGAGCAGGTGCTCCTGCCCGGATTGATTAATGCGCACTGTCATCTCGACTACACGTGTTTGCGAGGAAAGATGCCCTCGCAAAAATCGTTCACGGACTGGATCCGTACGATTAATGCGGAGAAATCAAAACTCTCACCGCAGGATTATGTCTCCTCGATCAACGAAGGCTTCGCAGAGGCGAAGAGATTCGGCACGACAACCATCGCAAACCTGACTGCATTTCCGGAATTGATCGCGCAAATCCAGCCGCCGATTCGAACCTGGTGGTTTGCAGAATTAATGGATGTGCGCTCACCCGACCGCGCAAACGAGCTTGTCGACTCGGCGGTCGAATTAATGAAGTCAGAGCAAAACTACGGATTGGCACCGCATGCACTGTTTACGGCATCCAAAAATTTGTACCAACGCTGTGAGGAAGCCAGCCACGGTAACTTGCTGACCACGCATCTGGCGGAATCGCGAGAGGAAATGCAAATGTTCCGCGATGCCTCGGGTCCGCTTTTCGAATTCCTCAAGAGCATCGGACGATCGATGGATGATTGCGGAAAGACGACGCCGCTTGAGCATTTCTTGTCCAGAGATTCCTCGACTTCGCTGTGCTCCGCTCGGAATGACAACTCCTGGCTTATCGCTCATCTCAATGAACTAACCGAAAGCGACTTCGAGTTGCTGAAAAAAATGAAGACAAAATTTCATGTCGTGCATTCACCTCGAAGCCACGGCTATTTTGGTAACCGACGATTTCCGTTCGGACACTTGCGCGCAATCGGATTCAACGTCTGCCTGGGTACCGACAGTCTCGCCAGCAACGAGAGTCTGAGCTTGTTTGAGGAGATGCGCGCATTTCAGCGCACTGAGCCGGCGGTCTCAGCGGAGAAGGTCCTTGAGATGGTGACTATCAATCCTGCATCGGCACTAGGTCAGCAGAACAGTCTGGGCCGGATTCGGCCCGGATTCAGAGCCGATCTCATAGGCATTCCCTGCGCTGAAGGCGGGGAACTGTTCGAAGAAATCCTGGCGTACCAGGGCGAAATTAATTGGACGATGGCCGATGGAAAGCCGTAGAACCTGCGTCCGCTTACAAGTGATCCTGTAGAGAGCGCTGCTTGCTCGCAGTCTGCTACGCCGGTAAATTCGGCGCATGGCCGGAGAAGGAATGCAGACTCGACTGCTTCCGGGACAGAACCTTGCTTTGCAGCAGGTTCTCTCGCCTCAGCTCCAGCAAAGTCTGCTTGTGCTGCAGACACCATTGCTTGAACTACGCAACCTCGTTCAGCAGGAGATGGAAACAAATCCCGTGCTCGAGGAATTGCCAGATGGCCCCGGCGCCGATGAGCCGGCCGAACCTTCCGTTGACGATAATTTCAAGAGCGAATTCGAGAAGCTCGCGAGCCTCGATGAAGAATGGCGGGATTACATGGCGCAGTCGGCCGGCTCGGGCGCGGACGGCTTTCGGGGTTCACGGGAAGCGAAAGACAAGCGCCAGTTCTTTTTCGATTCCATCGCCGTGCAGGAAACGCTTCAGCAAAATCTGCTGGGACAACTGAATCAGACCGCGCTCAACGCCGACGACCGTAAAGCTGCGGAACTAATTGTGGGCAACATCGATGACAACGGATTTCTCCAAAGCACCACGGAAGAAATGGCGCTGAACTCGGGAATCCCCAGAGAAGATTTCGAGAAAATGCTGGCGGTGATACAAGGATTTTATCCGCCAGGAGTCGGGGCACGCGGTTTGCGCGAGTGTTTGCTCATCCAGCTAAAGAGAGAAGGAAAAGAAAACACCTTGGAGTACAAAATTGTGTCCGAACACATGGAGGATTTGGGAAGGCGGCGTTTTCCCGAAATCGCGCGTCGGATGGGCATCAGTGTGGAGGACGTGCAAAAGGCCGCCAACAACATTGGACGATTGAATCCACGTCCCGGCCAGGTTTTTGCTAGCGCGCCGCAAAACTATGTGTTGCCGGATGTGACGGTGGAAAAGGTGGATGGCGAATATCAAATCAGTTTGAACGACGAACAAATTCCGCATCTGCGAATCAGCAATCTATATAAGGATATTATTGCGTCGGGGGACACCCAGAGCGGTGACGTCAAAGATTATATCCGCGACAAGATCCGGAGCGGGAAATTTCTGATTCGATCAATCCATCAGCGCCAGCAAACGATTTCCAACATTGCGAATCAGATCGTCTCAAGGCAGCGCGATTTTCTCGAACATGGACGTTCGCATCTGAAGCCGATGACCATGTCAGAAGTCGCCGATGCGGTCGGCGTACATGAAACTACGGTCAGCCGCGCGGTTTCCGGCAAATATATGGCCACGCCGCAAGGCGTTTTCGAGATGAAATACTTTTTTACGCCCGGCTACCAGACTGCTAGCGGCGAATCTTTGAGCAACACCAGCGTAAAAGAAGCTGTCCTGGATCTGGTGAAGCGTGAGGACGGCAATCAACCGTTGAGTGACAACGAGATCGTTGAGATTCTGAGTGAGCGCGGCATCCCGATCGCGCGACGCACCGTGGCAAAATACCGCACAGAGCTGAATATTCTGCCAAGCCACATGCGCCGAAAATATTGAAAGTTGGAGTAATGGCGTGTTGGATTGATGAAGTAATGAGCCAGTTCTAATCCGCCAATTCTCCATTACTCGGTCACTTCACATGAGTCCCTCTCTTCGCGCCGCAGTGATCGCTGAATGGCGAGGTCTTCCCGAGAGAAAACAGCGAGTCGACCGCTGGCAATCGCCGGCCGAGTTGGTCCCAAAGTTGATGAAACGCCTCGGATTACGCGAGCGCTTGCATGAGACGGAAGTGATTGACGCGTGGGCAAAAATCGTCGGTGAATTTATCGCTGCACATTCTGCGCCGGTAGCGTTGCGCGAAGGGGTTCTCTACGTTCGCGTGCTCCAGCCAGCTCTGCACTACGAGCTTGAACAGATTTCCAAGTCCGAAATTTTGCGAAAGCTAAAGCAACGTTTCGGCGGCAGGACAATTCGCGACGTGCGCTTTCGCGTGGGTTGAACTTAACCACGCAGCGGCGAAGCGCCGAGCCCTAGGCGCCCTGAAATGCCTCTGTCTCGCTGTCTAACTCCGTCCAGCGGAACTCTGGCGGAGGCGGGTCGCCCATTGTTCATTCCGATACCAAAGGCTGCAAGATTTAAGACGATCATCACAAGGGCGAAAAGGTACATTCCCATTGCCAGCCCAATCGCTGTATGCATTACCAGGATGCAAACCAGCCAAAAAAAGCGGGTCTTCCTAATCCAAATGAAGAATGGATAACCTAGTTCGATTAGGCAGATCGAAATTCCGAGAATCGGCAGCACGTATTTGAATCGAACGAGAATGTCCGGGGAAATAAGATTGAAAGGCGGCCGGATCAGGGATCGCCAGAAATTGGAGCCATCCCACCAGCCGCTGCCCAGGCATTTTGCCAAGCCGCCGATAAAGTAAACGAAGCACATATGGACCTGTAAAACGCGCCGCCAAAAACCTAAAAGTTCTGGATTTCTTAGTTCTACTTTCAGCAGCCGATGATCGAGTGAGTATCGGTCTGGCAATGGCGACAACATCAAATAAAAGAGGCCTGTGGTCATGAAGTTATCGGCTCCATAGGCAAACAGCCCACCACTTTCAGCGGCACAAAGGTGAAGGAACCAGGCAATCATTGCGGCCGGACGAGAGAAGAGTCCAAGTAACAACAAGACGCCCGTACAAAGCAAACAGGCCCAGGCGATGGATAGCATGCCATCCTCGCCGATGTGAGCGTAACCGCCAAGAGCAACAAGCCAGCCAAGCTTGGGAATCAGTGGACTGTCGAAGGACGCAATAGCCTCTCCCAGTTTGCGGCTCACGAGACCCTTGTCTGTACTGGCAAACAAGTAGTGCCAGTCACTTCTTAAGAACAGCGCATAAACGGCTACCTGCAGCCCCAGGCCAACACGCAAAGCACCGAGCCACTTGTCTGTTTCTCGAGTGAACAAAAAGCCCGTGAAATCACCCGACCACCGCTGCAACAGAGCCGTTGCATGATGTGCTTTCAAAGGAGGGGATTTAGCCACGGACACACGAATTAACCCGACAGCGGCAGTAAATCAGGAAGGGCAAAACACAGTAACGAAGTACGAACGGATGTTGCGATTCTTCGAAACGAAGATGTCTCACTCCGGTTAGTTTGCGGTATCCCGTGCATCGTGATTCCTCTATTCCCTTTCATCTTCGCGCAGGCTGAAATCGTAACTGAACATGGGCTGGAACGATTCAGCTTTTCCGTGCTCAAGATCACTGATGCCTGGGGGGCTGACCGCCTCGAAGGTGGCTCGAATTCTTTTCACATCAGGACGCTCTCGCCAGACAGAAAATGCAAGCATCTTAACGACCACTTCCCGTAACGGCTCATAGCGTTTGTCTGCCAGTCGATCTAACAAACTAGTCAGACGCAAAGCAGCTGCTCTGCCACTCACGTGCGGCGATTCATATTCGACTCGCCCGTCTGCATAATACAGTTCCAGGGTCAACTTGTGGTAGCCGGGAATATTGGGCGCAAAAAAACTGTATCCAGCCTGAATACCGGCAGCATGCAAATAGGTGGCGATTCCTTGCCGGACGGGACTGGATGCAGCCGCTTCCTTTCCCAGGACAAATGTCGTGATTAGTTCGGCTTCACGCGCGTATTTCTGAAGGCCTGAAGGCAACATTGTCGTGCCCTCAGCGACCAGCGAGAATATACCGGCAAAACAAATTGCCGTTACGAGGAAGAAATGTGCGACAAACCAGACCACGTGGACGCGCTTGGAAAGCATCGCACTGATCCTAAAGATATTTTGCGTACTCGGCGATTCATTTTCAGTTCCACAACCCAGCGGGACAAAAGCGGCGAAGTTCTGCGCACGCTTAACGCGCGCGTGTAGCCGCCAACTCTCGCCTAAAAAACTATTTTACAACCCCAGCCGGTACACAACACGGCCAGCCCCGAAGCCTTCGGGACTGGCCCATTGATTCGTTAGTTAGAACAGCGAGCGACTTAAAGTGTCGCTGCGACCAACTTCAAGTTTTCAGTCGCGGCCTTGCTCTCGCTAGTTCCTGGTAGAACCATCTCGACGAACTGAGCTCGGTCCTGCCTGTTATTCGCGTAGAAGAGTGTCGCCTTATCCGTTTGGATATTCTTCAACGAACGAGCCAGCGGGTTTTGGTTCTGAGTGGGCGCATGCATCGCAAGGGTGCTAAGACCTATAACAGCCAGAGCAACCAGCATTGCTGCGACCAAGCGTATGGTGATTTTGGCTTGGAGCTTTTTCATAAGCGGGCACGGATACAGGGGATGTGAATAAGTGTCAACTAGAAAAATCAAAAATTTTTACAGTGGCATCTCCGGCAAGGGCGGTCAAGTCGCGTGGCTGCCTAAAATATTTGTAGGATTTCTTCTAAAGAGCGGAACGAAGGAAGCCGCCTACAACCGGGTCAGAGATGCCCAAACGCGAGCCGTGTGCAAAGAACGCAGAGCGAGAGCGCCATCCCGCTGTTAAACGTGTTCCGCGAGAAATCTTACTTCGGCGCGAGCGAAGAAACAATCGCTTCAAAACGCGGGTCGCCTCGCAGCGGGTCCCAAAGTGGATTGAGCTGCAACTGACCGTAACTCATCCCAGCGACTGGAAGTTTCACTGCCTCGGTCAACCGTTCAATTGCACGGTCCTTTTCGCCCGTCCACGCATAGATGATGGCCAGATATCGCATCAACGCAGCACCATCCACGGCGCTCTTGCTCGAGGGCATTAGCTTGACTGCACGCTCACCTTCGCGAATCGCATCCTCCTTATTACCCAAGGCAGCATCAACAACACCAAGCGCACAGAGGCCTTGCGCGTAATTAGGTTGGCTGCCTACGCTTTTCTCAAGCTCTTTGCGGGCGTTATCAAACGCGTCACGAGCAGCTGTCTGATCGCCACGCAGCCGCGCAGCAAGGCCCTGGCACCAACTGTTGGGGAAAGGAATGTTTTCATCGTAACACCCATCAGTCGGCATATCCGCCAGCGCGCGCTGAGCTTCGGCGGGGTCACGTTCACGCAAGGCAAGCAGGAGCCATCGATCGAAAAAGATAGGCGCCGCCTGCGGGTCTTCAGCAAGGATCGTCTCGATGGTCGTATGCAGCGGTCTTGGGTCCGCGTGCGATTCGAGATCAACCGATGCACGCCGTACACGGCTTGAGATATCTTTCGGGGCAATAACCAGCGCGCGATCGAGAGTTTCGGCCATCTCCTTATAACGACGCAAAGCCTCGTAGGTAAGCGAGAGCTGCTGGAGAATAGAAAAATTGCGCGGATCCAATTCCAATGCCTGCTTCATTTCCTCCAGCGATTTTTCCCAGTTACCTTGCCGTCTGTCAATGTAGCCGGCGAGAAGAGGAATTCGTGATTCGTTAGGCAGCGTATGGCGGGCGACAAGCAGCTCACCACGTGCCCTATCGTAATCCGAATATGCCCAGTAGAAATGCTGGGCGAAAGCCAGATGTGTTTCGCCAGACTGCGGCTGCAGGCGACGAACCGCTTGAAGGGCTGTTTCGGATAATTTAAGCCGCGCATCCGTGTGATCGAATCCGAGGAAATAAATTCGGTCATGTGCGCCTGCTAGCTCGCCATAGGCCAAAAAGAACAAGGGGTCGCGCGCGACGGCCTGATCGAGCAGTTGCACTGCCTGCATCAGATCTTCCTTGGCCCGCATGCTGAATGCGATCCCATTGATGAGGTCTTTGGCTCGCAAATAAGAGTCATAAGCAACAAGATCCGTCGTTGGCGGTTCTTGGATGGCTGCTTTTTCTGTCGATGAAACCTCTGCTCCCAGTTGATCGGCGATCTTTTGTGCAATCTCGCTCTGGAGCGTGAACACGTCGTTCAAATCGCGATCGTATTCCTGCGCCCACACGTGTGCGTCCGTGCGAGTATCAATTAATTGGGCGTTTAAATGGATCCTGCCGGCGTCCCTGCGGACGCTCCCCTCAAGCACGTAAGCGACATTCAACGCACGACCGATCTCCTGTGTGTTCCGCGCGCCGCGATATTTTGCCACGCTGTTGTGGCTGATGACCTTTAGATTGGCAACCTTTGCCAGTTTGGTGGAAACACCGTCGTAAACGCCGTCGGCAAAAAATGAATTTTCTTTATCGGAACTTAAACTTTCGAAAGGCAGGACCGCAATGCCGCTTGCCGCTGGTGAGCCGGCCATTTCGCCGTTCCAAACCATCACGCCGATCGTCGATCCCAACACCATCAGAAGCGCTGCCATTCCCGCAACAACTGGATTCCGCCGCGTCCAGCGCCACGCACGGGCGACTGGCGAAACAGGACGTGCGATAATATGGCGGCCTTCCAGCCAACGTTCGAGATCTTCGGCAAGATCGCCCGCAGAGCGATAACGCGCACTTGGTTCGCGCTCCAAACATTTCGCGCAGATGGTCTCCAAATCCCGGTCCAACCCTGGCATCAGCGTGCGCAGCTTCGGTGCCCGCTCCTCGCTCGCCTGCTGGATCACCTTCAGCGCGTGCTCACCCATAAACGGCGGACGGCCCGCCAGCAGATCAAACAAAATCGCTCCCAAGCTATATACATCGGCCGTAGGCCCAAGTTTGCCCGATGACCCGTTCACCTGCTCGGGCGCGATATAGCCGGGGGTACCAAAGATAGTAAGTGTGCGAGTCAGATGACTGCTAGTGTCCAGCCACTTCGCAAGACCGAAATCGCTCACCAGTGGTTCGCCACGTCCATCCAGCAAAATATTTCCAGGCTTTAGATCCCGATGCAGGATCCCCTGGCCATGTGCGTACTGCACTGCTCGTGACACCTTCGCCATCAATGCTACCGCTCGCCGCGATTCACCGCGCAACGCCGGGGCCGCGTCCAGCAAACTGCCCCCACCGGCAAACTTCATGCTGAAAAACGGCAGGCCATCGTCGCATTCGCTTACTTCATAGATGGGCAGAATGTTCGGATGATCCAAGCTCGCCGCGGCCTGGGCTTCACGCCGGAAACGCGCCAGCGTTTCCTGCGAATCGGCATGGTAAGATAAGATTCGTTTCAGCGCGACGATGCGGCGCGAATGGCGCTGCCGCGCCCGATAAATGACGCCCATTCCCCCACGCCCGATTTCTTCCAGAATTTGATAATTTCCTATGCGCCAATCGGCGTCACATACCTCTAGTTCCCCGAGGAGGTCATCAAGGGTTTCCTCCTTTGCTGGAGCTGCACTGGACGCGTCACCGTTGGCTCCATTGGCACCCACTCCTGCCGAAAGCATGCAGCTCAGACAAAGGCTGCGTCCGACCCGTGATGCGGAGCCGCATTCGGGGCAAATTCCCGGCTCCTTCTGGAGGTCCACCGGGTCGGGACTGGAGGGCACGCGCATGAAAAGTTAGGATGGTAGATGAACTTCGGTCGCTTGCAAATTAAAAAATGGAAATTTTTTTGCGAAAGTTATTCACACGATTTGAACATTTTGTGCATGGAAATGCGTAAATCTTTTCGTCAATTTTTTGCCCCTTCTTTCGGCGCCAATGAAGCGACGATCTTCTCAAAGCGTGGATCGCCCCGCAGTGGATCCCAACATGGCAGGAGTTTTAATTGCCCGTAACTGACCGTGCTTGGCGCACGAACGGCAATCGCGAGCTGTTCACAAGCGAGATCCTTATCGCCCACCCACGCGGCAATCATTGCCAGATACTTGATCATGGTCGGACCAACCAATGAATCCTTTTCGATGGGAACCAGCTCGACTGCACGCCGGCCTTCACTGAGCGCTTCTTCTTTGCGTCCGAGACCTGCATCGATCAGACCAAGTACGCATAGCGCCGGCCCATAATTTGGTTCCGCTTGAACCGTTTTCTCCTGTTGAGTGCGGGCGGCTGTAAACAAATCACGGGCATTGCCATCATTTTGTGTCATGCGAGCGATGACGCCTTCAACTAGCTGACGATTCAAATGAACCGAGTAATCCGTTAAGGGCGTATCGCCAATCGTGTTCAGCACGTTCTCCGCTGCGGCTGCATCGCGTTCGGCCAGCGCACAACTCAACCCCTCGTCAGCTGCGCACGACAAGGCACCGGCCTTTGAGGCCCCAAGGGAATCGATTGTCTGATGCAACGAGCGGGTGTCTGCTTTCCAATGAAATTGGACGGCTGCAAGCGCGACTTTCGTGCTAACGTCATTCGGGTCGATCGCCAGTGCACGATCCAAAACGGTTTTTTCTTCAGCGTAGCGCCTGAGAACGCCATAACTGAGCGCGATCTGCTGGAGCGTTTCGGTGTTGCGCGGGTCTAGGTTCCCTGAGCGCTCCAGGTTTTGCGTGGACTCTTGCCAGCGTCCCTGCCGTCTCTGGATATATCCCATCATCCTGGATATCCGCGCATCATTAGGCAGGGTCTGCTTGGCAACTTCCAATTCAGCCAGAGCGCCATCGTAATCAAGATGCCCACGATAAAGGTTTCGCGCATTCGCCAAATGCGTTTCACCTGCATCTGGACCAAGGCGAAATGCCCGCTCGATAGCCGCTTCTGCCAGTGCCAGTCGTGTCGGCGTATGATCGAAACCGAGAAAATAGAGCTGCTCATGTGCGTAGGCGAGTTGGCAATACGCCTGGAGAAAAGAAGGATCACGTGCAATGGCTTGGTTTAACAAGTCGACTGCCTCTAAGAGATTTGCTTTCAGACCGCTGCTAAGACGCAGCGCCAGAAGGTTCTTCGCTCGATTATAGAAGTCGAAAGCGAGGAGATCGGTCGTTGGTGGCTGTTCAACGGCCAGTTTTTCGGCACTCGAAATTTTCGCGCTAAGCCGTTGAGCGACTTTTCGCGCAAGCTCGCTTTGGACAGCAAATACGTCATTCAGATCGCGATCGTATTCTTCCGCCCACACGAGCGCACCGGTATGAGCGTCTATCAATCGAGCCTTGAGGTGAAAACGGGTGCCTCCGCGAGCACGGGACACAGTGCCCTCCAGGACATGAGAAATCCCAAGGGCTTTACCAATTTCACCAATATTCCGCTTGCCACGATACTTCATCACGCTGGTGTGGCTGATCACCCTCAGATCCCGTATGCTGGCGAGCTTGGTCAAGACGTCATCCTGAATGCCGTCCGCGAAGATCGCGTCCTCTTTGCCGTCGCTCAAACTTTCGAACGGCAGAACAGCGATGCCGGTTGTTGCTACGCGACTTACCGTGGCGCCCTTCCACATCACCCCGCCTGCAACCAATCCCAGCACCACGAGCAGCGCCGCCATTCCCGCAACAACTGGATTCCGCCGCGTCCAGCGCCAGACCAGCGCCGGCGGCGAAAGGGGTCGCGCGGCGATCGCCTGGCCTTCCAGCCAGCGTTCGAGGTCTTCAGCAAGCGCACCGGCGGAGCGATAACGCGCACTTGGTTCGCGCTCCAAGCATTTCGCGCAGATGGTCTCCAAATCCCGGTCCAACCCTGGCATCAGCGTGCGCAACTTCGGCGCCGGCTTCTCGCTCGCCTGCTGGATCACCTTCAGCGCGTGCTCACCCATAAACGGCGGACGACCGGCCAGCAGATCAAACAAAATCGCTCCCAAGCTATATACATCGGCCGTAGGCCCAAGTTTGCCCGAACCGGACCCTGCTGGATCCACTTGCTCCGGTGCCACGTAATCAGGCGCGCCAAAGGTCGTAAGCGTGCGCGTCAGGTTGCTCGTAAGTTCCAAGCACTTGGCGAGGCCGAAATCGCTCACCAGTGGTTCGCCTCGTCCATCCAGCAAGATATTTCCAGGCTTTAGATCCCGATGCAGGATCCCCTGGCCATGTGCGTGCTGCACCGCTCGCGCCACCTTTGCCATTAATGCTACCGCTCGCCGCGGTTCATCGCGCAACGCCGGGGCCGCGTCCAGCAAACTACCCCCACCGGCAAACTTCATGGTGAAGAACGGCAACCCATCCTCGCCCTCGCTCACATCATAGATTGGCAGAATGTTCGGGTGAACCAGGCTCGCCGCAGTTTCCGCTTCACGCCGAAAACGCACCGGCGTCTCCCGTGAATCGGCGTGATAAGGCAAAATTCGTTTCAGCGCCACGATCCGGCGTCTGTGTCGCGCTCGATAAACAACGCCTATGCCACCGCGCCCGATTTCTTCGAGAATTTGATAATCGCCTACTCGCCACTCGGCATCCCGTACCTCGAGTTCTCCGAGCACGTCCTCAAGCGTTTCTTCCGACTGAGTCGCAGGGACTTGATCGCGCAGTCCCTGAGCGAGCAAGCAACTCAGACAGAGGCTGCGTCCTACACGCGATGCCGATCCACACTGCGGGCAGGTCAGCGGTTCCTTTTGCAGACGAATGGAAACAGGAATGCCGCTCATCGGATCTGAAAAACTTAAAAAGGACTGCAAGTGGGAGGGAGCCAGGGCTAGAGCCGACTATCGGCTGTCGACTCCGACGCTTCCTCTATGCTTTCTCCGGAATTGCCAGAGCGGAGTTCTCGAAAAAAATGCGATCGCTAATCAATACGGACGAATCGCATTCAAAGGCGAAGTGAATCCTCGATCGGAACCGACGAACCTCCCAGTTTCAAATCCAACAATCAGGCCAAACTGTCGCGGGATGAAACGGATTTAGCGCGCGAGCGGCCTTTGCGAAAATGGGTCTGAAATTCGATGCGTCCCCCTGTTACTCTTTAGGAGAGCTCGCCCTCGAAATGTGCAATGCAGGACACCCGCCCTCAGAGAATCAAAAAGAGGCGCCTGAAAACCATATCCGAACCTATTACAACGCATCAACGACCAATTCACAGGTTCGTGATCGCTTCTACCTCGACGGCTGATCTGAAATCTTACCCTTCTGCCGCGCTAAGCGCCGCACAGAGATAACGGAGTTCGTCGTCGATCTCGTTCGGGCCTTCGACGGTTTGAGCGACTTCTTCGCGCAGTAGCGCGCGATAGCGTTCCCGTAGCCTATGCACAAGGCGTTTCACCGCCGCTTCCTGCAGCCCCAGCGTTTTTGCGTACTTGGCGTAGGAAACATCTTCACGCTCAGCAGCAAGGCAGTTATTCAACACATCAAAAACACGTCTGCGACCACGCTTTTCACATTCGTCACCCAAGCGGCGCAACGCTCGCTCGACCACCGTTGCCGCCCAGCGCACATCGAAGATTCTTTCTGGCGACCAATTCTCCGATTCCTGTTCTGGAATCGACAAGTGCGACGGCGCCTCAGCCATCCAATCGTCCCACGAAACGAATTGCACATCGCCACCACGTTTCCGAGCGTGACGTTTATCCACGGCGTCGTGTAGGAAATTCTGCAGTGCCTTCAGCACCAGTGAACGGAACCTTCCCCGGCTCCGATCGGCTCGCTGCAAGAGCCGGCCTTTCAGAACCATCGCGAAAAAATCTTGTGTCAGGTCCTGAGCGTCGGGGACGGAGTGGCCCTGGCGACAGATGAACGCGAAGACTGGCCGCCAATAGATTTTGCAAAGCTCGGCAAGGGCCGCGTGCGCTTTCTCTTCATTGCCGTCAGAATCCGTGCATGACAAAACGACGCTCCATCGGGTCGTCATGAAGCGGTCGGGACGCCGAGCCGCTTGAGATGCTTCGGATTTCACAGCCGCGGATCATCTCATTTGTAGGATTGTTAGGCAAGCCCCGAATTTTTTCCGTCCGCTGCTGGAATACTGCGAGTTTCGGTAGATCCTTCCGTGATGACGCGGCGCCGAGCACAGCGGCGAACGGTTCGTTATCGTCGGCGTATGGCGGACAAGAATGGCGATGTCAAAATTGGCACACGGATTCCGGGGAGGCATTCCAATGCGCCATCAATTCCTGACGCTGCGGGGAAGCGTCTTCAGCTTCCCCGCGCAGTTCTACAGCGAGTTTTCTCTGTCCGTAGTTGGCACTGGGTGGCCTCGTCAGTCATTGCAATGTCCAGGTCCGACCGTCCCCTCATTGTACTGTGTGAGGGCATCAGTCAGCTGGCTTGTCTGGCCTGGTGACAAATAGCCGCTCCCAATCGGCGGCACGATCAATCCTCCGACCATAGTGTCCGCGTCGATTACCGATTGCTGAACCGCCGTCGGGTCCGCTCCGTTCGCAATGTTCAGCTTTGCGGCAATAAGCTGGTGCGACAGGGTCACGAGGCCGTTGCCCTGCGCAGGCCGATTCAAGATTTGAAGCAGCTGTGATGCATTGTAGCTGACAGCGCCCAGCGTCAGGCTTTGCAACGGCCAGACATCGGTATGGTTTTTCCAGTAGCCTTGCGTATAGGTGCAATTTTGTCCCGGATTGCACGGCAGCGTCGCGCAGGCAATCGTATTACCCCACGCGCTTGCATCGCAAGAGTCACTTGGATTCACACGGCAGCGGAAGACATAAGCGGTGTCGCACAGCAGCGGCTCACCCGAGCAATCACTTTGCACACCGAGGGAGTCGAACAATCGATCGTCGCCGATGATCACCTCGATGGTTTGATTTGGCGCCACAGTGTTTGGGAAACTTGCATGGCAAACCTCGGCCAGGTTATCAGGCCATTGATTCCCGTTAGCGATAAAGTCGGCCGCCGTCATCCATTCAATGACAAATCCATTCGGAGCGCCCGATTCTCCGGCAGTTACCTCTATGGCTATGTTTGAAGACGCAGAGGTAGAACAGGTGATAGCCGGTTTGTCCAACTGACACGGAGTTGGCGTCGGTGTTGGATCACAATAGGGCGCACACATGTTTCCCTTGCTATATGCACTCAACAACATCACCAGGTTACTAACAGTACCTTCGGATAGAAACCCGTTGCCGATAGGCGGAACGATCAGGTTACCTATAATAGTATCCGAATCGATGATCGTCTGCGCGATACACGAATCATCAGAATGATTGCAAGCGACATTCAGCTTAGCTGCGATGAGCTGCTGAGCGAGATCAACCAGACCGTTATTATCAATCGGCTGATTCATGATCTGTACTGCTTCTGCGGCGCTATATACATGTTGACCAAGCTGGATGTCAGTTATGCACCAAAGCCCCGGATGATCCCGCCAATAGTTTCTACTCCATACACAGCCAGGAGTCGGTGTTGGGGTCGGCGTCGGAGACGCTGTAGGCGTTGAAGTAGGAGTTGGTGTCGGAGTCGCCGTAGCTGTAGGAGTTGCTGTAGCTGTCGGAGTCGCCGTTGCAGTTGGCGTGGCCGTTGGGCTAGGAGTGATGGTCGCCGTAGCGGTGGGTGTTGCCGTTGGCGTTGGACTCGGTGTAACTGTCGGACTCGGAGTAGGTGTGGGTGTCGGATCCGGGGTTGGCGTGGGTGTCGGAGAC
>JBKPRQ010000145.1:0-28072 GCA_046734635.1 Verrucomicrobiota bacterium
ATGATTTGCTTCTTCGGATCGCAAACCTGCCTCACGAGAGCGTTCCGATCGGCAAAGACGCAGCCGCTAATCGTGTAGTGCGAACCTGGGGCGAGAAACCTCAGTTAAGCAAACCTGCCGATCACGTCACGCTTGGCGTGAACCTGAAGCTCCTGGACATGGAACGGGCCGCAAAATTAAGCGGCAGCGGTTTTATTTGTTTCATTGGTGCGGGCGCGAGGCTGGAACGTGCTCTGATCAATTTCATGATCGATTTGCACACTCAGGAGCATGGATACGTCGAAATTAGCCCGCCGTTTTTAGTCCGGCGCGATTGCATGATCGGCACATCGCAGCTCCCAAAGTTTGAAGCGGACATGTACGGTTTGGAGGAGAACCAGCTTTTTCTTGCGCCGACGGCCGAGGTTCCGCTGACAAATCTCCATCGCGATGAAATTTTGAGCGCCGCCGATCTGCCCAGGAAGTTTGTTGCGTACACGCCGTGCTTCCGGCGTGAAGCTGGCGCGGCGGGTCGCGAAACTCGTGGCATTCTCCGCGTGCATCAATTCGATAAGGTCGAGCTGGTCAAAGTGGCAGTGCCGGAAAAGTCGTACGAGGAACTCGAATCGCTAACGGTCGACGCAGAACGTGTCTTGCAGCTGCTCGGCTTGCATTATCGGATAGTCGAGCTTTGCACGGGCGACCTGGGCTTTGCGGCCGCCAAGAGTTACGACATCGAAGTCTGGTCGCCGGGACAAGGCGCTTATCTGGAAGTCTCCAGTTGTTCAAACTGCGAAGATTTCCAGGCGCGTCGGATGCAGCTTCGATTCAAAGATCGCGACGGGAAAAACCGGTTCTGCCACACTTTAAATGGTTCCGGGGTGGCGTTACCGAGATTGTTCGCCGCGTTGATCGAGAGCTATCAGCAGCCGGATGGTTCGGTGCGTATCCCGGAAAAACTGCAGCCCTACTTCGGTGCGAGCGAGATTCGTTAAATTTGTAGTGGCGTTTGTGTCAAACGCGAACCATTGATTACGCGCTTGCCGCGGCGAGCGCCTCTACAACATCCCGCCGAGGCCTCCGGTGATCTTGCTCATTTCTGATTGCGCAAGCGCCTTGCCTTGCTCCACGGCCTGCTGAACCGCACTGAGAACCATTTCTTCGAGAAATTCGACGTCGTTTGGATCGACAATCTCCTTGTCCATCTTGATGGCGAGAACGTCACCCGCGCCGTTTGCTGTTACTTTCACTTTTCCGCCACCCGCGCTCACTTCAACAGTTTTGCTTTCGAGCTCGGTCTGCGTTTTGGCCATTTGCTCCTGCATCTTCTGCGCTTGCTTCATTAGCTTGTTTAGATTCATGGGATTTGTGTTGCGGCGCGCCTGACGGTCGCCCGCTATGTTTCCTGGGTTATCTGAGCGTTGAACAGGCCAATTGCTTCCTGGATAAGCGGATCTTCCTTGAATGTTTCAGGACGAGAACCCTCCGAAGTTACCGTTTGTTTGGAAGGAAGTTCTTCCTTTACGATGAGCTTCACACTCCAGTCCGTCCCGGTGATTTCGTGGAGCAATGTTTCAAGAAATTTTCGGTTAGCTTGTGTCCCCAGGATATCCATCATCGCTTTGTCGCCAGGTGCAAAACCGATCTGAAAATTGCGCCCTTCGATTCCCAGGACGTGCGCTGAAGCAGCGGAATTTCGCACGAATGCTTTTTGCGCAGGAATTTCGGTAAGAATCTTTTGCCAAAGTTCGTTCGCGTCAGGTGACATTTCGGCCACGCGCGTCGCACTTGAGCTGTGACCGCTGCCTGCTCCCGAAATATTTTTCGAGTCGCTCACTGCGGCCTTTCCCGCGCGTGAGTCCTCGTCTCCGCGGTCAGCGCCCGCGGCTGCAGCTGTTGCGGAAGCGCCCGGCGATTTCCGGCCACCGCCATCACGAAGCTCGCCAAGTTTTTCGATTACCTCGTCCAGCGTCGCTTGTCCCAGACTTTGAATGGCCTTGATGATTGCGACTTCGAAATGCAGTTTCTTGTTCGGCGCCCATTTCATGCGGCCTTCGGCCGCGGCGAATTGGTCAACCAATTCAAGCAAGCGGTCTGTCGTGACCAGTTCGGCGTGCGTCGCGAGTGACGTTTGCACATCTGTCTCGACATCTTCCTTGAGCGCGTCAGGCTTTACCTTGAACACGAGGAGATCGCGAAGATAAGCGATCAAGTCCGACATGAGACGCATCATGTCCTTGCCAGCTTCACTCTGCTGATGCAGCAGGTCGATCGCGCCCGGAGTTTCGCCGCGCAAAATTCGCCCCGTTAGATCGACAACCGTTTGTTCGCTTGTGAATCCAAAAACATCGAGCACATCGTTCTCACTGATCGTCTCGCCGCAAAATGCGACCAGCTGATCGAGCATCGATTCCGCATCGCGCAAACCGCCCTCGGCTCCGCGCGCAATCGCGTGCGCGGCTGCGGGCTCAAGCGAGATTTTCTCTTTCCCTGCAATGAATTGCAGATGTTTCGCGATCAGGTTTGCGGGAATGCGGTGCAAATCAAACCGCTGGCAACGGCTCAGAATGGTCGGGAGAACTTTCTGCGGCTCAGTAGTGGCGAAGATGAACTTCACATGCTCGGGCGGCTCCTCGAGAGTCTTTAGAAGCGCGTTGAATGCCGCTGGCGAGAGCATGTGCACTTCGTCAATCAGATAAATCTTATAACGCCCCTTGGCCGGCGCGTATCGAACGTTCTCGCGGAGTTGCCGCACGTCTTCGACACTGTTGTTGCTGGCACCGTCAATCTCGATCACGTCGAGACTATTCCCGCCGGCAATCTCGCGACAGTTATCGCATACGCCACATGGTGTGACGGTTGGTCCTTTCACGCAATTGAGTGACTTCGCCAAAATCCGCGCAGTTGATGTTTTGCCGACGCCACGCGGGCCCACAAACAAATAAGCGTGGGCCAGGCGATTCTGTGCAACGGCGTTTTTCAACGTGCGCGAGACATGCTCTTGACCGACCAGGTCGTCGAATGTTTGGGGCCGATATTTTCTGGCGAAAACCTCGTAACTCACGCGCTCAATTTAACGAAAAAGTTGATGGTTGATAGTTGATAGTTGATTGATCGCCATGGACTCGCACCGCTTCAGTTTCGTGCTCATGCTCATTCTCGTGCTCGTGGTCGAATCTACTGCGCGCGAGCCGATAAAGCATCCGCCAGCTACACCGACTGTTGAAAACAAAACAGTTCGGGCGCGAGACCTTGGGATTCCATTTGAAGGAACACCGGGAAAGTTTAACGCCATCACCGATGTGCCCGGGGTCGAAGTCGGCTATACGACACTGATCAGCGGCGAAGGAAAACTGGAAGTTGGCAAAGGGCCAGTGCGCACCGGTGTTACCGCGATCCTGCCGCGCGGACACGCTTCGCTGAATGATCCGGTCTATGCGGGTTTTTTCAGCCTAAATGGCAACGGCGAAATGACCGGCATACCGTGGGTTGATGAGAGCGGATTTCTCGAAGGACCGATTATCATTACAAACACGCATAGCGTTGGAGTCGCGCGTGATGCCGTCATCGCCTGGCGTGTCAAACACGGCGCAGCTGATAAGACTGGCTACTGGTGGAGCTTGCCTGTCGTCGCTGAGACGTGGGACGGCTGGCTCAATGACATCAACGGCTTTCATGTTAAGCCCGAGAATGTCTGGTACGCTCTTGATAACGCTCATGGCGGCGCGGTGGAGGAGGGGAGCGTCGGCGGTGGCACGGGAATGGTCTGTTACGAATTCAAAGGCGGGAACGGAACAGCGTCGCGCAAAGTCGAGATGAAAGATGAAACAGGCGCGCTTCATAGCTTCATGGTCGGAGTTTTTCTGCAGGCAAACTTTGGCCGACGGTCGCAGCTCGTTATTGATGGTCACCCCGTCGGCAAGGAGATTCCTGGGGAAGTTTACAAAGAAGAGAGCGGCTCGTGCATCGCTGTTGTCGCGACGGATGCGCCTCTGCTTCCGAATCAATTGAAACGACTTGCTCGCCGTGTCTCGCTCGGGCTTGCGCGTACTGGAACCGTTTCGGGAAACGGATCTGGCGATTTATTCATCGCGTTTTCAAGTGCGAATGCTGGTGCAGCCAATCCAGAGAAGCTCACGCAATCTGTCCAGACAATTCCTAATGATCGTATGGACCCGATTTTCACCGCTGTGGTGCAGGCGACTGAAGAGGCCGTCGTGAATGCGTTAGTGGATAACCACACTATGACCGGTCGCGATAATCATCGCGCCGAAGCGTTACCGCACGATCGCCTTCGCAAGTTGTTGAAAAAATAAGATGCTTGCCGTGATCGAATCCACCTGGCGATTATAACGCCGCCGCGATCAGGACTGGCACGATTTTCGTTGCCGCGACTTCGAGAATGTGGATGGTGAGTTTTTCTGCGCGCTCCTGTTCCTGTGGCGGTTGACTGTCGATAAAAATCTGCGCGGCACGCTTCTGATTTTCGACGAAGAAATCGAAGTCATCTTGATCGAGCTCCCCTTTGCTAACGAGGATGAGGCGTTCTTCGAGCTTCTGTGCGTTCTCCTGGTAGAACGTGGCAGAATTACCTTTTGCGTCCGCCAGTAAAGCCTGCAGCTCGTTCTTTGCGTCCGCTACGGTACTGTCGTTGACCTGATCGAGCACCGAATCGAGTTCGGACGATTTTTTCCGCTGCTTGGGTCGAGGTTTCGCAGGCTTATTCTGTTTTTTTCGCGATGGCATTATTGAAGTTGTCGTTGATGTCGCGCTTCATCTCGGCGGCCAGTGCTTTTGTAATTTTGCCGGTGCTCGCTTTCTTTCGAAGGTGTGCTGCTTCCGCCTTGAATTGGTTCGCAAGATCCCTCAACACAGGCTTACGTGCTGTGAATTTCTCATTCTTTATAGCGTCCTGAAACTTGGCGTTGCCTTGCGCAACCTTTGCATCAAACGCCGCGGCATCGAAATGTTTGCCCGGAACAGCGAATTGATCGACGAACGAGATTTCGAATGAGCGCAGGTTCTCCAAAGTGACGTCGCTCCCGGGTTTGGCCACCGTTGCACAACTCACGAGGGCGAAAGCAACTGCGCAGAGAAACGCGTTTCGAACAATAGTATTCTTGGAATTCATAAGGGGCGGGGTCGTTAGGCGTCGATCTTGTGCCCGGTCGCTTCCTTATGTCAAGGTGGAAGACCGGCATCTTGTCTGCTATGACAGCCTAGAAAGGCTGTCTTCCGGTTACTTCGTCGCTTGCTGCAGCGACGCCGGATCATCGAGTAAGATCCATTCGATCACGGAGACTGGTAAGCTGCCGTTCTTGATCAGGTCATCGTGAAATTGACCGAGCCGGAAATTGTCGCCCTGTTTGTCTTTGTAACGGCCGAGCAGATTCATGATCTGCCATTTGCCAATGATGTAGCTGATTTTCTGTGTTGGACTTGAAGCTGCTCCTGCCGCTTCACCTTCGGCTGCTTCGCGATCTAGTCCGCCAGCTTCCATGAAATATTTGACCGCCTGCTCGAAAGTCCATCGGCCAGTGTGCAGGTTCACGTCGACTCCAATGCGAGCCGCGCGATAGCGCGACAGGCGCAGAATTTGTCCCTGAGCTGGCGAGTTGTCGGGATAGAGGCCGGTGCGCATGAGCATTTCTTCGCCGTAAAGCGCCCAGCCTTCGATAAACACGGAGTCATCGTGCTGGCGACGGATTTCGTCGCTCAAATGATTGGCGATTGAGAGCTGCATGAAATGCCCGGGAATTCCTTCGTGTCCCAGGATTGGTCGTGGGTCTTCGATGGCCGCACGAATATAAAAATTCTTCGATTCAGGGTTGTAGGTCGGAATGAAAAAGAATCCGGTTGGGTCCTTATCGTAAACACCGGGAGGATTCATAAAACCGCCGGGGCTGGTTGGCTTGAAAGCCTCGGGCAACTGTCGAATTTGAAACGGCCCAAGATAATCCGGCAAAGTCACGAGATTGTGTCCCTTCAGGAAGCTGATCATTTCTGCTTCGCGGCTCTCATACGCTTTGAGGAACGATTCCTGGTCAGGCGGTATGTGAGCGGCTCGTTTCGGATCGGGATCGGCTAATTTAGGATCGGGTAAGAGCGCCTCGAGCGCGCGATAACGCGCGAGCTCCGCTCGACCGATCGTCTCTACCTGTGTGGCGTCGAGCGGCAGGAGCAAGACGTGCTTGAGATAATAGTTGTAATTCGTTTCGCCCATTGGCGAGAAATCGACCATCTTCGGAAGACGCTTTTCCAGTTCGTCAGCATAATTATGCACAGCGGTTAGAGCGGCATCGCGCGCTTTGATCAGGTCATCGTGCTCGTTAGGCGCGAGGCCGGCATCGAGCGCCATTAGACTTTTGTTTAAGAGAGGATCGATCGAGCGTGCTGACTCGATTGCCAGCTGCGCATACAGTTTTACCGGACTCTGCAAATTACTCACGCCTTGCTTCAAGAGCGCCGGCATTTGTTTGAGGCGCGCCGTGGCAGCAAGAGCGCGTTTTCTCGGTGTATCGTACTCTTTTTTCAGCAACGAAAAGATCCCGTCCGTGCAGTCACGGACGTAGACCTGTGGATCTGTGCGCTCGAATTTCAAAATGCGATCTCCAAACTCGACATTCTCCAATTGCGCGCGGAACAGGATCCAGTCGATGCGATCGTTCTTCGGCCAGTTATCCGTTTTCATCGCGCGCACCTTTTCCAGAAGCGAATGCACGTGTTCTGCGCGCTCTGCGATTTTCGCCGGCGAATAATCAGTCAGCCGGTCGTCCCACGTATGCAGTCCGGCCTCGCTGCTCCTGACCGGGTGATTTTCATTCCGCCAGGCGTAATATTCGTCCGCCATCTTGCGCAGTGCATCAATTCCGCTAGAACTCGGATTCTTGAAGGCGTCAGTGCTTACGCCCGGCGTTGATTTCGTGATCAGCGCCTTGTTTGAAACGTCCGGGTTGCGCTGGGGAGGAGTCTGGGCGTGGCCAACGGCGAGCGTTATTAGGAGTAATGTGGAAGTGACGACTGACAAATCGGCCTTACGCATGAGGCGAACTTTAATGCCGACCGTCGAATCGCAAAACGCAAAGCGGTGATGCTGTAGCCTGCCGTCACGAGTCGGCAGCATCGAGTTCTTGAAGCAATTGCTGTTTTAAGTGGCGACGCGCTGCCTTTTTGATTGCACGTCGCTCGGCGGCCACTGCTTCCTTCTCTGCCTGGCGTTCTCTTCGTGTCCTTCTTTCGACGGAGTGCGGCAAATGTGAAATTTTCGGGCGACGAGCACCGACTTTTTTCTCCTTAGGCTTCGCGTAGGGATCCACAAGGAAACGCTAGCGCTTCTTATTCGCGATAAAAAGAACGGGAATAGCAACAAGTTGAAGAATGACTGAGAACAGTACCACAGCCAGAATTGATTTGTCGTATAGCAGTCCCATCACCACGCTCCCAAGAAACCATGCAACTCCGTATCCGGTATCAAACAAGCCAAACGCTGTGCTGCGTTTCTGTGGCGGAATAACACCAGTAAGCATCGCTTGAAAGAGCGAACCCTGCGCGCTCATTCCGATTCCCCAAAAGATCATTCCAACTAATGCAAAGACTGATGTGCCTAGAAAAATGAACGGAGCAGCGGCGGCAGAAATCAGAAAAGCAAACAACGACACATTTGGACCGAGTCTGTCAAATAACCGGCCCAAGGGAATCGATGCAAGAGCGCTGGCTGCCATCGCAACCGCATAACACACAGGGATCAAGTTTCCCGGCATGACTTTCGCCTTTTGAAAGTGAAAACCGATCAATGCGAAATCGGCGAACCCGGCGGCAAGCAATCCGCCCGCCGCGAGATAAATCCAATAAGCTTGCTTCAGATTGGGCGTTGCAAAGGTGTGTCCGGCGCCTTCTTCCAGTTCGTGCGGGCGCGGATGAAGCAGTCGCGCCAGGACCAAAGTCGCGAGACAAAGCAAGGCTGGAATGAGGAGGATGCCAAAACCGGTTCGATATCCGCCGTTGAGATAAAGAACCAGCGCCATGACTAACGGCCCGATCGTTGCGCCTGCCTGGTCGAGCGCTTCGTTCAGCCCAAATACCCAGCCGGCGCCGATTGATCTGCCGGCGTATGAAAGCATCGCTTCCACAGTTGGTTTGCGAATGCCCCGACCAACGCGCTCGGAAACCACCAAGCTTGCGGCAAGCGGCAATTGTCTGGTGAGCGCGAGCGCGGGGACTGCGAGCATATTGATTGCGTAACCGACGAAAGCGAACGCCCAATGTCTATGCGACTTATCCGCGAAGTATCCCGAGACCGATCGCAACCCATAGCCCGTCAGCTCACCAAGACCCGCGACAAACCCGACAATTGCCGCGCTCGCGCCTAACGAACCGAGAAATGGACCGATAATTCCGCGCGCGCCTTCATAGGTAAAATCGGCAAAGAAATTGGCGATCCCGATGATGATGACAAAGCGAAGCGCGGATCGACTTTTCATTTAACCACGAATGAACACGAATTGACACGAATAGCAGATCGCAATCTGAAAACATAGACTCTTATGGATTCGTGTTTATTTGTGTTCACGTGTCACGCCGTAGCTTCAGCGAAGGCGGATTCGTGGTTAACGCATGAAAACGCTTGGAATCATTGGCGGTCTCGGTCCTGAAAGCACGATTGATTATTACGAGAGGATTATCGCGCTCTATCGTGAGCACACTCGCGATGGGAGTTATCCGCAATTCATCATCAACAGCTTAAATCTGAAGAAGGGACTCGATTTCATGGAGGCAAGCAATCTGGCCGGGATGGCTGATTATCTCGTTGAGGAAGTTGGCAAGCTTGCGCGAGCTGGTGCAACCTTCGGTCTGATCTCGGCGAACACACCTCACATCGTCTTTGAAGAGGTCGCATCCAGATCAGCAATTCCATTGATCAGCATCGTCGAAGCAACATGCGCTGCGGCCAAAGTGCGAAAGTTGAAACGGCTCGCTTTGTTCGGGACGCGCTACACCATGCAGGCAACTTTCTATCCAAAAGTTTTCTCGCGAGAGGGACCGGACCTTCTAGTCCCAGATCCAGACGATCAGGTTTACATTCATGACAAGTATCTGAATGAATTGATCCCGGGGAAGTTTTTGCCGGAGACGCGCGCTGGGCTGCTGGCAATTGTCGATCGCATGAAAGCGAAGCACGATATCGATGGTGTTATTCTTGCTGGGACAGAGTTGCCGCTGATTCTGCGCGATTCAGAACACGAGGGAATACCATTTCTCGACACGACAAAGATTCACTGTGAGGCGGCAGTGACGGAAATGTTATCCTAAACAAGGTGTCAGCCGTGACTCGCCATGAAGGCTAATCCGAACAGGGTCGTTACCCTGATTCTTCTTGGCTGGCTGTGCTTTGCGGTGGGCCTGGCTGGGTGGTTTCAGAATGCAAGCGCACAAGCCGTCGCCGCGACAGTATGGACACTGACCGCGCTTGTTCTTTTAGCGTGTTGGAAAATCACCCCGGTCAAGGTGTGGGCGCTGAATATCGCCTTTCGCTGGCTGGTGTTGTTCCATGTGACACGGTTATTTGCCGGTGTGTACTTCCTGGTGCTTTGTCAGCGCAACCAATTACCGTGCGAGTTCGCAAGACCAGCGGGTTGGGGCGACATCGTTGTTGCCGTCCTGGCGCCAGCTGTGGTTGGCGCGATGCCAACTCAATTTGCGAAGAAGCTCTTACTTATCTGGAACACGTTGGGGCTTATCGATATTGTTTTTGTTGTCTCCAGCGCTCTACGGTTTGGGTTGAATGACTGGCAGTCGATGCACTCGCTTCGGGAGTTTCCACTCAGTCTTCTTCCGACGTTCCTGGTGCCGCTCATTATCGCGTCACATATTTTGATTTTCGTCCGGCTGTTTCGAGCGGATACCAATTTGCAGTAATCAAGCAATTGGCAAGCACTGCAACGCGACGATCACACCAATTTAGTCTTGCTAAAATGCCAGGACTTCAGACACGCTGACAATCATGGATACGAGAAAGGCGAGGTTTATCGTTGCATTTGTTTTGATGCTTGGGCTCGTAGTTGCAATGGTTCTTCGCGGCACCGCGGCCTCTCCCCCTGTTAGCACGATCTACTCGTTCGGCACGGCACAGCCAATAGACGGTGGCGTGCCAAAGGGTTCGCTGACTTATGTGAACGGCTTCCTCTTCGGACGCACGACTACCACGATCTCGACCATGCCCACGCCCGGGGGCACACCCGTCGGCAGCTACGGTGTGATCTTTCACATCAATCCTGACAATGTGGCATCGAGTTATTCAATCGATCACGTGTTCGCCGGTCACGATACTGATGACGGTGACAATCCCCGTCACGACGCGATGACGCCGTTTAACGGTCTATTGTACGGGACAACGTTGGACGGTGGATCACACAATAACGGGATCATCTTTTCCATCGGCCAGGATGGCACTGGCTACCAGGTACTCCTGAGCCTTCACAACTCCATCGGCGATGAGTCGCATAGCTGTTTCGTAGTCGCACCAACCAACATTCTCTATGGCATGACGGCGGCCGGAGGCGACAACGGCGAGGGTGTCATCTTTTCCTTTAATCCAGCCACGCCGACGCCCACACCTACTCCTACAGCGACGGCTACGCCGACTCCGGCGAATTTCCAAACGTTATTCTCTTTCGCGTGCTCATCATCAACGGGCAAGGAACCCCACGGACGCCTCACACTGGATCCCGATGGGACGAAGTTGTATGGAATGACGCGCAAGGGTGGCGAACACGACTTCGGCGTCGTGTTCAAGTTCGATACGAGCGACAATAGTTACTCTGTCCTGCACGATTTTGCTGGCGGACACGACGACGGCGCGACGACCGACCACGGTTACGTTGTTCAGTCGGGTCATCATCTCTACGGTATGACAACTAACGGTGGGCATCATGATGACGGAGTGATATTCAAACTGAACCTTGATGACCAATCATTCAGCTTGCTTCATAGGTTTGGCGAAACTCATCATGACGGCAAAAATCCCTATGGCTCGCTTCTGCTGGTGGGCAGTCAGCTCTATGGCACGACGGCCAACGGCGGTGACAATGACCTGGGCACGGTCTTCGTGATCAACACCAGTGGTAACAATTACCAACGCCTTTACAGCTTTGGTGGGAAAACAAATAATGACGACGGCGCTAAACCGATCGACAACGTGATTCTCGTTAACGGATGGCTCTATGGCATGACGACAGAAGGCGGCGCTCACAACCAGGGGACCATTTTCCAGGTGAGTCCGACCCCGTCGAGAAGCCCAACCCCTCCGCCCAGGCCAACGCCGCATTGACCTTGAATAAGGAGAATCATGACGTGAAGCGTGTTACTGGGATAGGCGGAATTTTCTTTAAGGCAAACGATCCGGACAGGCTGCGTGATTGGTACCGTGAGCATCTTGGCATCGAGTGCGAAAAGGATAACGGCGCGATATTCAAATGGCGAAAAGCGGACGATCCAAACTCGGAGCAATACACCGTCTGGTCTCCATTTCCGGAAGGCACCGATTACTTTGCGCCGAGCAAAAAGCCTTTCATGATGAACTTCCAAGTCGAGAATCTGGAAGAGGTTTTGGCGCAATTGAAACGCGAAGGCGTCGATGTTGATCCGAAAGTGGAGAGTTCCGACTACGGCAAGTTCGGCTGGATCATGGATCCTGAAGGCAACCGCGTTGAACTCTGGGAACCGCCAACATCATAGTTGGCCCACGAAACACACGGATCAGCGCAAAATTTTTCATAGAGCCAAACATTCGAAGATTTCTCCCACCTGCCTCCGATCACAAAACTGATCACCAATCACTAGTCACTTATCACTATTAATCTGGGCGGTGAGGGTTTCGAACCCCCGACCCTCTCGGTGTAAACGAGATGCTCTACCACTGAGCTAACCGCCCGCCTTCGCCAACCAGTCTTCGCGTAAGGCTCCAGGCGAGTCAAGAAGCTATGGCGTAGCAAGCCCGTTTCAACAATGTGATAAGTGATCAGTTTCACGCTGGTTTGTTCTAGACAGCGGCTCCATCGATCGCGTGCGGCTAAAGACACCACAGCCGATCGAATGGCAGCGCATCGGAAATTAGATCGAAGCCGCGTTTACCTTTGCGGGGCCGGACTTCGTAAACGTGTTGGAGGCTCAAACCGAAAGTGGGGCGGTGGTTCAGACGATGTCCTCCCGTTCTCGAGCCAAACCCAGTCGGAGCCAAATCTTGCCTCGGATTTCCCAAGCGCAGGCGAAATGACATTACATACGGAATCGAGACTGTCGGCCTTCACCGTAATGATAAGATTTATGACCTCATCAGATGTGATGTGCTCCGATCTGTGGGGAAAGGAAGCGCGTAATAACTCTGCGATCTTACGAGCGTGGGATGTATTGTCGCAGTTTCGGACGATGACGGTGAAAACTTTAGAAGTCGTCGAGTTCATAAAGGCTCTAGAATCCGGCGATGGAATTGCGCGGCGCGGGAGTCATCTGTCAATCAAAACGCAATTCTAGCGCGATCCTGTAAAGCAGTCGTCAGAAATCAACTAGCCCAAAACGCTCTGCAATCTCACGGGAGTTTTCGTCACCACGTATCGCGGCTTTTAATGTCGAGATAAAGCCAGCTTCCAGCGGATCAACAACTGAATGATATGCCTTTTCAGCAGCTTCCGCGTCTTGATTGCGGAGTTGTATGTATTTTGCATAAGCTTCGCCTCGCGCCTGGCTGAATTTGATTGCTGATTGTGCGACTGAACGCCAAGGGCTTTCCTTGGCATCGGGCGTCGTAAGATAGCGATCCGCAGCCTGTGCTGCTTGCTGCAATATAAATATCTCGCGAGTCTGGCACGCATTGCTGGTCAACTCGCACGACGTCGTTGATCGCCACGCTTGTTCGTACTGCCCTAATGCTTGGAGCATTGTTTCTTTTTCATCGGCCCGCAGTAGCGCTGGCATCAAGATTATCAGTGCTGAGAGTGCTAGTCGTTTCATGTGGTAGTGAATCACAGAGCACCGCGCGTTGCAAAGCGCCTTAGATTGCGATTGCGGAGTCAGGCGCGTAAGAGAAGCGTTATTGATGAAGATGAAGATTTTTCACAGCGCCGACTGGGGCATATTGGAGCGAACGATAAACGAGTGGTTGAAGGAGGAACGCATTAGCCGGCTTCTCTGCGTCACGCACACAAATAACGAAGCGATGATCTTCATTACGGTGTGGTGGTCATAAAACGCGCGGATCAGGGCATCATCCAACGGGCTGTAAACTCTGCGTAGCCGTGTGCGTGGGAGATTCCGGTGTACCCGAGCCCACCGAATGGGAGAGCATCGGAGATTAGATCAAAGCCGCGATAATCTACGAATGTGAGAAGTGATTGGTGATCGGTGAAGAGTCAAGCGTGTCACCTTTCTTCAGTTTCAGCCTTCAACAATTCGCACCCGACAACGGTAAAGGTGGTGCCGCTGCTCCCACAGCCGATAAAGAGCTGGCCACCTCCGGCGATAGCATAGTCCGTGTCTTCGTCGCCTTCTTGCGAATGCTTGCGAACGGTCGCCCGCACCGTGCGGTTCTTGTGCATATTGTCAACGTATACCTCTGTAAGAGTTACATTTTTTCCACAGCCACCCTGCACTTCGCGAATCTGCGCACAATTGGCGAGGTCGCCTGGCCGTGCTTCTGCTCGTTGCTTCTCCGCGGCAGTTTGGCAACCGACAAGCACAGCAAGGGCCATAGCGACTAACAAAATCGAGCTGTTTTTTAACATAGACAGCGGCACCGCGATTGATATGTTCATACGAACATGAAGGCGCTTTTGCTTAAATTTTGGTCGCGCATATCGCGCAAACTAACCGGAAAACCTCAGCAGATGGAATTGAATTTATGGACCCGGCGCCCAAGACGCTGAAAGCGGCCGGCGCGTGTCCACGATGCAAAAGCACAGAATTCAGTCCAGAAATCTTCACGCATGAGCCGAGCAAAACGCGATGGAGTTAAGGCTATGTCTCAGCCGTTATTTCCTGCTGTTGGGCGCGGCTAGAAAAGATCACTAGCTGGCCTGTTTCACGGTTGGCCAGTGCTTGAGTTGATCGTTTCGAAATTCCTTAAGCCAGCTGCTTCTGAATATGCCTAGGTCGACGGCGGCGAATCAGGTTATTCCAGTCGAGTTGCGTTACGATTGCGACCAGAAATTCTCGGGCAATGCGATACCGCCGTGCATCGGCGACGCAAGACTTCCTTGCTTGGAAACGGTGTCTTGTAGTGCGCTGCTCGGCAAGTCGCCGCTCGTCGAAGCGTTGTTCCCGAATCTTGCGATCAACAAGATGCTGGAAGCTGTTTTCAAACTCGTGCTGCGCGAATAACTGAAATGTTCCATTCATTGTTTGCCCTCCAACTGATTTCAAGTGAGACGTGCGACGACAATGTCTTCATCGTTCGCCATTTCTCCTTTTCGAGACACAAATGGATCGAATCTCTTTTCGGATCCGGACGTCTCTTGTCAGGGAAGCAAGCCAGTCAAAAAAAAGCCGCAGGGCTTGGAACCCTGCGGCTTTATCAGTGTTATTCGAAGCTCTGCGCCGAATCAGTCTAAAAGAACCACGTGATCAATCGAACGCAGATCGCCGGTGTTTGCGTAATAAACACGGACGCGAGCGCCAGGTTTGATGGAGGTCTGAACAGCTTGGCCCGCCTTGTTCACAACGCGACCCGGCCCGTCGAGAACGTAACGGCCCGGATAATTCGAGTTGTCCTCTCGAATGACCAGCGTCCTAAGAGGCTGATAACTGGCAGCAGCTCCTTCCTCCGCCATCATTTTGATGACAGCTCCCGTTACTGTTACTGGTTCTGTGGTTGTTTGTTTTTTGTTTGTCGGACCCGGCTGCGCAAATGCAAGCGGAGCAAGTAGCAAGCAGACGAACGTTACAATTATGTTTTTCATGATGTCTCCTCTTTCATGTTGATTGTTAATGCATGTTTTATGCGCCAAAGTCTCCGGACGTAAGCTGACCCCAACAAGAGCCAGTTGGAGTCTTTGGCAAAGGCCACTTTTACCTCGCTCCCAGCGAGTCTGGATCCGTCTCATAACATGCAGCCCAAAGTTGTAACCCAAAGCGCCACGCCGAAGTCTAGCGGAGGGGGTGTCGCGGCGCCTGGTAATTGATGGTCAAAACAATTTGTGGTCGGCGCCACACATTAGGCATTGCTCAATCCAGAGACATGAAGCATGAATGTGGGCTTCCCGATTATCCGGAATGAAAGAGCATTACTTCGACGATTTGAAAGTGGGCGACCGATTCAGATCTGAGCCGCTGAATGTTACCGAGAAACAGGTCATCGAGTTCGCTCACAAGTTCGATCCGCAGATGTTTCATCTGAACCGGAATGCCGCAGAGCGAACGCTTTTCAAAGGATTGATTGCCAGTGGCTGGCACACGGCTGCCATGACGATGCGGCTGTTTGTGCAAACGCTAAACTTCGCCGAGGGCGCCATCGGGCTTGGTGTTGACGAATTGCGTTGGCCGAACGCGGTGCGACCCGGTGATGTGCTTACTGTTGAAACTGAGATTCTGGAGTTGAGGCCGTCGCGTTCCAAGCCCGGTTACGGCATTATTCGGCTGCGCAACGTAACCACGAACCAGGGCGGCGAAATCGTTCAGACAATGCTGGCCAACGCGATGGTGCCGCGTCGGGGGGGATAGGGTAAAGAGATTGGACGCACGGACTCTCAGAGTTGAGGGACAACAGATGGATGGTGATACTCAGAAGCGCGTCGACGATAAGTCTTGGGACGAAAAACAGGACCGCTGGATTTCTGAGGCAAATCGCAGCATCGAGAAAGGAGTAAGCGGCGAAGCGCTTGCGGCGTTACACGGCTTGCACCTGCCTGCAGATGAAGGACTGCCCTACGACGTCGACGACATGAGCGAGGTAGATGATGAAAGAACCCTGAGGGACAAGATCATCAGGCGACTTGTCCAGATCAGCGATGCGATTTCGCTAAACAGCAATTTGCCAGACGAAGCGAAGCAAAAATGGACAACCAGATTGCAGGAGTGCTCCGCAAGCGATACCAAGAGTGTGACCTTGTTGCGCGATCTGAGAGGAGAGCTCGATAGCTGGGCAGAAATCGATCCGCAATCGGAACTTTCTCTTGTCTACAGCGCGGTCGGTGCGCTGGCGACGATGACCGAGATTTATCAACGAAGGTTCAAAGCTCAATAGCACGACTGCGCGCGGCGGCTGTTGGCCGACACCGAACAGTCCGTGTCGTCATCGCGTGAGATTCTCGGATTCCGCCTGAAGGCCGAACTTTAAACCGCTTGCCGCGAGAGCGTGTTTGAAATCGTCAGGGATCGGCGCTTCAAAGCTTTTCCATTCTTCAGTGCGAGGATGACGAAATCCGAGCTTCCATGCATGTAACATTTGTCGCGGAAAATTCTCTGCGAGACGTAGCGCATAAACTTTATCGCCAAGCACAGGGTGACCGATGTGATGAAGATGTACACGAATCTGATGAGTCCGTCCGCTGTGTAGCCTGCATTCGACCAGACTGGCCCGGTCGCCTGACCGAACGACGCGATATTCGGTTTTAGCTGCGCGTCCGCGTGGGGCCGTCGCGCTCATTCGTTGTCGATGAACTGGATGTCGAGCAATGTTTTCTTCAATGACGCCAGCGGGCTTGCGTAATTTTCCGGCGACCAGTGCAAGATAAATCTTTTCAACCGCGCGCTCCGCGAACTGCTTCGATAAGCCGCGATGCGCCGCGTCGTTCTTGGCCACAACAAGGGCGCCGCTTGTCTCTTTGTCGAGACGATGAACGATTCCAGGTCGCTCTTTCCCGCCGATTCCCGACAATGTTGTGCAATGGTTCAGCAGGGCATTAACCAGAGTGTGTTCGCGATGACCGGCGCCCGGGTGAACGACAAGGCCGGCCGGTTTGTTGATGACGATGAGGTCGTTGTCTTCGAAGAGGATTTCAAGTGGGATCGGCTCTGGCAGGGTCTCGATTTTTTCCAGGGGCGGCTCGATTAGCTCAATCGTATCGCCGCCTCGAACAATTTGGCTTGGTCGACTGGTTGCGTTGTTGAGCCGAACGAATCCATCGCGGATCAATGCCTGAAGTCGTGACCGGGAGAATTCTGGAAGTCGGTTCGCCAGAAACTGGTCGAGCCGAAGCCTTGCTTCGTTTGCTGATACGACAAGCTCGATCTGACTCGAATTTCCGGCTGGGAGTTGCCTCATAGACAGATTGATATACGGAACAAACTTTGAATCCGTATGGAATAATAGACTCGGCAGTCGCCAAGTCGAAAAATCGGGTGCTTCATTAAGCTGATAGAGAGAAAGCAGTTGTAGCGGTGCTTGTGTCAAGCACCGAGCCGATTGATCAGGCGTTTGGCACAAACGCCTCTACAACCAGACTAGGCATCGAGCCGATTTTCACCCTCAGAAGTCACCGATTTGACTGCTCGGTGTGAGTTTGCGTGTCATTTCGTTGCCCCAAAAGGACTGAATGTTACAATTGCTGCCCAATGGCGAGTGAGCCGAGCGCCCAAACATGCCCCGCTTGCGGGACGACTGTCGATACGACAGAGGCCGAGCCATTGGCGCGCATCGCCTGTCCAACGTGCGGCAAGAAAGTACGCGTCCAACGGACCTTCGATCATTTCGCTGTAATCGAGACTCTGGGTGTTGGTGGAATGGGCACAGTTTATAAGGCGCGCGATCTGCAGCTGGATCGATTCGTAGCGCTGAAGCTATTGCGCAGGGATCTTGGC
This sequence comes from Verrucomicrobiota bacterium, assembly GCA_046734635.1. GTDB lineage: Bacteria > Verrucomicrobiota > Verrucomicrobiia > Chthoniobacterales > UBA10450 > Udaeobacter. The sequence goes on from JBKPRQ010000145.1 coordinate 17,767, forward strand.
GGCGAAGAAGATCATAAGGCTCGATTACAACAAGAGGCGCGCATTGCCGCCGCCGTGAATCATCCTTACGTAATACAAGTCTTCGATTCGGGAACAGATTACGGCCAGTTCTACGTGGTCATGGAGCTGGTGGATCATGGAAGCCTGGACGATCTGATGGCGTTGCAAACGCGCTTGCCGGAAAAGCGCGTGCTGGAAATTGGCATTCAGGTTGCAAAGGGATTGCGTGCCGCCCACCGGCGAGGCTTGATTCACCGCGATGTGAAGCCGGCTAATATTTTGTTTGTCGATGAACACGCCGCAAAAATTGGCGATTTTGGTCTTGCCAGCACCGGGACACGACGCTGGGGGATCGGGGGTGTTGTTTGGGGGACCCCGGAATATGTCTCGCCGGAAAGACTAAACAACGACACGGAAGACTTCCGCAGCGACATTTACAGTTTGGGCGCAACCCTCTTTCATGCGATCGCAGGCAGACCGCCAATCGAAGCCAGCACTAATTCCGCGACTGAATTACTCGAATCAAAACAACGACCTCTCGATTTGCGGGTCACTGCGCCGGACGTTTCTGCAGCAACGGCAGAAGTTTTGCAGCGAATGATCGCAGCTGATCCGGCGGAACGCTTTTCCTCCTATGACGATCTGGTGACGGAGCTCGAGCGAGCATGGCGTGCGTTGGAGTTGGAGGATGCAACCAGCGGTGGGATGCGGCGGCGACACTGGTTCTCCGCGTTGTCTCGCAGGACTCGGCGCATGCCACTTCTCATTCGTGTGAGTTTACCGATTATAGTGGCCGCTGGGATTTTGTTCATTATCGCGCGCAGTTTTTTGCCGTCGGGGACGGAACTGGCAGCGAGTGCAACGGGATGGCTGGACCGCGGTCCATGGAACAGAGCGCTTGCCAATTATAAAGCGCAGGTTGCCCTTTATCATTTTGCTCAGGCTGCCGAGGGAATCAGAAAGGTGAGGCTGATCGGCGGATATTATAAGCCTGCCGAAGAAGTCGCGGAGAAGAGAGCACGGCTCATGTCTGATTGGAAGAACACTTTGGTTGACGATCTCAATCGTGCGCATTTTTCCGGTACGCTCACAGATAGCTCCGGCGCGCAGTATACAGGCATAGTGAGCGCCACGGATGAAGGCCTGACCATGAAACTTCCGTACGGGATTGCATGGATCACATGGGACAAGCTCCCGCCAAAGCAATTACTGGCTGTATCCGAATCGTTCATTGAGCCGGGAACGCGCGACACAGCGGATCGACAATGGCGTTGCGCTGTCTTTGCCAGTGAAACCGGCCAAACTGAAGCGGCGAGGGAATTAGCTGAAGCCGCTACAAGAGCCAAGCCTGAATACGGGAAGCAGATTCCTGTCCTCTTCCCCGATATTGGTCAGGCGCATTGAGGACAACGCGTTCCAAGTTTCCAGGTGGATCGGCTTCTCCGAAGACGATGGCAGGCCACTCGCCTAGGGAACTAGAAACAGGGTGAACGAATTTCTGGTCCCGAGCGTCAGATTCCAGACGAATCATTGCCATAATTGATTTTTGACGCGACCTTTCTTGATAGCGATATGGAGCAAAACCCACCACCACAGTTTCCTTCGCCGGAGGAACTGAAAGCCAAGATCACGGAATTCATGAAACAGAACTTCGGCGATCGCGTGTCAGTGGCGACTTTTGCCGAACCGGAGCCAGCGGCAGCAGAAGAGGAGGAAAAGTCGCAGAAGACTGACCACAAAGAATTCGAGTTCAACCTGCTCCCGCGCGATATCAAAGCGTACCTCGACCGCTTTGTGATCAAGCAGGACGAAGCGAAAAAGGTCCTCGCGATCGCGGTTTGCGATCATTACAACCACGCCAATTACCTGCGCCGTCTCGAAAAAGAAGATGCTACACGTGCGCAGGAGATTGAATACATCAAGCAAAACGTGATTTTGGTTGGACCGACTGGAGTCGGCAAAACTTATCTCATCAAACACATCGCCGACCTGATCAAGGTGCCATTCGTGAAGGCGGATGCGACGAAGTTTAGCGAGACCGGTTACGTCGGCGGAGATGTGGAAGATTTGGTGCGCGAGCTGGTGCACAAAGCCGATGGGGATGTGAACCTGGCGCAGTTTGGAATCATCTATATCGACGAAATCGACAAGATCGCCGCGGCGGGAAATTTGATCGGCCGGGATGTTAGCGGCCGCGGCGTGCAGACCACGTTGCTAAAGTTGATGGAGGAAACGGAAGTGCCAGTTCGCAGCATGAACGATCTGCAGGCGCAATTGCAGGCGGCGTTCGAATTTCAACGGCGCGGGAAGGCAAAACGAGAAACGATCAATACGCGCCACATTCTCTTCGTGGTGAGCGGCGCGTTTGAAAAATTGAAGGACCATGTAGCGCGACGTGTTCGGCAGGGACAGATCGGATTTAGCGCTGAACCAATTCAAGTAATGGACAAGGAATTGTTCCAGCACGTGACGACCCGGGATTTTATCGAATACGGATTTGAGCCGGAATTCATTGGCCGACTGCCGGTGCGGGTCGTTTGTGAAGACCTCGATGCCGATGATCTCTTTAACATCATGAAGTATTCCGAGGGCAGTTTGCTCCGGCAATACGAGCGCGCTTTCCGCGCCTACGGGATTGAAATCAGTTTTGAAGACGAAGCGCTACGATTGCTGGCGGAGGCGGCCGCGAAGGAAAAAACCGGTGCGCGTGGCTTACTCACGGTGTTCGAGAAATTGTTTCGCGATTACAAATACTACCTGGCTGGATCAGGACTGAGTCAGTTGCGTGTAACTGCCGCGCTGGTGCGCGAGCCGCAGCATGTGCTGGATCGGCTAATGGTTGAGGGACACAAGCTGGAAGCGCAAATGCTCGAGGCCGGCGCCCGTCAATTTGCGGAGAAATTCAGCCGCGAGCATGGATTGGAAATTGTTTTTGATGACGATGCCGTGCGGCGCCTTGTGGAGCGGGCACAAACCGAGCGGATGACCATGACCGATCTTTGCGCGCACTTATTTAAAGACTACCAGTTTGGATTGAGCCTCGTTAAGAAGAACACCGGCCAGGCAAAGTTTGTCATCAACGCCGGAGCCGTCGATGCGCCTGACAAGTTCCTAAGCGAGCTCGTAGTCCAATCCTATTACCCGGCTGTCGCGGCGCAAAAGGCCTGATTGTTCATGAAGCGGTCGTTAGTCACAACGCTCGTAATTGGAGTTGCCGTCACCATCGTTGTCGGAGTCTTGCACGCGACGAAGGCATTGGCGGGTTTTGAAGCTGGTGTCGCAAGGCTTGTTAGCGACTATGCCGGTGCGACAAGGGTCGTAGGCGAAAAATGGCAGTACGTTTTTGTCTTGGTGACAGCTATCGGTGTCGCCTGGCTCGGCCTGAGGAAGCTGCCACGTGCGCGAAGCTATTCGTTGTTCGGTTTCTTGCTGATTGAGTTGCTTGCCCTGGCGTGGGTGTGCTCGCTTTACCGGATTTTCTTCCAGCCCGTTCCGTGCATTTTAGCAGTTGTGCTGGCAGTGGCTGCAGCGGAGGGTTGGACCGCTTTTTTGCAGAGAGACCGCTCCTATTTAGTATGGACGCTCTTTGCGAACCGCCTTTCGAAAAAGGAATTCCATCGTGTCAGCGACGGCCCGTTCGATGGACAAGCGAAAACGTACGAAGCAACTGTTGTGGTGTGCGACATGGCCAATCAACATGGATTCACGGATTCATCTGATCCCGCTGGTTTCGCTGAAACAATGGCGAAATTTATTCGTGAAACTGCCGATGGCCTGATCGAAAGAGGAGCGTATTTACAAGCTGCCGATGGGGAAGGGGTGGTTGCGATTTTCGGATTTCCGAACGCCGATGGTCAAAATGCCGAAAACGCGGCCCGTGCTGTGCTTGATTTAACAAGAAAATTTCGCGAGCGACGACAGGAGAACGAAGAAATTTTTGGTGACTGGGAAATGCACGCCGGTATCAGTTCAGGTGCGATCATTGCAGGCGCGCTAAGGGACAACGTACACCCGGCGCTCCTGGCAAGCGGCGAACCGATTGAGCTCGCGCGAAGATTCTGTGCCCTGAATCACCGGTATGGATCGAAGATCCTGATTGATACGCATACTTTCGACAGCGTCAGCGAGACAATCGTCGCGCGTCCAATTGATTTTGTGAGCGGAACTAATTCGCACGACCGCCTTGAAATCTATGAACCGCTTTGGCTCGCTTCGGAAGCCAGGCCGGAGCTTGTCGCGCGCAGGGATTCCTTCTGGAGCGGCGTCGTTCTGTATCGAGAAAAGCGTTGGGCGGAAGCGTATTCCGAATTTCAGAAAGCACGCGGACCCGAGGGTGAAGACGATCCTGCATTGCAATTCTATTTGCGCCGGCTGGAGCCGCTTGTTTTGCAGCTAGCGGAACCACAGTTGGAAGAAAACTGAGAGCGCTTTGAGAAGAACAGAATATCCGGTGGCAATCCGGAATTTGATTGCGCAACTGCGACAGATGCCGGGAGTAGGTCCTCGCTCGGCGGAGCGGATCGCACTCTGGATGATACGAGCGCGAAGCGATCAGCCTGAGCAACTCTCTCGCGCTATCGCCGAAACCCGTCAGGCAATTCGTTCCTGTAAGCTATGTGGATTTTTTTCCGCTGGCGAATTGTGCGAGATCTGCGCCGATCCCTCGCGCTCCACTGAACAGCTCTGTGTTGTAGAACAACCCACCGACATCCTTCCTTTGGAAAAAACCAATGCCTTTCGTGGACGATACCATTCGCTGGGAGGGAAGATTGCTCCCCTCGATCATATTGGCCCCGACGATTTGCGCATCAAAGAATTACTGGAACGCGTCGATCAGGAAAAGATCACCGAAATCATTTTCGCGCTGCCCGCTGATGTGGAAGGCGAATCGACCACAAATTACATTGTCGAGCTCGTGAAGCACAGACCGGTCAACCTGACGCGTATTGCCCGCGGTATTCCGGCCGGCGGCGGTCTTGAATCAGCCGATGAGTTGACGCTCTCGGCCGCGCTTTCAGGACGGACGAAGCTGTAGCGGCGATCTATGACCGCCGAACTGTTCGAGTCGGCGCCATAGGGCGCCTCTACAGATTGATTTAACTTTTGTAACTTTTTTAACGTTGTAACTTTGTTCCATGTCTTGCGCAAAGATTGATCCAGCCTTGCACCAGCCGCACAAACCGGCCTGGATCAAAGTGCGGTTGCCATCCAATCCGGTCTTCTTTTCAACCAAGGCGCTCATTTCCGATTTGCGGTTACACACCGTTTGCGAGAGCGCGCAATGTCCCAACCGATGGGAATGTTGGAGCCAGGGAACGGCGACTTTCATGATCGCGGGTGATCGTTGCACCCGCGCGTGCGGATTTTGCGCCGTGACAACGGCCAAGCCTTTCGCGCTGGAAAAGGACGAACCGCAGCGCGTGGCCGAGGCGGTGCGACGGATGAAGCTAAAGCACGTCGTGATTACGGGGGTGGCACGCGACGATCTCAAGGACGGCGGCGCTGATCACTTCGCTCGCAGCATTACGGCGATTCGCGAGATGGATTCTTCGGTGATTGTCGAAGTGCTTGTTCCAGATTTTCACGCACAGGAACGGTCCATCCAAGTCGTGCTCGATGCCAGGCCCGACATTTACAATCACAATATGGAAACGGTAGAACGCCTCACACCGTTGGTGCGTTCGCGAGCAAAGTATCGCACCTCGCTAAAAGCGTTACGACGCGCGAAAGAACTTTCTCGAGAAGTCGTAACCAAAAGTGGCGTCATGCTCGGCCTTGGCGAAAAGGAGACCGAACTTTTTCAGACAATGGACGATTTGCGTGACGTCGGCTGTGACGTGCTCACGATGGGCCAGTATTTGCGTCCGACGCCGAAGCACTTACCGGTGGTCGAGTACATCACCCCGGAGCAATTCAATTACTACGGCGACATCGCGCGGAGAAAAGGATTTCTGCATGTCGCTTCTGGTCCGCTGGTTCGCAGCTCTTATCACGCGGCCGACTTTCATCCCGTCCGCCGATGATCAACGCGATGCGAGCCACCCAGTGTGCGCTTGCACTCGTTGTCATTCCTAGCGAAGCGCAGTCGAGAACGGAGCAGTTTGAGACGTCTCGACTCGTTTGACATGACAATGGATATTAGATCGCAAACCGCTGCGGTCATTCCTGCGTTTCAGGATGAGAAACATATCGGCGACATCGTACGCCGAACTCGCGAGCAACTCGCTCACGTGCTCGTGGTTGATGATGGCTCGAGCGATCAGACCGGACAATGCGCGCGCGACGCCGGCGCCGAAGTCGTTGTTCACGATCAAAACCGCGGCAAGGGCGATGCGATCAAGACGGGGCTGGAGCATTGCCTCAGTCGAGAAATCACGTGGGTGATCCTCCTCGATTCCGATGGTCAACATCTCCCAGAAGAGATTGATCGATTCCTGGCAGCGGCGGCGCACGCGACGCAACCGACATTCTTGATCGGCAACCGGATGAACAACGTTACCGAAATGCCTTTCGTCCGACGCGTCGTGAATCGTTATATGAGCAGGCAGATCAGCCGTGTTTGTAAACAGGAAATCTCCGACACGCAGTGCGGTTTTCGCATGTTGAATCACCAATTGATTCCACATCTACTCGGCGGCGGAGACCGATTCGACTACGACACCGAAGTGCTCATCATTGCCAGCCGCAAAGGCTACCGGATCGAATCGATTCCGATTACGACCGTTTACACCGATCAAGTGAGCAAGATTCGTCCGTTACGCGATGCGATTCGCTTTTTGAAATTGATGTGGCGATATCGAAAACCGTAGCAACGGCAGATGGCCCGCGAAAATGAATCGTTTCGCGCAGTCAAACGCTACTTAACGGTGAACAGGATACTGGCAGTCTTGCCTTCGCTCACCACGCTCATGATGTAATGTCCGGCGGAAAGCTTCTTTCCATCCATCGTTTTGTCGATGGTTGTTTTGCTTTTGCCCTGGAGCAAAATCACCGCGGGCGTTGAGCCCTGGACCGGTTCGTTTTTCGCATTCACCATATTCACGTTCACAATGATCATGTCGCTCTTCGCGTCGACCGCCAGTTCCGCATCCGCAGCAACCGGATTTTCGATCTTTGCGAAAGGCGTGCCGTCCTTTGCCGCTTGCCCACCAAGAGTGACGGGAAACGGAAGGGAATCACCTGCCACAACAGCGTAAGGAAAAGCCACCGAGATAATGAAAAATAGGAAAAGCCGTTTCATAACGAATAGGTTGATGTCGGGTTCTGCGCAGAAACGCAAGACTTGAAACAAGCTTCCCGAGGTTGTGCTACGGCTTTCTCGCCGGCACAGGCTTTGAGCTTTTCAAAATTTCCGATTCAGGTGTGAGTGTTGCCGGTTTGCCACTGAAGATGACGCGGTTTGGTTTTGCAGCGAGCGTACCCACAAGTTCCTTGGCGTAAGTGGTGACCACTTTTAGGTTCAGCAGCGTCACATTCAGTTGTTTCAAATCTTCTGAAAGCTGTTTATCCGTCCTTTTGACGAATGAATCAGCTGAGCCGAGGAAAGTGTCTGCGCTCTTCTCTACGCCCTCGAGGTTTGTGATCATGTTCTGTAGATTGTCCACGTCCATTTTCAACGAATCGGCGAGGGGACCAAGCTTGGGTGTAAATTCACCAAGATCTTTCTTCAGACCGGTGACAGTTGCATCGAGATTGTCGAGTAGCTTGTTTGCATTCTCGAACAACGGTCCGGCTGCAGCGGTGATTTGTTCGAGACCGTACGCCGGGTGGCCTTCGATCGCCGCGTTGTTTGCCAACGTCTGACCTCCTGGCGTCCCTGCTGAGAGCGCTACAAACTTCGGCGAAAGCATGGTATCAGAGCTCAGCGTAGCGGCCACATCGGTGGGCAACGGCGGAATTCCTTCGTCCAGGCTAACGGTGACTCTCACTGCGTCCTTCTTGTTCGCGCTGGCATCGCGTTCTTTGGCGGTGAGATGACGCATGGCGATCACGCGCCCGGCTGGCGCGCCTGCATAGCGCACTTCGGAATTAACTTTGATCCCCGTCACGTCTTCATAATTGATTTGCAGAGTCCGTTTTGGTTTTTTGAAGCGATAACCTGAAAGAGCGAAAGTGAGCGCACCAAGCAGAACGATGCTGCACGCGATCACGGACAGCGCGACGAAATAGTCGGATAGATTTCGTTTGATCAAACTCATGGTCTGTAATGACGAATGACGGATGACGAATAACGAATCAATGACGAAATCCGAATGGAGTCTGTCGTGCGAGCCATCATTTTTCGGACTTCGTCATTCCTTTCATGCTGTTTTGCGATGGAACCTGTTCCGCGCTGCAATGAAGGGTCGCGGTTTGACGTGCTGATGGTCCTCGTGCTCCTCCTGCGAAAGGTTCAATGGGACCGGACCGTCAGCTTGGCCGTGGATAAATTGTTGCACTTCTGGATTTGAACTTGCGCGAATTTCATCCGGCGTGCCTTCCGCGACGATGCCTCCGTGGCCAAGCATAATCATACGCGTGGCGATCCGGAAAGCGCTGGTCATGTCGTGGGACACCACTACGGCGGTCATGTGGTTTCCGTGCGTTAGTTTCAAGGTGAGTTCATCTACCACAGCGGTCATGATTGGGTCGAGTCCCGAGGTTGGCTCATCGCTAAACAACAGTTCCGGGTCGAGAGCAAGTGCGCGGGCAAGGCCGACGCGCTTTTTCATCCCGCCGCTGATCTCGTCAGGCTTAAGGTCTTCGAAACCGGTCAGGCCGACCATTTCGAGTTTTTGTTTCACGATTTGTTCAATTTCATCGGGGGACTTGTCGGTGTGTTGCAACATTGGCAGAGCCACATTCTCGCCGACCGTAAGCGAGGCGAGCAGCGCACCGGATTGGAACAACATTCCAAATCGCAACCGCACACGTTCAAGCTCGCGCTCTTTCATTCGCGTGATTTCTTCGCCAAAAAGCTTCACGATGCCTGAAGTCGGTTTCATTGACCCAATCATATGCCGCAGCAGAGTGCTCTTGCCGCAGCCGCTGCCGCCCATGATAACGAGCGTATCACCGCGATGAACGTTGAAGGAAATGTCATCGATCACCGTGCGGTCGCCGAACTTTCGCACGAGATTGGTTACTTCGATGATTGTGTCTCCGTTGGCATTCATGAACTGAAAAAGAAAACCCCAGTCAGTACCGCGTTCATCACTAACATCGCAAGTAACGCTTGCACGACCGAAGCTGTTGTGGCCTGACCAACGCCTTCGGCACCGCCTTCCACCGTCAGCCCTGCATTGCACGCTATTGTGATAACAATCCACGCAAATACCACGCTCTTGATCATTCCCGAATACAAATCCCACGCGTCCGCGCTTTGCAATGCTTCCATCACGTATCCGGCAGTATTGAAATCGAGCGCAAAAATGCAAACTGCCCAGCCGCCCAGGATGCCGATGTAATTTCCAAATATGGTGAGCGCGGGCAGCATTATCATCATCGCCAGAAACCGGGGCACCACCAGATATTGAACCGGGTTGATTGCCATCACTTCAAGCGCCTCGATTTCTTCTGATACTTTCATTGTCCCAAGCTCTGCTGCGACAGCCGAGCAGCTGCGGCCGATTACGATTACCGCGATCAAGACCGGTCCCATTTCGCGCAAAAGGGTGAGCATCACCAGGTCGGGAATGTACATTTCGGCGCCAAGACTTTGGAGAGAATGAGCTGCCTGCATGGCAAGCGTCACACCTACGCTAAACGCTGTGAGTGCCACCATCGGTGTTGCGCGCACGCCGATGGCCACCATTTGTTTGAAGATCGGCGCGATTTTAAAAAATTGCCCGGTAAACGGCGCAATCAAAATCCAGTAGAGCAAACTTAGATTGAGCTGGAGATAGTTTTTCACTTGCCGTTCGAGCGCGCAGAATGACAAGGTCTACGCGCAGAAAAAAGCCGAAAGTTCGTACGCTGATTCAGTTGTCGGATAAAACTTATCTAAAGCGCGATGGCTCAAAGCGAAATCGAAGCGATCCGCACGTTATTAAGTTCCAAGCCCCGACCTGTTGGATGGGTCGAGCGACGAAAGCGCCTCGACGAGGTCGGTTCTATCTGGCCTGTGGCTGAGGATGTAAAGCTTACGGCAGTTGATGTCGGTGGCGTGGCGGGTGAATGGTCGATTGTTCCGGGCAGCGATCCCTCCCGCGTTCTGATGTTCTTTCACGGTGGCGGTTATTGTTCCGGTTCAATTTTGAGTCATCGTCGTCTGGTCACTGAAGCAGGCCGAGCTGCCGGGGTGCGGACCCTGGCTATCGCGTATCGA